>VYFG01000014.1 GCA_009842505.1 Gammaproteobacteria bacterium
AATTGACCAGGCAAACATAACAATTAAATATCAACTGGATACAACAAAATCACTGACAGTCGTACGTTTGGGGTCGAATGTTGGGAATAGAGTTATATACTGCTTCAGAACGTGATCCCCGAGTCGACCCTCATCCGGCTGCGCCAGGCCATCGGCAGATACATGGAGAAGTCCCGGTCGGCCACTTGCAGCAACCGTGAGTTTGACCTTGACGCGGGGCACACGGCGAAGTGGCCAAGGCTGCGGCGGCTGAAGGACCCGCACCTGAGGGATCCCGTATTCCGCGAACTCGCCGCAAGCGACGTGATCGTGGAGCCGGCGGCGCAACTGTTGAACGGCACCGTCCGGTTCGACCACTCCAAGCTCAATTTCAAGCATCCCGACGCCAGTGCGGAAATTCACTGGCACCAGGACTGGGCCTTCTATCCCCATACCAACGACGATATCCTGGCGGTGGGGGTCATGATCGAGGACTGCACCCCGGAAAGCGGCCCCTTGCGGGTGATTCCGGGCAGCCATCTCGGCCCCCTCTACAACCACCATTACCGCGGCCTGTTTGCCGGGGCCGTTGCGGACGATCAGCTTGCGGACCTGATTCCCGGGGCAGTGGACCTGACCGGGCCGGCAGGGTCCATCAGCATCCATCACGTGCGCACCCTGCACGCATCGGCGAACTGCACGTCAGACACCACCCGGCCCCTGCTGCTGTTGAGCTATGCGGCGGTAGACGCCTTCCCCGTTTTCGATACTTACGACCTCGCCGAGTTCGACAGCCGCATTCTCCGGGGCGAGCCGGTCCGGTCCGGCAGGATGGAGGCGATCCCCGTCCGCCTGCCCCTGCCGAGGCAGGCCGGTGCCGACTCCATCTACGACAACCAGGCTGTTGCCGGCGCGGACACCGACGGTTTCCCGGGATGGTAATGGTATGGTCGGGGGATGAAAAAGATCCGAACATGACGCGCGCGGAAACACCGTTGATCAGGCAATGGGATTCGGCCGGGGCGCTTGCACGATCAAATGGCAAGTGCCTGATGCCGCAGATATCGGCGCTCCATGGACATTCGGGGATCGGGCCGCAGCCTGCGCCGGATCCCTGGCGCATCGAAGTTGCGGCGCATGGTGATCCATGAGTAATTCTCCTGACTCCGCAGATGTCGGGGAACGCCCGGTGTCACCAGCCGTTTGCGCAATTGTGGGCGCCGGAGAAGGTCTCGGTCGGGCGCTGGCGGTAAAGTTCGCATCCAAGGGATTTGACCTGGCGCTGATCTCGCGGTCCGAGGCAAACAGCACTGCCGCGATGAAAGCGGCGAAGGACGGCAACAGCGCCTCCGATGTCCGGTTCTACTCCGCCGATGCCACAGAAGCGGAAACCATCGCCGCTGCGCTTTCCGCCGTGCGGCATGACATGGGCGAGATCGATATCCTCATCTACAACGCGAGGGGGGATTTCACGGCATGCGAGCCGCTGGAGATGTCTTACGACGCGCTTGAGGATGTTTTCCGGGTTGAGGTGGTCGGCGCGTTCGCGGCGGCCAAAACGGTTCTGCCGGCCATGATCAGGCGCTCCCGCGGCACCGTGTTTTTCTCAAGCGCCACGGCCGCCTATCGTGGATCGCGTACCCATCCGCTCTATGCCATCGGCAAGTTCGGGTTGCGGGCGCTGTCGCAAAGCCTGACCAAGGCGTACGCCAGGGACGGTGTACATATCGTCCACGTCAGGCTGGACTGCGATCTTGATGTTCCGGTCATGCGAGAACTCTACGGAGACAGGTACGACCCGGAGCAGCTGGCCAGTCCCGACGAAGTCGCGGAAAGCTACTGGCTGACCCACCTCCAGCCGAGGTCGGCGTGGAGCAACGAGATCGAACTCAGGCCCTACACGGAAGTGTGGACCTGCTGAGGGGAATGTTGCGTTGAAAGCACAGCAGACGTGTATCAGGCGAGAGACAGGCCCGGCATGCAACCGGGCGGGTTCTTATCTGACATGCCACGGACTGTTCCTGGCAGGCGCGAGATCTCCGGCTACACGCTTATACTTGTATTGGCGTCCGGCCACTTGAAGTAGTCTCGCGCCAGGCCGACAAATCCAGAACCCATCCCCGCCAAGGTGGCATGGGACCATATTTTGAGTACCCGACAATGTACAAACTGTTCTACGCGCTAAGAAGCGCCTCCATGGGCGTCCGGGTGATACTGGAGGAACTTGATGTTTCCTATGAACTGATCGAGTCGACGACCGACAGGAGCAAGCCGCGCCCGCCGGAACAAATGGCCGTGAACCCCAACGGATGGGTGCCGGTGCTTCTCTGGGATGGCGGCGCGATGTACGAATGCGCCGCCATCACCGTGTTTCTGTGTGACCGGCACCCGGAAGCGGACCTGGCGCCCACGATCAATGATCCCGCCCGGGCGCTCTACTTGCAGACGCTGGTCTATTTCTCCAACTCCGTCCAGAACGCCTATCAGCTCACGTACTATCCGGACCGTTTCGCCGATACGCCCGCAGGCGAGCCCGGCGCGCAGCAGCGCGGCAACCGGCGACTGCGGGAAACCTGGAAAGTCATAGACGACCAGATCGGCGGCAACGACTGGATGCTCGGAGACCGGTTCAGTGCCGCGGACATCTACCTGTTCATGCTGACTACCTGGCTGCGGTCAGCCAAGGGGCATCCGGCCATTGAAGAGTTTCCCAACGTCAAGCGCATTGCCGATGCGGTTCTCGAGCGGCCGAGCGTTCAGATGGTCTATGAACCCTGGATCGCGAATCCAAACTACTGAATGACCTGCGGCAACACATGAATTGAGGGGCTGATTCCTTCCCTCGCTTGGTCCAACAAGTTATCGAAGGGGACACGGATAAGGTCCAGGACGGTGGGAGGGCCAGCACACCTTCGGCGAAGTTGCCGGCACCCGACAGCCGGCCCGGTGCCGCCCGAAGGGACATCTCCCTGCACCATGTCAGTATCCGAACTCGCGGTCCACGCGATTGAGCAGTTCGGTTCCATCCACGAACCGCTGCAGGTTGCGGAAGAACAGATCCAGGGTCAGCGGGACGTAGCGGTCACCGTCATCGGCCGACACATGCGGCGTGACGATCAGGTTCGGCGTCGACCAAAGACGCGAGCCCTTTTCAATCGGCTCGGGCGTGAAGACATCCAGCACGGCGCCGGCCAGTTCCCCGGCTTCGAGCTTGTCGCAAAGGGCGTCGTAATCCATCGCCGACTGCCGTCCGATATTGACGACGCCGCAGGTGGGCTTGAGCATGTCCAGCCGCCGCCGGTCTATCAGGCCGTTCGTTTCCGGTGTATCGGGCATTGCCAGATACAGGATATCGGCGTGGGGCAGGACCGCGTCGATCTCGCCAGTCGGCACGACCCTGGCACAGCCTTCCACATCGCCGCCGCGCCGGTTGACGCCAACCAGGTTCGGGCCAAGAGGCGCCAGCTTGCTGATCACCGCGCCGCCGAGGCTTCCCGTGCCCACCACGACGACCGTCCTGCCGGCAATCGGCGTGCTGTAGAGCGAATCGTACACTTCGTTGCGCTGGTTGGTAACGATGGCGGGAACGTGGTTGTGCAGCATCAGTGCCGCCATGAGACCGTATTCCCCGGCCTTGTCGGAATGCACCCCCTTGTTGTTGGTCAGTTCCACATTCGCCGGCAGCCAGTCCAGCGGAAGCAGGTGCTCGACGCCCGCGCCGATACAGTGAATCCAGCGCAGGTGCGGCGCCCGCCCTGCAAGTCCGTCGGTTGGAAGATTCCAGGTCAGCAGGATGTCCGCCCTGGCGACGGACGACCGGAAGTTGTCCTCGTCCCAGTCGAAGAACGGCTCGATCCTGTCCGCCAGGTCGGGGAAATCCGCCAGGGCCGCGCCGAACCGCTCCGCGTCAATCGTGAATACCTCTTCTCCCTCCGGCGTGTTCGGGAACGAACCGGCCGCCCACCGGTTGTTCTTGACGTGGATGTAGTACTTGCCGGCATGTTCCATGTCAACGTTCCGGTGGTAGAAAAGAGGGTTCTTGCAAAGTGTGATCAGGAACGACAGTCATCCCGGACCGTCGCGCTCCATCCGCTCGAGTTCCGTAATGATGTGTGCATCGCGCTCGGCCAGGGACATGCCTTCGGCGGCGAACTGCATCTCCATCACCGCCCTGGTCACCGACTTGAGGTATTTCCGGTCATTCCCGTCCTTCGCCGGAAGGCGCAGGATCGTGTCCTGGCCATAGGTTCGAATGGCCTGGCCCTGCTGTTGCTGAGGCTGGGCCGGCTCTTCGCCGCCGGCGAGATTCCGGACGAGCTGGCGAATCCTTCGACGGTACAGCGACACGCCGCGATCCGTCGGCATCAGGTTCTCGCCATGGTGCGCGCTGATCGGCCCCATGCCTTCGACGGCTTCGGCATCGGCGGGCCTGCGCTGACGGTCTTCTTGGGTGCGGTCCACGATCTCGCCCTGTTCGATCAGTTCGCAGCCTTCCTTGCTGTTGTATTCATGCGGGTCGCCCCGGTCGCCGAAATTGGCCCAGGCCAAGCTCATGGACCGACGGTCATCCACAGGAACGACCCAGCGCGTGAACGAACTGCGCCCGAAGTAATGCGCCCGGGTGCCGTCAGCGGTAAAGGCCGATCCCGCCTGCGTGAAGTTGGGCAGGACCAGTTCGTTGACACGTATCCAGACGAAGTCGCCGACACGCCTCGTGTTGCTGCCGAGAAACTGCAGGCCGCGTTCGAAAACCTGCAGTTCCCCGATCTCCTTCATCGCCTCGGAAAACTGGGCGCCGCCATTCAGGCTGTGCAGGAACGTCGTATGGACCGGATCCATGATCGCGTCCAGCACCTGGAGCCAGTTGCAATCGTAGTCGGCCCGATACGGCCGCCTGGTGATGCCGGGCGTCTCGAACGAATCGTACCAGGGAAAGTCCGGCATCCTGTCAGCCGGGCCAAGATAGGCGAATACCAGGCCGGCATACTCCACCACCGGATAGGCGCCGAGACGTACCCTTGCGCGCACATCGGCAGCAGGGCCACAGTCCGGTGACTCCCCCGGGGTTTCGAGGATTTCTCCGTCCGGGGCGAACAGCCAGCCATGGTAGCAACACCGGATTCCGTTCTCTTCGCACCGCCCGAAAGCCAACGATGCCCGGCGGTGCGGGCAGTGCTTGTGAACCAGCCCGATCTCCCCGGCAGTCGTCCGAAACAGGACCAGGTCCTCGCCCAGCACCCGGATTTCCCTGGGCAGGTCCCCCACTTCCGATGTCAGGGCCACGGGGTGCCAGTAGCGCCGCAGGAACTCGCCGCCTACCGTGCCGGACCCGGTCTCGGCCAGTTCGTGGTCATAGTCGGGCACCTGGGTGCGCTCGTAACCGGAATACCCGCTTCTTTTGACCGGCTGGCCCAGATTCACGGTCATTCCTGCTTCCCCTACAGCGTCCGCGGCCATCGGAACATCGATCGAGTCGCGGTTTTTCCCTTATCCAGCCTGATTCGCACTGTTGACATCGTATGGCCCGCTGTTTGGATCACAGAAAATTCTTTGCCCGGCAAATATTATGGCATTTTCCACACTGATTCACGCTCCTACGCCGCTGTAAATTCTCCCCTGTACGCACGCTTCCGTAATCGGTGGACGTGTTTCCTGTCCGAATGCGGTCCCCGGGACATGGGAGTGGTCAAGTGAAAACCTGTGCCGTCACCGGATCGTATGTATCGCAACTGTCCCGGCAACCCGCAACAGCCTTCAATCCATCTCTCTTGGAACATGATAAGTGAGAGGTTGCATTTATAAATTATTCGTCACTTCCGTCATAAGGGGCCCAAGCTTTTTTCGTGCAGAAGAATCGGCGGAAGGTATGATCGGATCATTCGGCCAAGATCAGACCATACTCGCTCGCCCCGAGGAGGCGTCAGAGGTCGGCGGCGGGGGCCGGGTTGAATTTCATTCGAAGTAAAGTGTCATGCCTATGAAAAATCCCCCGCATCCGGGACTTTCAGTGCGGCATGATTGCCTGGAGCCATTGGAACTGAATGTCACGGAAGCGGCAAAGCGCCTGGGCGTCAGTCGTAAGCAGCTTTCCGACATCGTGAACTGTCACGCGGGAATTTCCCCTGAAATGGCAATCCGACTGGACAAGGCATTTGGGGGCGGTGCCAATACCTGGCTGCGTCTGCAGGCTGCCTACGACCTTGCGCAAGCGATGAAGCATGTTGATGACATATAAGTCCAGCGTATAATGCCAGCGGCCTGATTCCGTTCTTTCGGCTTCATGGGTGGCCCGCGTCCCGCCCAAGGCCGCCCCGTTCCGATTCATCCCGTATATCCCGATATTGGAATCTCAATTACTTTTTCTCCCCACAAACAGCACATCATGAACAGGACAACGCACTTTCTGGACGCAGAAGAACTCGAAGCTGGGCTGCCGGACATTCTGGCATCTCCCAGGGATGAAGGGGTCGTCAGGATGATCGTTCGTCGACCGGATACGGACGGACGGGAAGTGGTGGAAGCGGGGGAGCTGGACGTTACCCACGGCCTCGTCGGCGACAACTGGCGTTCGCGGGGGAGCCGGATGACCGATGACGGGTCAGCGCATCCGGAGATGCAGCTCAATCTGATGAACTCCCGGGTGATCTCGCTGGTAGCCGGGTCCGAGGACCGATGGGCGCTCGCGGGGGACCAGTTCTTTGTTGACCTGGATCTGGCCAAGGAGAACCTTCCCGCCGGCACCCGGCTTGCCATGGGTTCTGCGGTCGTCGAGGTGACCGCGGTCCCGCACCTCGGCTGCAAGAAATTCTCCGCCCGATACGGGGTGGAAGCGACGAAGTTCGTGAACTCCCGGCGCGGGAAGAATCTCTGCCTTCGGGGCATCAATGCGAAGGTCGTGAAATCCGGCCGCGTCCGTACCGGGGACAGGATTCAAAGGGTGTAGCTTTCTCCCGGCAAGTGGGCTGCTCCTTTACCGGGGAGGAGTCGAACCTGCTGGACCGCGGTGGATGGTTTCGGCCATGTTATGACATCCTCCTTGGCATGACATTGCCTGGCGAAATACCGGTTCGGGTGATATGGGCCAAGCACTGATGGATATGCCGGGCGGTACCCCGATGGGCGTACCGGACTTTTGATCAGGGGTCGGCGGTTTTCACCAGCGCATCGCCGAGAATCCCGACGGCGCGGCGTATCTGGTCGTCCCCGATCGTGAGGGCCGGCGCAAAACGCAGCACATTGTCCCCCGCCATCAGGATCAGCAAACCCTCCTCGGTACACTGGCGGAGCACATCCCTCGCCCGGTTGCGCCAGGGTCCCTGCAGTTCGGCGCCAAGGAGCAGGCCGGTGCCCCGGATGCACTCGAATGCGCCATGCTGGTCCTGCAGGCGGGCAAGTTCACCGCGCAGCAGGGCGCTTTTTTCCCGTACCGATTCCAGCAGGGCCGGGTCGGCCACGATATCAAGCAGCCGGCTGGCTACGGCACAGGCCATGGGGTTGCCGCCGAAGGTGCTGCCATGGGTACCGACCTGCAACGATTCGGCGATCGCGGCAGTGGTCATCATGGCGCCGATGGGGAATCCCCCGCCGAGTCCCTTGGCACTGGTCAGGATGTCCGGGGTCACACCGAGCTGCTCGTACATGAACAGGGTGCCGGAGCGGCCGACGCCGGTCTGAACCTCGTCCAGGATCAGGGAAGCCCCGTGCCGCGTACACAGGTCCCGGGCAGCCCGGATGAACTCCGGGGTCGCCGGATTGACGCCGCCCTCTCCCTGGACCGGCTCGAGTATCACCGCGGCGGTGCGGTCACTGACCGCCTCCCCGAGAGCCGCAACATCGTTGAACGGCAGATGGGCAATGTCTCCGGGCTTGGGGCCGAAGCCGTCACTGTACTTCTGCTGTCCGCCCACGCAGACCGTGAAGAAGGTCCGGCCGTGGAACGAGTTGTCGAAGGCGATGATCTCGGTCTTTTCTTCCCCGTGCTGCTCGATCGAGTGCCGCCGCGCAAGCTTCAGCGCCGCCTCGTTGACCTCCGCGCCGGAGTTGGCAAAGAACACGCGCTCCGCGAACGTGAGGTCTATCAGCCGCTGCGCCAGTCCGATGGCCGGCCGGTTGGTGAGCAGGTTGCTCACATGCCAGAATTTTCCCGCCTGTTCCGCCAGGGCCTCCACCAGCGCCGGGTGGGCATGGCCGAGCGCGCTCACCGCGATGCCCGCCGCCAGGTCGAGATAGGATTTGCCGTCGGTATCCCAGAGCACCGAGCCCTCGCCCCGGTCCGGGATCAGGGTCATGGGCGCATAGTTCGGGACCATGACCTGGTCATAGACCTCCCGGTCGGTCGCGCCGGGACGGTCCGGGTTCTTTTCGCCGAGCGCTTCGGCGGAGTGCAGTGCCATGGGTATTACGTTGATAGAGAATGCCGTTTTGGGAGTGGTATTCTAACGGGTTCATCTGCAAAATATCAGGCACAATATCTTGAATTGCCGGAGATTTTTCGGCAATCGGCGTTTCCCCATTCCGCAGAACACCCCGAGCATCATGTCAGAAGAAATCGTCGAACGCGAATCCATGGAAGTGGATGTCGTCATCGTGGGCGGGGGGCCGGCCGGCCTTGCCGCCGCCTGCCGGCTCATGCAGCTGGCCGGCGAACGGGAACAGGAGATCAGCGTGGTGCTGCTGGAGAAGGGTTCCGAGGTCGGCGCCCATATCCTGTCCGGCGCGGTGTTCGAGCCGAGGGCGCTCAATGAGCTCTTTCCAGACTGGAAGGACCGCGGCGCCCCCCTCGATACACCGGTGACCAGAGACCGGGTCCTGATGTTCCGCAACGCCAGCAAGGCCTTCGACATGCCGCACTGGATGCATCCGAAACCCATGCTCAATGACGGCAACTACATCATCAGCCTCGGCGATGTCTGCCGCTGGCTGGGGGAGCAGGCGGAGTCCCTCGGGGTGGAGGTCTTCCCGGGATTCCCGGCATCGGAAGTGTTGTTCCACGAGGACGGCTCGATCAAGGGCGTGGCCACCGGCGAGATGGGGCGCGGCAGGGACGGTACCGCCAAGGCTTCCTACGAACCCGGCATGGAACTGCACGCCAGGGTGACCCTATTTGCCGAGGGCTGCCGCGGCCATCTCGGCAAGCAGCTCATCCGGCGCTTCGGCCTTGACGAGGGCCGTGATACCCAGCATTACGCCATCGGCATCAAGGAACTCTGGAAAATCAACCCATCCAGGCACCAGCCGGGGCTGGTGCTCCACGGCGCCGGATGGCCCCTGAACGAATCGGGCTCCACCGGCGGATCGTTCCTCTACCATCTTGGCGAGGACCTGGTGTCCATGGGCCTGATCACGGACCTGTCCTACAGCAATCCGCACGTCTCCCCGTTCGACGAATTGCAGCGCTTCAAGCAGCACCCGGAAATCCGGGAGCATCTCGAGGGCGGCGAACGCATCGCCTACGGCGCCCGGGCGATCACCAAGGGCGGCCTGAACGCCCTGCCGAGAATGGTCATGCCCGGCGGTCTGCTGATCGGCTGTGACGCGGGCACCCTGAATTTCTCCAAGATCAAGGGCTCCCACACCGCCATGAAGTCCGGCATGCTTGCCGCGGAAACGGTGGCGGATGTCCTTGCGGGCAATGCATCGCTCAAGGACTATGAATCCCGGTTCAGGGACTCCTGGCTCCACCAGGAGCTTCACCGGTCCCGCAATTTCGGCGCGGCCATCCACAAGTTCGGCACGTGGCTTGGCGGCTCCTGGAACTACATCGAGCAGAACATCTTCGCCGGCCGGCTGCCCGTCACACTGAAGGATCCGAAACCGGACCACGAGGCACTGCGACCCGCCGGGGAGTGCAAGACCATCCCCTACCCCAAGCCCGACGGGGTGATCACCTTCGACAAGACCTCCTCCGTCTACCTGTCCAGCACCAACCACGAGGAGGACCAGCCGGTCCACCTTCGCCTGGGCGAGCCGGAACGGGCGGTACCCGTCAATTTCGAGCGCTATGGAGGCCCGGAAGAACGGTTCTGCCCGGCCGGGGTGTATGAATACGTCGATAGAGACAGTGCGCCGGAGCTGCGCATCAACGCCCAGAACTGCGTGCACTGCAAGACATGCGACATCAAGGATCCGACGGAAAACATCACCTGGGTCTCGCCTGAAGGCACGGGGGGGCCGAACTACACCGGGATGTAGCCCCGGCAAGCGGCCCGGGGCCCGGGGCCAGCTGCCCGGGTCGGCAAGGCTGCAGGGATGGATTCTTCGATACGGTTCCGGGATCGACGGCCTGTCAGTCGACCCACTGGCGTGCATTGAAGAACATCCGCATCCAGGGACTGTCCTCGCCCCAGGAGTCCGGATGCCAGGAATTCGTCACCGTGCGGAACACCCGCTCGGGGTGCGGCATCATGATGGTGACGCGCCCGTCCGCGTTGGTCAGTCCGGTGATGCCGGCGGGTGAGCCGTTGGGATTCAGGGGATAGGTTTCCGTGACCCGGTGACGGTTGTCGACGAAACGCATGACCACCTGCCCCGATTCCTCCAGTCCCTGCAGGCGCTCGCCGGTTTCCATCCAGACCCTGCCCTCCCCGTGGGCAACGGACACCGGCAGTCTCGCCCCCGCCATGCCCCGCAGCAATACGGAGCGGTCCGACTCCACCGCCACGGTCACAAATCGGGCCTCGTACTGTTCCGAGGCGTTGCGCACGAACCCGGGCCAGTCATCCGTTCCGGGAATCAGCTCGCGGATCGCAGCCATCATCTGGCAGCCGTTGCAGACTCCGAGGGCGAAAGTGTCCGGACGATGAAAGAAGGCGGCGAACCCCTCGCGCAGGGCGGCATTGAACAGGATCGACTTGGCCCAGCCCTCCCCCGCACCCAGAACATCGCCGTAGGAGAATCCCCCACATGCGGCGAGCCCGAGGAAGCCATCCAGACAGGCCCCTTCGGCAAGGTCCGTCATGGCGAGGTCCACGGTCTCGAATCCCGCGCGGTCGAATGCCGCCGCCATCTCGAGTTGCCCGTTCACACCCTGCTCCCGCAGGATCGCCACCCGGGGCCTTGCCCTGCCCGTGATTGCGGGCGCCTGGCGGGGATCCCAGGGCAGCACAGGTCGGATCCCGGGATCGTCGAGGTCGAATATCCGGTCGTATTCCTCCCGAGCGCAGCGGGGATTGTCCCGCAGGGACTGCATGTGGAAGGTCACTGAGGACCAGGACCGGTGGAGCGCGCTCCGCTCAAGGGACAACAGCTCCTTGCCGCCGGACCGGATCCTGACGGTATTTCCCGCCACGGGCCGGCCGAGAGGTACGGACACGTCCGACAAACCCCACCGGGACAGCGTCCGGATGAAATCGTCCCTCGATCCTCCGGGGACCTGGACCACCATCCCGAGCTCCTCGCTGAACAGCATCCCGAAGGGGTCTCCGGCAGGCAGATCGATTTCTAGGCCGCAGCGGAAAGCGAAGCACATTTCCGCCAGCGTCGCGGCGAGACCGCCGTCGGACCGGTCATGGCAGGCGACGGCCAGGCCCTCCTCCCGCAAGGTCTGCATGACACGGAGAAAGGCCTTCAGCAGGACCGCGTCCACGTCCGGGGCAACGTCGCCCATCTGCCCGGTGACCTGCGCCAGCACGGATCCGCCGAGCCGGTTCTGCCCGGCGCCCAGGTCGATGAGCCACAGCTCCGACTGTCCATCCGGGGAGAGCAGCGGGGTCAGTGTCCGCCGCACGTCCGGGACGGGGGAAAATGCGGTGATGACCAAGGAAAGCGGCGCGACCACCTTGTGTTCCCGGCCCTGCTCCTGCCAGCGTGTCGTCATGGACATGGAATCCTTGCCCACGGGTATGGATATGCCCAGGGCCGGGCAAAGCTCCATGGCAACCGCCTCCACGGTCCGGTACAGCGCCGCATCCTGGCCTGGCTCGCCGGCAGCCACCATCCAGTTGGCGGACAGCTTGATCCCGCTGCCGTCGCCGATGTCCGCGGCCGACAGGTTGGTCAGGGCCTCGCCGATGGCCATGCGCCCGCTGGCGGGCGCATCGATCACCGCCAGCGGTGTCCGCTCGCCAATGGCCATCGCCTCCCCGGTGCAACCCTGGTACCCGCTCAGTGTGACCGCGACATCCGCCACCGGGACCTGCCAGGGCCCCACCATCTGGTCCCGCGCGATCAGGCCGGACACGCTGCGGTCCCCGATGGTCACCAGGAAGGTCTTGTCCGCCACCGAGGGAAAGGAGAGCACCCGGTGAAATGCTTCCTCCAGGGACAGCCCGGCAGTGTCCACGGAAACGGCGCCGACAGCCGCGCTTTGGACATCGCGCTGCATTTTCGGCGGCAACCCGAACAGCAGGGACATGGGCAGGCCGATTGGGTCGGGCAGGGATCCGGCGAAATGGCTGTCGGCGAGCCTGAGTTCCTCCGCCGCGGTGGCCTCCCCCGCGAGGGCGTACAGGCAGCGTTCTCGCCGGCAGATGTCGGCGAATTCATCCAGACGGTCCGGCCTCACCGCCAGCACGTAACGCTCTTGGGATTCGTTGCACCACACCTGCATGGGAGACATGCTGGGCTCGTCAATGAGCAGAGAGCGCAGTTCGAAGCGGCCGCCGCGGCCCGCATCGTGCAGCAGTTCGGGCAGGGCGTTGGAAAGCCCCCCCGCGCCCACGTCATGGATGGAAAGTATCGGGTTCTGCTCCCCCAGGGCGCAGCAGCTGTCGATCACCTCCTGGCACCGGCGCTGCATCTCCGGGTTGCCCCGCTGCACGGAAGCATAGTCCAGCGCCTCGGAACTGCTGCCGGTCGCCACGCTGGAAGCCGCCCCGCCGCCAAGGCCGATCAGCATGGCCGGCCCCCCCAGGACCACGATGGGGGCGCCCGGCGGGATATCCGCCTTGTGGATGTGGCCCGGGCGGATGCTGCCGAGGCCGCCGGCGAGCATGATGGGCTTGTGGTAGCCAAGGCGTTCGCGGGGGGCCCCGGCAGGCTGCTCGAAGGTCCGGAAGTAGCCGCAGATGTTGGGGCGGCCGAACTCGTTGTTGAACGCCGCCGCGCCAACGGGCCCCTCGAGCATGATCTGCAGCGGACTGGCGATTCTCGCCGGCCGGGATTCCTCCAATTCCCAGGGGCGCCGGTATCCGGGAATCCGCAGGTGGGATACGGAAAAGCCCGCCAGCCCGGCCTTGGGCTTCCCGCCCCGGCCGGCCGCGCCCTCGTCCCGGATTTCGCCGCCGGCACCCGTGGAGGCGCCGGGAAAGGGTGAAATCCCCGTGGGATGATTATGCGTCTCCACCTTGGCGGTCAGGTGTACCTCCTCGTCGTGGTACCGGTAGATACGGTCCCGGCCGTCCGGCTGGAATCGCCTCGCCGGGTAGCCCTCCAGGATGGCGGCGTTGTCGGCATAGGCCACCAGGGTTCCGCCCGGACTGCGCTTGTGAGTGGTGCGGATCATGGAAAAGAGGGATTGATCCCGGCGTTCACCGTCCACGGTCCAGTCCGCGTTGAAGATCTTGTGCCGGCAGTGCTCCGAATTCACCTGGGCGAACATCATCAGCTCCACGTCCGTGGGATTGCGTCCGAGTTCCTGGAACCGCTCGAGCAGGTAATCCATCTCGGCCGCGCTGAGGGAAAAGCCCTGGGTCCGGTCGGCCTCCTCCAGCGCAGTCCGCCCGCCGCCGAGAATGTCGACCTCATTCAGTGGCGCAGGCTCTTTCCTGGTGAACAGCGCGGCGGCCCCGGCCACGTCGTGCAGCAGCGATTCGAGCATCGGGTCGAACAGGATCCCCGCCAAGGAGGCGTCCGGCATCCCCTCCGGGGATTCGTCCGGCGGTTCGCCGGAGTACAGCTGCCAGTGAATGCCGCGCTCGACCCGCTCGACCGCCCGGATGCCGCAATGATGCATGATATCCGTGGCCTTGGTCGCCCACGGCGAGATGGTACCGATACGGGGCACGGTGTAGCGATGCACGACGTGCGCGCCGGGATCGGTCGGATGGCCGACGCCATGACCATAGTCCAGCAGTCCCTCCAGGGTCGCACGATCCCGGTCCTCAAGAACGGCGCCCGGCGCCAGGTTGACCAGGTGGATGAAACGCGCCTCCAGCGCCTTGATGCCCGGGACGGCGGCCCCCAGGAGTTCGGCGAGCTTCCGCTTTCGGAAGTCCGACAGGGCTATGGCGCCGTAGACCTGGATCATTCCGGGTACATCATGCGGACACGGTTGCAGGTTCCGCCCCGCTCTTGCACGCCGGGCTCCGGCAGCCGGTCACGGGGCAGGGTCAGGCGGATTCGGGCCCGAAAGTTCAGTCAATCACGCCCGCACGCCGCATCGCCGCTTCCACGGGCTCGTGGTATTCCTCCGACAGCCAGGTCAGGGGCAGGCGGATGCCAGCCGGGATCAGGCCCATCCGGTGCAGCGCCCATTTCGTCGGAATCGGGTTCGATTCGAGGAACAGGCCCCGGTGCAGCCCGTCGAGCTCATCATTCAGGCGGTCGGCGGTTTCGTGGTCCCCCTCCAGGGCGGCGGCGCACATGGCATGCATCTTCGCCGGGGCCACGTTGGCCGTCACGGAAATGCAGCCTTGCCCGCCAGCTTTCATGAAATCCAGGGAACTCACGTCCTCGCCGGAATACAGAGAGAAATCGGACGGGCAGCGGGTACGGAAATCCGCCACTCTCGGAATGTCCGAGGTGGCGTCCTTGATCCCGACGATGTTGTCCACTTCCGACAGCCTGACCACGGTGTCGTTGTGCATGTCCAGGGAGGTCCTCCCCGGGACGTTGTAGAGTATCTGCGGCACGTCCACCCGCTCGGCGATCAGGCTGAAGTGGCGATAGAGTCCTTCCTGGGTGGGCTTGTTGTAGTAGGGCACCACCAGCAGGCAGGCCGCGATATCCAGTTCGGCAGCGCGTTCCGTCAGTTCCAGCGCCTCACTGGTGGAGTTGCCCCCGGTGCCCGCGACCACGGGAATCCGGCCCGCGACGAACTCCACCGTCCGGGCGATGACCTCGATCTGTTCCGGGATGTCCAGGGTGGCGGATTCTCCGGTGGTGCCCACCGAGATAATGCCGTCGGTGCCGCTGTCCACATGGAAGTCCACCAGTTTCTTCAGGCCGTCGAAATCCAAACTTCCATCGTCCAGCATGGGGGTGGCGAGGGCGACCAGACTGCCTGTGATCATTTCGATGCCGTCACGGGTTTCAGGAGGAAACATGGATGGTATCGCCTGCCCCTTGCACAAACAAGGCCCGGCGCATAGGCATGTGGAGAGCAAATGAACTGTCCGGCCCTGCAGCACGTGGTCTGTCCGGTTCCGAGGCATCAAATGGACGCGCCATTTGGCGGGCGGTGCGGCTTGATCACTGGACGCCGGATCGCATATAAGGAGGATCGGTCACCCACTGCCCCGCCAAGATGCCCAAGGCCCATCACGAATACCCGGTGCTGGACATCGGACTGTTGCTCTGTGACGATGTTCCGGAGGATGGCCGCGAACGGTTCGGCGACTACGCCGGCATGTTTTCCAGGGCGATCTCGGCCGTGGACCAGGACATCCGGCTGACCCCGTACGATGCCTACCTCGGCGAGCTCCCCCCGCGCCCGGAAGATCATGCGGGATACCTGATCTCGGGTTCCGGGGCCAGCGTGTTCGAGGACAAGGCGTGGATCAGGGACACCATGGAATTCGTCCGCCGGTGCCAGGATGCCCGGATCAGGGTGGTGGGGATCTGCTTCGGCCACCAGCTGATCGCCCACGCCCTGGGCGGCAGAACCGTCCGCGCGGACAACGGCTGGGGCTTCGGGATACACAGCGCCCGCCTGACCGACAACCCGGACTGGATCGGCGCCGACGACCCCGAATTCAGGCTGGTGGTGATCCACCAGGACCAGGTCGATGTGTTGCCGCCGGGATTCAGCACCGTCGCCAGCAACGATTTCTGTCCGCACAGCGTGATCACCGATCATGACCTGATGCTGGGGATCCAGGGCCACCCCGAGTTCAGCAAGGAATACTGCGCCTACCGGGCGGACTTCCGGCGTGATCTCATCGGCGAGGCCAAGTATCGGGAGACCATGGAACAGCTGGCCAACAACGACACCCAGTCCGGTGACGTCTTTGGCTGGGTGAGCCGGTTTTTCCGCAGGGCGGCCTAACGGGCGTGGCCCGTGTCTTCCTGCTGCGCCACGGTGCCACGCCCTGGAACGAGCAGCGGCGCATCCAGGGCCGGGCGGATATCGAACTCGCCCGGGACACGGCCGCTTCCCTGAGGCAGCAGCGCATACCCGCCGGCTGGCTGGACCTGCCGTGGTTCACCAGTCCGCAGCTTCGCTGCCGCCAGACCGCCTGCCTGCTCGGCGCCGCGGACGCCGCACCCGCCGGAGCGCTCCGGGAGATGCACTGGGGCGAATTCGAGGGGCTGACCCTGGACAGGGTGAACGCCGAGATCGAGAGACTGGGGCTCCGGCCCGGACGCGGCCTGGACCTCCTGCCGCCGGGCGGCGAAAGCCCGCGCATGGTCAGGGACCGGCTCCGCCGCTGGCTCTTGGACCTGCCCGAAGAGACCGGGGACCTGGTGGCGGTTACCCACAAGGGCGTGATCCGCGCGGCTCTCAGCCTGGCCACGGGATGGGACATGATGTCCCCGTTCCCGCGCCCGGTCCGCTGGCAACTGCCGCATCGGTTCGAACTCGGCCCCGGCGGGGCGTTCCGCCTTGACCGATTGAACTGCCGCTGGCGGGAAGCGCCGCGCTGACTTTTGAACGTTGCGGCGAAACTGCTACACTGCCGCGATACGCCAACCACCGCAATCACGCCATGATCGTCGAACAGGTCTGGACCGGTAACGCCTACCGTAATTTCAATTATCTCATCGCCTGTCCCGAAACCGGGGAGGCCCTCGCCATCGATCCCCTTGATCATCGCAAGTGCCTGGGTCATGCGCGCGACCAGGGCTGGAACATCACCCAGGTCCTGAACACCCACCACCACGGGGACCACACCGGGGGCAACGCCAAGGTCATCGCGGCAACCGGGGCGAAACTGCTCGCCCATGACGGCGCCCGTGACGTCATTCCCGGAGTCGACAAGGGACTCGGGGCCGGGGACGTGGTCAGGGTGGGCAAAACGGTTGATCTCGAGGTGCTGGACACACCCGGGCACACCATGAGCCATATCTGCCTGCTGTCACGGACGGATTCCCCTGCCCTGTTCTGCGGCGACACCCTCTTCAATGCCGGCGCCGGCAACTGCCACAGCGGCGGGCACCCGGTGGAGCTGTACCAGACCTTCGTGCGGCAACTGGCGGCGCTCGACGAGCGCACCCGGATTTATCCTGGCCACGACTACCTGGAAAACAACCTGCGCTTTACCCTTGACCGCGAGCCCAACAACCGAAAGGCCCGGGAGTTGCTGGACACGAATCCGAACCGGGACCCCGCCGACGCCCTGGTCACCACCATTGGCCAGGAAAAGGAAATCAACACCTTTTTCCGCCTGGAGAATCCCGAGGTCATCGCCCGCCTTTATGAGGTTTTCCCGGACATCGGCCCGAGCCCCGATGCCCGCACCGTGTTCGTGAAACTGCGTCAGCTGCGAAACGACTGGTAGGCGCGGCGGGAGGGGCCGCACCGGGAACTCCACCGGCTGCGGATACGACCTAATCGCTCAGGGCGATGTTGTCCCGGTGGATCATTTCGATCTCGCCGGCGTAACCCAGTATGGTTTCGATCTGGTCGCTGGGCTTCCCGGCGATGCGGCTGGCTTCGACCGCGCTGTAGTTCACCAGCCCCCGCGCCACCTCCCGACCCTCGAGATCCACGCAAAGGACGATCTCACCCCGGCCGAAGAGCCCGCTGACTTCCTTGACCCCGATCGGCAGCAGGCTCCGCCCCGACTCTCTCAGCACGTGAACGGCGCCGTCGTCCAGCACCAGACGGCCGTTCCCTCGGAGCTGGCCCGCGAGCCACTGCTTTCGCGCCACCATGCGGCTGTTTCCCGGACGCAGGTACGTTCCGAGCTCCTCTCCGGCGTGCAGCCTCAGCAGGACGTCCGGCGTCCGCCCACCCGCAATCACGGTGGCGGCCCCGGACCTTGCCGCCTTGCGGGCGGCTCCAACCTTGGTCAGCATGCCGCCCCTGCCGAACCCCTGGGCCGGACCCGCATGCCGGGCCAGTGACGGATCATCGACACTGCCCTCCCCGATCAGCCTGGCGTCCGGGTTGCTGCGCGGGTCGCTGTCGAACAGGCCCTCCTGGTCGGTGAGTATCAACAGGGAATCCGCTTCCACCAGGTTGGCCACCAGTGCCGCCAGGGTGTCGTTGTCGCCGAACCGGATCTCGTCGTTCACCACCGTGTCGTTTTCGTTGACGACGGGAACCGCACCGAGTTTGAGCAGTGCCCTGAGGGTGCTGCGCGCGTTGAGATAACGCTCGCGGTTGGCGAGGTCCGCGTGGGTCAGCAGTACCTGGGCTGTCAGGATGCCGAACTGTTTGAACGCACCCTCATATGCCTGCACCAGCCCCATCTGGCCCACCGCCGCCGCGGCCTGGAGCTGATGGATCTCCCGGGGCCGGGCATTCCATCCGAGCCGCTGCACGCCCACCCCGATGGAGCCGGAAGATACCAGCACGATATGCATGCCCTCCTGCTTCAGGGCGGCGATCTGCCGCACCCAGTCGTCAATGGCGGACTGGTCCAGTCCGTTGTCCATGTCGGTCAGCAGGGACGTGCCGATCTTGACGACCCAGCGGCCGTTCCGCGTCAGCCGTCGCCGCTCACCCATGGGACGCCTCCGTTTGATCCGGATCCCGGCAAGGGTTGCCGGAGTCCGCCGCAAGCTCATCGAGCCGCTGCATCAGTGCGCCGACCAGGGACCGGCAGCCCCCTGCGGTTGCCGCCGATATGGCATGGACACGACCGCTCCATTGGAGCCTGCCGACCAGTTCATCCCGTTTGACCGCCACGGATTCCGGGTCGAGCAGGTCGCATTTGTTGAGCACCAGCCAACGCTCCCGCGAAGCCAGCTCGTGGTCGAATTCGGCCAGCTCCGCCTCGATTTCCCTGATCGACGCCACGGGATCGGATTCATCCAGGGGCGCCACATCGACGAGATGCAGAAGGATCCGGGTGCGGGACAGGTGCTTGAGAAAATCGATCCCGAGACCGGCCCCCCGGGCGGCGCCGGCGATCAGCCCGGGGATGTCCGCCACCACGAACCCCGCGGACTCGCCCACATCCACCACGCCGAGCTGGGGATGCAGGGTGGTGAAAGGATAGTCCGCCACCTTCGGCCGCGCGCTGGAGATCACGCTGAGCAGGGTCGACTTGCCGGCGTTGGGCTTGCCCAGCAACCCCACGTCCGCCAGCACCTTGAGTTCCAGCCTGAGCAGGCGCTCGTCGCCGGCCCTGCCCGGCGTGGTCCTGCGCGGCGCCTGGTTGGTGCTGGACTTGAAGCGGGCATTGCCAAGGCCCCGGGCGCCGCCCCGGGCCACCAGCAACGGCGCGTCGCAATCGACGACGTCGCCGATGAGTTCACCGTTTTCGTCATCGAACACCATAGTGCCCAACGGTACCCGAATGTACAGGTCGTCGCCAAACCTGCCCGCCCTTTCACGGCCGGCGCCGGACTCTCCACTGCGGGCGCGGAACAGCCTGGTGTACCGGAAGTCCGCCAGCGTGTTGAGCCCGCTGTCGGCCTTGAGGTAGATGCTGCCGCCGTTGCCCCCGTCACCGCCATCGGGGCCTCCCCGGGGCCGGTTTTTTTCGCGGAGAAAGCTCAGCGCACCGTTGCCGCCCTTGCCGGCGACGACCCGGATGGTGGCTTCGTCAACGAAATTCATGATTAAAAAACCCCGCCTTGTCGCCAAAGCGGGGTTTCATCGGAAAATTGGAAACCGGCCGTTATTCGGCAACGATGCTGATGGTCTTGCGGTTGCGTGGACCCTTGACTTCGAACCGTACCCTTCCGGGCGCAGTGGCGAACAGCGTGTAGTCCTTGCCCATGCCGACATTCCGGCCGGGATGGAATGTGCTGCCCCGCTGGCGCACAATGATGTTGCCGGCCCGGACGACCTCTCCACCGAAACGCTTGACGCCGAGGCGCTTTGAAATGGAATCGCGGCCATTGCGTGAACTGCCGCCTGCTTTCTTGTGTGCCATGGTTCTAGTCCCAGTCTTGGTTGAATCGATGCGGGCCCGGAGAAATCAGCGTTGCTGCCCAGAGGGCAATGATATCAGGCTCGCGCGGTTAAATCCCGGTCATGAGTCCGGTGTTTCATCCTTCCCGGAGTTACTTTCATCCGAAACGGCCGAATCCGGTTCCGGTGCGGGAGCCACGGAATCCGCATCAGCCGCCTTGGCCTTTTTTCCGGAACGGGATTTCTTCGGCTTCCCGGCGTCACCGATCGAGGTGATTTCCACCTCGGTGAAATCCTGGCGGTGGCCCTGAGTGCGGCGGTAGTTCTTGCGGCGCCGCATCTTGAACACCTTGATCTTGTCGGCCTTGCCGTGGGAGACCACGGTGGCGGTGACGCTGGTGTCCAGGGCCGGAGTCCCGACACTGACCTGATCGCCGTCGGCCACCATCAGCACCTCGCCAAGGGCGACGGAAGCGCCGGCCTTCGAATCCAGCCTGTCAACCCTGAGGCGATCGCCGACCGCGACCCGGTATTGCTTGCCGCCGGTTTTCACTACTGCGTACATCGTTCGTAATCCGTGCCGGAATCAAAATCTGTTCAAAAGGTGGTTCAGATGCCCCGCCGGACCCGGACCCGCGGATACGGCATGGCCCGGCTCCCCTTGAAATCTGAAGTCCACGACGCGCGACCCGGCAACCGGTGATCCCGGCGGGGTGCGGAAAATCGGGGACGACGGATTGTATCCATCGGCCATACCCGCGTCAACGGCGATTTCCGGCCCGGAGCGGCCTTCCGGCGGACACCGGCATCTGCCATGATCCACCGGCCTGACGCTCACCGTAGGCGCGATTTCGATACAATACCGGCAACCATCCCCTGACCCTTCTGCTTCAATGATCCACCCAGGCGCCCAAGCCGACCCCGAACCGGGCGGAGACAACGGAATCAATCCGGAATCCCTGCTCTCCTCGGCGCTGACGCTGGTGGGCGAGGACATGGACAGGGTCAACGAGCTCATCCGGCTCCGGCTCGACTCCGATATCGTCCTGATACGCACGCTCGGCACCTACATCATACGCAGCGGCGGCAAGCGGCTGCGGCCCCTCATACTGCTCCTGTCCGCCGGTACGAGCGGTTACCGGGGCGATCATCACATCACCCTGGCGGCGGTCATCGAATTCATCCATACCGCTACCCTGCTGCACGACGACGTGGTGGACGAATCGGCGATGCGCCGGGGCCAACCCACCGCCAACGAGGTCTGGGGCAACGGGGCCAGCGTGCTGGTGGGCGATTTCCTCTACTCCCGCGCGTTCGAGATGATGGTGGAGACCGATCGCATGGAAGTGATGCGGATACTCGCCAAGACCACCAACGCCATCGCCGAGGGGGAGGTGATGCAACTGCTCAATGCCCACGAGCCGGATACCACGGAGGAAACGTATTTCGACACGATCCGGCGCAAGTCCGCGTGCCTGTTCGAGGCCGCGGCGAGACTCGGCGGGCTGGTCGGCGAGCAGGACCCGGCAACCTGCGATGCGCTGGCCGGATACGGGTTGCACCTGGGAACGGCGTTCCAGCTGGTGGACGACGTCATGGACTACGTGACCAGCAGCACGGAGATGGGCAAGGATGCCGGTGACGACCTGGCGGAAGGCAAACCGACCCTGCCGCTGATCCACGCCATGCGGACCGGCGACAGCGCCCAGGCGGAACTGGTGCGCGAGGCCATCCGCAGCGGCAGCCGTCATCGCATGGAGGAGATCGTGGAGGTGGTGCGGGATACCGGGGCGATCGATTACACCCTGGCCAAGGCGCAGGAGCATTCCCGGCTCGCCGTCGGGGCCCTCATCGACCTTCCCGGGTCGGGCTACCGCAGCGCCCTGGAGGACCTGGCCCGGTTTTCGGTGTCCCGGGGACGCTGACCGCCCCGCGGGATCAGCCCCAAAGGTCCGTACTGAGGTAGCGCTCGCCGGAGTCCGGCAGGATTCCGAGTATGGTCTTGCCGCGGTAGGCCTCCTCCGCCGCCAACTGCATCATGCCCGCCACGGCGGCGCCACAGGAGATGCCGCTCAATATGCCCTCCCGGGTCGCCAGGGACCTGGCGTACTCGTAGGCTGATTCCCAGGTGACCTGCAGGATCCGGTCGTAGGAGGACGTATCCAGGGTGTCCGGCAGGAATCCCGGAGCGGTACCCATGATCTTGTGCTTGCAGGCGATCCCCCGGCTCAGGATGGGGGAGTCGGCGGGTTCCGTGGCGACGATCTCGATCTCCCCGTTGTACGCCCGGAGATACCGGCCAAGGCCGCTCACCGTGCCCCCGGTTCCCGTGGTGCACACCACCACGTCCAGGGATTCGCCGAAATCCGCCCAGATCTCATCCGCCGTAGCCTGGTGCGATTCCGGGTTCGAGGGGTTGTAATGCTGGCCGACGAAAAAATAGCCGTATTCCTCCTCCAGGCGCCGCGCCTCCTCGATGGCGCCGACGGTGCCCTTTTCCGCCGGCGTCAGGATCACCTCCCCGCCGAAGGCCTTCAGTATCTGGACCCTTTCGGCGCTCATGTCCTCCGACATGACGAACACCGAACGATAGCCCTTCACCGCGGCCACCATGGCCAGGCCGATGCCGGTGTTGCCCGATGTCGGCTCGATGATGGTGTCCCCCGGCCGCAGCCGTCCGTCCCGTTCCGCGTCCTCGATCATCCTGAGCGCGGGGCGGTCCTTCACGGATCCGCCGGGATTGGAACGTTCGAGCTTGACCCAGAGTTCCGCGCCGCTGCCGGCCCCGATGTACCGTAATCGGACCGAGGGTGTGTTGCCGATGATTTGGAGGATGTCGTCGTATTTCATGTCTGGATGATATAAAGAGGTGTCTTGGCTGTCAGGGATGGCTCGGCCAGGTATCACTCACCCGGTAGCCTTCCGGCCAGGGGTCGTCGGGGTCCAGCATGTGCTGGTGGGTGCCGGTGATCCATGCCCGCCCTGTGACGGACGGTATGACCGCAGGCCTGCCGGCAACTTCGGTTATGCCGTCGATCCGGCAGCGGAAGGTGGAATCGATGATGGAGCGGGCGACGTATTCCTGCCCGGGACCGGCAATGCCGCGGGCGTGCAGTACCGCGAGCCTGGCCGAGCAGCCGGTGCCGGTGGGCGAGCGGTCCATCTTCGCGGGCCGGATCGCCACGGCATTCTTCCCCTCGAGGACGCCGCCGGACTGCTTCAGGGGACCGGTGAACTGGCAAAAGGAGATGTGGTCCCACTGGTCGTTTTCGGGGTGGCGAAAGCCGATCTGCTCGTTCGCGGCCCGGGTGATCCGGACCCCGAGACCGGCCAGGTCCGCCGCCTCGCCGGGTTCCAGGGCGAAGCCGAGTTTCCCGGCATCCACCAGCACGAAACTGTCCCCGCCATAGGCGATGTCCACCTGCAGGCTGCCGCATCCCGGGACTTCCAGCGGCTGGTCCAGGCGATCCGCGAAGGATGGCACGTTGGTGATGGTCACTTCCCGGGCGCGGTCCCCGCTGCAGCGGACCGCGGCCCGGACCAGGCCGGCAGGAGCCTCCAGCACGACCTCGGTCATCGGTTCCCGCATGGCGATGATTCCGGTTTCCACCAGTACCGTCGCCACACAGATCGCGTTGGACCCCGACATTGGCGGCGTATCCTCCGGCTCCATGATGATCCAGGCGGCATCCGCGTCCGGGTGCACCGGGGGCACCAGGAGATTGGCATGGCGGAACACCCCGCCCCTCGGCTCATTCAGCATGAATCGCCTGAGATTCTGGTCCCGGTGGATGAACCGGGACTGCTCCCAGACGGTGTCCCCCGGCGGCGGCGGCCCGCCGCCGCATCAAACCTCCCCCCCCACCCCCCCGGCGGGGCAGCGCACGGGGTGTACGATCCCGGGGGTTTTCATAAGTCAGGCCACGGGCCGGATTTGCACGGCCAGGTCCATGACATTGGTGCCGGTGGGGCCGGTGACGAACAGCCTGCCATGCCGGTCAAGCCATGGCCCGGCATTGGCTGCCGCCAGGGACTCCCGGCCCGCATCCCGGTCCAGGGCCGGGCCGACAACCCCGCCGGCGGCCTCGGTGGGGCCATCCGTGCCGTCGGTGCCGGCGACCACGCCATGGACGCAATGCCCGTTGTCGAGCGCCAGGGTCAGCGCCAGGGCCAGGCTCTGATTCCTGCCGCCAAGTCCCGGGTTCCCGGGCAGCTGGACGGTGGGTTCCCCGCCCCACAGGTATGCCCCGGGGCCCCCTTCGGCGATTCGCCGCGCCAGCGCCGGCGCCAGCGCCCCGATATCCCCGTCCAGGCATTCCGCGCAATCCGCCACGGCCAACCCCAGGTCCCGGCAAGCCCCGGCCGCGGCAGCCCTGGCCATGGCGTTGGAGCCCACCAGGCGGCTGTGAAACGTGTAGGGAAACTCCTCCCGGGCATGTTCGGCGCCGTCCCTCCGGGCTGCCCGCATCAGTTCCCGAATCCACCCCGGCACGGGAAACGGCGCCACTTCCGGGGGCGATACGGCGCCGATCCCGGAACCGATCAGCTCGGCGTGGTCGCCGGGAATGTCCGAAATCCCCAGGACCTGCACCTCGCGGCCGGGGAACCGGCGCAGCAGGCGCCCACCCTTGATGCGGGAGATGCCGATGCGGATGTGGTTGATCTGGTCGATGGAATAGCCGTCCGCCAGCAGCGTCCGGCTGAGGGAGCGTAGTCGGTCCAGGCCGATGCCAGGGGCGGGGGCTTCCACGAGGGCCGACGCGCCGCCGGAAACCAGCACCAGCAGCCTGCTGTCCCTGCCGCAGGATTCGATGAACCCGAGTGCCGCATCGCCCGCGGCCAGGCTGTTTTCATCCGGCACCGGGTGCCCGGACTCGATGACGGTGATCCCGGGAATGCGGCGCAGCGACGCGTCCACATGGCCGTGCTTGGTGACCAGCAGGCCCCGGGCCCCGGGGGCCAGGAAGGGCAGCGCCCCGGCCAGCATGGATGACGCGGCCTTGCCCACGGCCAGCACCGCATCCGCCCGCTGCCCCGGGGACTCGCCGAGCGCCGCGCGGATGGCGCGTTCGCCGTCGACCGCATCCACGCCCGCACGCCAGATCCTGATGGCCTGTTCGATGACGGGTGGGTTTCCGGCCGCACTGTCCATAGGGTGAATATGCGCACCGCGGGCGGAGGTTGCAACCGCCGGCGGCCACTTTGGCCCCTGGCCGGCGGGAAAACGGGATCGGGGAGAATCCCCGCAGGACGGGATCTCAGGCGGACCAGCTGCCCCGCTGGTGCAGCCACTCGGCGGCCTTCTTCATGCCCCCGAAGGGAAAGAC
This sequence comes from Gammaproteobacteria bacterium, assembly GCA_009842505.1. Classification (GTDB taxonomy): domain Bacteria; phylum Pseudomonadota; class Gammaproteobacteria; order Arenicellales; family Poriferihabitantaceae; genus VYFG01. The sequence goes on from VYFG01000014.1 coordinate 25,432, forward strand.
GTGAATCTGCCGGATGGCTCCGTCAGGATTGCCCGACACATGCTGCTCCAAGGGGTCGACGATTTCATCCGGGTCAAAGCCCGCCATGAGGGTGCTGATGGCGCCAGCGCGCTTCTTCAGGAACGAGATGGAATTGCCGACACCGCACATGGCGGCGAACTTGACCAGCGTGGTCAGTTTGGCGGGGCCGGCCACTCCCAGGTGGACGGGCAGGTCCACGCCCGCGGAGGACAGGCCGTCCGCCCAGCGGATGAACTGTTTCGCATCGAAGCCGAACTGGGTCACGATCCGCATCTCGGCGCCGGTGCGCTCGGCAAAGGCCTGCTTGAGTTTCAGCGCCTCCTCCGCCACGCTGTCGGAGAAGTCCGGCGACCCCTCCGGGTGCCCGGCAACGCCGATTCGGCGGATGCCGTATCGGTCAAACAGGCCGGTCTCCAGCACCTCGATGGAAGCACCGAATTCGCCGGCCTGGGCTTCCAGGCCGCCGCCGACGACGAGCACGTTGTCGACCCCGGCCTCGGCGGCAAGCATTGCAATGCGGTTTTCCAGCACCCTGCGCGTGGTCAGGCGCCGTGAGGCGAAATGGGGCACCGCGCAGTAGCCGAGATCCTTCAGCCGGCGCGCGCCGACGGCAATGGTCTCCGCGCTGTCGGTGCCGACGTCGGTCATGTAGACCAGGGTGCCCGCCGGGAACAGGCCGGAGAGGTCGGCGCTTTCCTGGGCCTGCCTGGGGGAAATCTCGATGGATGCGGCAATGCGGCCGGCCATGGTCTGCCTGACTGGGGGGAGTACGAATATGGGATGGACAATGGTAGGGAGGTACTTGCAAAATTCCCCGGCCAAGCAGGTTCCTGCCTGACCGGAGGCTA
>VYFG01000128.1 GCA_009842505.1 Gammaproteobacteria bacterium
AGCCTCCGGTCAGGCAGGAACCTGCTTGGCCGGGGAATTTTGCAAGTACCTCAACTTGCCGAACATCCTGTTGCGGCGGGCACCCGCAGTCGAGGCGCCTGACCAACCACGCCGCACCAGAGACCGTCACCCCTCGCGATATCCGGCACGCCTCCCGGGCCCGCCTTCCGCTCGCAACTCTTGCATACGCCTCACGGGACGGTCCGGGGACCCGTGGGACCCATCCCCGTGTATACCGCCACTCTTCCATGTTCAACAGTGAATGGTTGTGACCTTTCCCTACTCGACCTCGAACACGGACCTGACGCCGACGGCCCCTCCGGCGGGAAGCATGGAAACTCCGACGGAGGATCGGGCATGGCTGCCCCTTTCCTCACCCAGCACCTCGAACAGGAGGTCGGATGCGCCGTTCATCACCTCGGGGATCTGTGTAAAATCCGGTGCCACGTTCACGAACCCGACCAGTTCGACGGCCCTCGCCCGATCGATGTCTTCGTTCAGCGCCGCCCTGAGCTGCGCCAGGATGTTGAGGGCGCAAAGTCGCGCACCCCGGTATCCGTCTTCGACGGAAATACCGTCGCCGAGCTTGCCGGTGACGCGTTCGCTGGCAGTGATCGATACCTGGCCCGCGATGAAAACCTGATTGCGGCTGATGCGGCAGGGCACGTAGTTGCCGAAGGCGGCCTGCGCTTCCGGCAAGGCGATTCCAAGCTCTTTCACCCGTTGATCGAAGTGTGTCATTGTTGCGCTCTCCATTGTGGATTGATTGTCGTGATTGGGTGAGATGTCCTCGACCTTACGGACATCCCGGTGGCCGGGAAAAGGATTATGGCCGTACCCAGCCCTGCTGCCACCCCCTCGATATTGGTATTTATCCTATCGACATTCAAATTGCTATATCCACACGAAAAATTAACGAGCGGCGGTTCCTGGCGCGACGGCCTTGCCTGGCAAGTCGACCCGGGGAGGCATCGGCCCGAAGGCGCCGGGCAATGGTAGCCACTGTTTCGGTGAACGAGAATGGTCCAGGCGAGGCCACGTGGAGCAGTACGGATAGCGACCTGGGTCGTACGGTGAGCGTGGTCGCCTGGAAGGGCTTCAAGATGTCGTCGGCGGTGGCGGTTTCGAAGGTGGGCGCAATGGTCTTGTCGCGGCCGTAAACCAAGATGAAGATCACCGGCAGGCCCGAGAGTGTGGGAACAAGCACTCCGTGTGACCGCCCCGAGAGTTCAGGGTGCCGGCTGCGTTATTGAAAACTCGCCCCGGATGTCGACGACCTCGAACCCGCATGCCCAATCTTCGGGTAGAGCGCATTGCGCACCGCGGCGACCTCCGGTGCGATGCCGCTGCCGTGGCACAGGGTGCAGACCTGCCGGGTGCCGATGGCCCTCATGTAGCGGCAGGAACGACGGGGTCTCCGGAGTTCCTGCTGCGGAAACCGTTGGCCCGACCTCCGGCGTCACGGCAATCATGATCAGACGGTCCGGCCTGTTGCCTTCCATCCTTAGAAGTTATGTCGAGGCCATGGGGAGCAGTTTGCTACTGGCGGTCGAATTTCCCGATCACCCTCCTGTCGTCCTCGAAGGGCTTGGTAGTACCGAACAGTTTCCCTCTGCCGGTCCTGAAGAGCGTGGTTTATCCTCCCGGTGACTCCACTGGATCAGGTTCCACGCAAGGTAAGCGGATTGCAACTGTACCTGGTCTCCCCTTGTGCCAGACTGACCTTGGACTGATCCTTGTCACCTTACTGTTGGTTGTATATACTTAATGTATCTATCTTGGGATAATCGGATTGATGCGCACCGGGTCCATATTCATGAACAACCGTACCCAGGCGGTGAGATTGTCTGCGGACGTCCGGTTTCCCGAGAACGTCAAGCACGTGTATGTCCGGGTGGTTGGCAAGGATCGGATACTGTCTCCTGTAGACAGTTCATGGGATAGTTTCTTTCTTGCCGGGGAAAGACCGAGTGCCGACTTCATGGAAGAACGTCCCGACCAGTGGCAGCCGGAAAGGGAGCCATTCTGACAGGCCGCCTTGATGCTGAAGTACATCCTGGACACCAACATTGCCATCTATGTAATAAGGGACCGTCCGGTAGGAGCCCTGGAGAATTTCAACCGCCATGCCAATCAACTCTGCATCAGTTCCATCACATTGGCCGAACTGGTGCACGGAGTGGAGAAAAGTGAAAAGGTGGAACACAATCGCAGGCAACTGGAAGATTTTGTTTCACGGCTGGTAGTGCTGGAGTATGGCAGCAAGGCGGCAGCCCACTACGGGGATATCCGTGCCCATCTCGAACACAAAGGCGAACCGATCGGGGTCAATGACCTGCACATCGCCGCTCATGCCAGAAGCGAGGGATTGACGCTCGTGACCAACAACCTGAAGGAATTCCAACGGGTGAACGGACTGCTCCTGGAAAACTGGGTCTGAGGCCAAACCACCCGATTTCCGCAGCAAGGAGATTGTCCATGATCCTGGAACCTGAAGCTCCGGGATTATCGTTTCCTGCAGAATAACCCCGGCAAGTCATCCTACCGGACTTGCGAATACCAAGACGACTGCCTTGCACCCTGAAATGGCATGAACTCCTCATGTGGCACTTTGGGACGGGGTCATTGGCGGGAACCGGGTCAGACCAGATGGGGGATGGAAGACAGCCGACCCCAATACATTGAAATAAAGGAAATAATACTATGAATGATTCCAGGGAAATCAACGGTTTTCCAGGCATTCGACAATTCCGCCGAGGCCATGCACGATTCGGGTGGGCCGGAACTCCCAGGGATCGAAGGTGATTGCCGAGTCGCGCTGCACCCAGAATGCGTTCAGTCCGGCGGCGACAGCGCCACAGACGTCAAAACCGTTGCTGGAAACCAGCCAGGTCCCCGCGGTATCGGATCCGCCACGTTCGACCATGTACTGGTAGAGCATAGGGTTCGGTTTGAAACTCTGCTTGTCGTCCACGCTGACGATTCCATCCATCAGGTGCAGGAGCCCCGCATTGCCCAGCAGCGTCTCCAGGTCAGAAGGCAGGCCGTTCGAGAACGCGTACATGGAAAATCCCAGTGATTTCAATGCCTTGAGTCCGTCTGGCACGTCCTCGAAGGGCGGAAGTTCCAGGTACAGCGCCATCAGGCCGTCCTTGTCCGTCTCGCTGATTCCGCAGTCATTCTGGGCGCAGGTCCAGTCCAGCGCCTGCCGGGTGCAGACCCGGAAATCACGGTATTGACCCATCAGTCCGTAACGCCAGGTGTATTCGAGTTGCTTGGCCCGCCATTGGGCGGAGATGACGGCCGCACGGTCGCCGACCAGTTCAGCCAGCCGGTCGGTAACGCCCGCGGTATCGATGAGCGTGCCGTACACGTCAAACGCCAGTACAGTCATATTCGTTCGGATCGTTAAGGGTTCAGTGGCAAAGCAGCGGCAGGGTGGTGATTACGTTTACAAGGCGGCTGCCTTGCAGGCGGGAATAGGTTTCCGGGTGGTCCCTCGAGATCACAATGATCAGCAGTTCATCGATGAATGTGGGCTGGATGGCGACAACACCGGGATCAGCCTCAAGAACCCGGATCATTTCCGGGGTATTGGTCGTGGAGATGTAATACGACTTGCCGCCCGTGGTCAGTCCCGCACGGGCCTGGTACTGGTTCAGATAGGCCAGACGAAATGCATCTGCCAGCCATTTCCCGCCGCCGTTAATGAGGAAACCGCCAAACCAGCCGATCAAGAAGAAACCGCACAGGATCAGCACCAGTTGGACGGAGTGTATCTCCCGGAGCCTTGCTGTGAAATAACTTCGCATAATGTATATTATGTTAAATAGACGATGGCCACGCCAATACGGGGACATTATATCGATTTACGCGGTCCGAGCCCTAAAACAGGAAATTCAGGATGATTAAGGTTTTTATTGCCCCACCCCGCGTGCTGTTATCTCCCAATTTGCTGTGTAACTGAGCCTTTCTCCAGCGGTGTGCAGGCGCACGAACCCGCC
>VYFG01000049.1 GCA_009842505.1 Gammaproteobacteria bacterium
CGGGAATGTACTCGCTCAGGCCCAGTGAGTCAACTGTGGGACGTTGTGAGGCCCGTAACCGGTGATCCGGGCACCTCCCCTGCACTGTTACCCAACGATCCATCAGGAGGAATGATCCATGTGTGATATCAACGGCTGCGGCAGTCACCGGAATATGCCGCCCATCAAGGTCTCGGACACCGACCGTCGCCTTTTCCTCAAGGGGCTCGCTTCCCTGCCCTTGGCCACCGTCCTGGCCTATCCCGAACTGAGCCGCGCGGCCGCAGGCGGTACCGACACCGTCACGATCACGACCGGGGGCGGCCGCGAGGTCGCCGCCGCCATTGCCATGCCGGATGCGGACAAGGCCCCCGCGGTCCTGCTCATTCATGAATGGTGGGGGCTCAACGACCAGATCAAGTCCGTGGCGGCGGAACTGGCCAACCTAGGCTACATCGCCCTGGCCGTGGACCTCTACGGAGGCAAGATGGCGGATACCCCGGACGGCGCCCGGGCGCTGATGCAGGGCGTCGACGGTGCAGCGGCCACCGACACCCTCGTCAGCTGGGTGGAATACCTGAAAAACCATGAAGCCGGCAACGGCAAGGTAGGCACCATGGGCTGGTGCTTTGGCGGCGGCTGGTCTCTCAACGCCTCCCTGGCGGTGCCGGTGGACGCCACCGTGATCTACTACGGCAACGTCAAGAAGAATGCATCGGACCTCGCCTCCCTGCAAAGCCCCGTGCTCGGGCATTTCGCCACCGAGGACGGCTGGATCAACAAGGACATGGTCGGTGGCTTCGAGTCGGCGATGCAGGCCGCGGGCAAATCCGGCCTGACGGTGCACTGGTACGAGGCGGACCATGCATTCGCCAACCCCACCAGTGCCCGCTATGACGCCGATGACGCAGCCCTCTCCTGGGAACGCACCACGGCATTTTTCAGGCAGCACCTGGGCTGAGGACGGAACCACCCCGCTCAGGGCGCAGCACCGGGGCACGCCCGCGCGGGTGCCCCGGCCCGGGGCGCCCGCATGATCCGACGGGCGCCACGTCACCCGGATCCGCCGGATCGAGTCCTGGCAACCGGAGCCCGTGCCGTACCTACCAGGTGGTAAAGGAATGCACCTGGAACAGCGCGACATAGCGCCCGGAACCGTACATCGACACCACGGCCAGCCCCTGGTGCCCGTCCCAGTGCATGCGGAACGGGTTGCGCACCGTCGGCAGTACGGGCAGCAGCCCGATATGGCGCAGCGCCGCGGGTTCGAAGGGAATCTCCACCTCCGGCGCGAACTGGATCCAGTCCGCCCGGCCGTCCATGAAGACCACCTCGATCCCGCCGGCATACTGGCAGGCGTCTCCCTGGTAGGATTCGGCACAGTGAACCGGCTCGCCTAGCTGCCGGGCGACGTCGGTCTTCGCGCTGCCGCTGATGGACAGTACATCGATGATCGGGGAATCCGTATTGCCGGACGGCGCCCAGAGCAGGACGAAGCAGAACAACAGCGACTTCCCGGAAAACGCGGCGGGCATGCCGGTTACCCTGCCGGCCAGGTCAAGGCTGCAGCCGGTCCCCCGGCGCCCGGCGCGAAGCGCTGCGCATTGGCCGGAACACCTTCCCTGATTCGCCTTCGGTCGTCACGCCGCATGGATTCGTGGATGGGATGTTCCTGGCAATCATACCCCAGATGCCCGCTTTCCAAGGGAACCCCGGGAAGCCGGCTTCCCTGCCGGGCCGCGGCTGCTCACGGAAGCATCCGCATCGAAGGAATCAGGCATGCACGCAGCGCTGCTGCGCTTCGCCCATGCATGTCTCCGGCGGACTCCCGCAAATGCGGGCATTGAAACCCCTGATCACGCCCCCATAGCACGGGCGATGAGCAATGAGCCTTATATCGATTCCGGAGCCGCCACATTCGCGCAGGATGCCATCGAGGCGTCCCGGGAGCGGCTTGTCCTGGTGGACTTCTGGGCGTCGTGGTGCGGCCCCTGCCGGTCCCTGGCACCGGTGCTGGAGAAGCTGGCGGGGGAATACCGCGACAGCCTGAAGCTGGTCAAGGTGGACACGGACCGTGAGCAGGAGCTGGCGATGCAGTTCGGTATCCGCAGCCTGCCGACGGTGCTGTTCTTCAGGGATGGAAGGGTGGTGGACCAGTTCATGGGCGCGCTGCCGGAATCCGCCATCCGGGAGAAGATCGACCGGTATGCGTCCAGTTCCCATGACCTGGTCCTGGCCGAAGCCCGCGATTTCTACCGGAACGGCAACACCGAGACGGCCAAGGAGCTTCTCGGCAAGCTGATGGAGGCCATGCCGGGCAACGATGCCCCGGTGCTGCAGTACATGGCCTGGCTGTCCGAGGAAGGTGACATGGAGGGGGCTGCCGCCATGGCCGAATCCGTTTCCCGCGAGGGCAGGGAAAGCCCGGAGTACAGGGCATACCAGGCAACCCTGGAATTCCTGCCGACCGGCGCCGATGCCGCCGGCCGGGACGAGCTGGCGGCGGCGCTCGAGGAAGAACCCGGGAATCTGGACGTGCGCTACCGCCTGGCCAGGCTGCTGGTCTCGAAGCGGGAATACGCGCCGGCAATGGACCACCTGCTGGAGATCATCCGGCGCGACCGGTCCTTCGAGAATGACGGCGCCCGCAAGACCATGCTCAAGATTTTCGAGTTGCTCGGCGGCAAGGGGGAACTGGTATCGGAATACCGGACCCGGCTTTCCCGGACATTGTTCTGACCATCAGCGGTGCAGACGTCCCCGCCCCCGGGCCGCCCCGCGGCATTACGGGACGGGTTCACCGGGGCGGGCAGTGCATGCCGGGCGGTCGGGCAGTGTATGCTTGCAGGTCGTCAGAAAACCGTTTCAGAGTGATTCCCTCGTACATCCCATGCTAAGCGCCCTATCTCCCCCGGACATCGTCGCGGTCGGACTGTTCATTGCCGTCTGGACCCTGCTGGAAATCCTGCTGGAGTACACCGCCCTGAAGAAGCGCACATTGGGCGGCCTGATGGCGGAACAGCGGCGGAACTGGATCCGCGTGCTCGCCGAGCGGGAACTTCGGATGGTGGATACCCAGATCATCAGCGGACTGCAGCAGGGGTGCGCGTTCTTCACCTCCACGTCCATCATCGCCATCGGCGGTTGCTTCGCCCTTCTCGGTTCGGCGGATACGGCGCTGCAGATCTACCGCGACCTGCCGCTCCCTACGGAGATCAGCCGGGCGGCATGGGAAATCAAGGTGCTGTGCCTCGCCCTGATCCTCGCGTACACGTTCTTCAAGTTCGGCTGGGCCTACCGGTTGTTCAACTACTGCGGAATCCTGATCGGCGCAGTGCCCGAGCACACCGACCCGGACCATGAACGCCGTCAGGCCGCCGCCGGGAAACTGGCCGACATGAACATCATTGCAGGAAGGCATTTCAATGCCGGCATGCGCGGCCTGTTTTTCGCCCTCGGCTACCTGGGCTGGTTCGTCGGGCCCTACATGTTCATGCTGACGACGGTATTCGTCGTCCTGGTTCTCATCCGTCGGCAGTTCTTTTCCCACGCGCGGCGGGTGCTCATCGAAGAGTCCCGGGAAGCAAGTCCGGGTTCCGCCGGACACGGCGCCGGGTAGCGGAGATATACGGATACAGGAATACTCCCGGTCCCGTCTCACGGGACCGGGAGTATCCGACTGACCAGGACAGGTGAATCGGCGAATCCGTTCCGGATCCGTCTCAAGAAAAACCCCGCCTTCGCGGGGGCCGCTTGCACCCCGGTGCAGGATCGGGGGGTGGAAAGGATGGACCTTGCCTGATGTGGTGGTGCCTAGGTAACGACGTTTGTTGCCTGGGGTCCCTTGGGACCTTCCTCAACATCGAAAGTGACCTTCTGCCCTTCCTTGAGGGTCTTGAAGCCGGTACCCTGGATCGAGCGGAAGTGGACGAAGACGTCCTTACCGCCGCCATCCTGGGAAATGAATCCGTAACCCTTGGATTCGTTGAACCATTTGACAGTGCCTGTAGCCATAGAAAGTTAACCTGTAAAGAAGAAACAAAACGCCGCAGCTGATGAAAGAGGAAACTTTAGGGGTAACGCGGAGGGAACGGCCGAAGACGCCTGGATCATTGACTGTGGCGAAGGGGAGTATAAGGCAGATTTGTTACAAAAGATTAACTTTTTTTAACTTTTTTTCGCCGGCACGCTTTGACTCGGCATGATCCCAGGTGACAGAATGCGTCCGGGGACCCGCCGGCATCCCGGAAAGTCCCCCGATCACCCCCATCAATACCATCCCCATGTCTGAACCTGCCGAATACACGTTCGAGGACGACCCGGAACTGGCTTCCACCCTGCCCGGTTTCACGTACTGGGACCGGGACTGGTTCGAGCGGGAGAAGCGGCGGATCTTCCGCAGGAACTGGCGCTGCGTCGGCCACGTGTCGGACATCCCCGATGCTGGAGACTACCTGGCCCACCGGCTCGTGGACCAGCCCGTCATGGTGCTGCGGGCGCCGGACGGGGACATTCGGGCATTCCACAACGTCTGCAAGCACCGCGCCCACGTGCTCCTCGGGGAGGAACGGGGGAACCTGGGCGCCCCCCTCATCACCTGCCCCTACCATGCCTGGGCCTACGACATGGGCGGCCAGCTGCGCGCGGCGCCCCATTGCGAGCACATCCGGGGATTTTCCAGGTCCGAGATCAGGCTTGACCCGGTGCGGGTGGAAGTAATCGCCGGATTCATCTACATCAATCTCAACCCCGACGCCCCGCCCCTGCTGCCGGAGATCGCCCCCGCAATGGACCGCTTCCAGGAACTGTGCGGCGACCTGGCCGGACTTCGCCGGGCCGCGTCGGTCACCTTCGATGTGGCCGCCAACTGGAAGAACGTCGGCGACAACCTGCTCGAATGCTACCACTGCCACCCCGCCCACAAGGCCTTCGTGGACCTCGTGGACATGGACACCTACCGCGTGGAGACGGAGCCCCTATGGTCCTGGCAGGGCGGCATCTGCCGGCCCCGGAACCTGGCGTACCGGATTCCCGACGGCCTGGACGATGCGGAACGCGAGTTCGTGACCCTGTATATCTGGCCGGACATGGCGTTCACGCGGTTCGCCGGAAGCGGCTCGGTGGCGACGTTCGTCTTCGAGGCCCTCGGGCCCGAGGAAACCCGCCAGGTATTCACCGTATACACGCCAAGCGGCGAGCTGGACCCCGTCTCCTCAGACATCTACCGCTACTTCTGTGACGTGCTGGGCCCGGAGGACGTCGGCCTGGTCGAATCCGTCCAGCAGGGCCTGCATTCCGTTTCCTATGACCGCGGGAGATTCTTCGTCGATGAGGACCGCAGCTGGTTTTCAGAGCACGCGGTGCATCACTTCCATGCCCTGGTGGACAGGCACATGCGCAGTCCCTCCGGGAACCCCTGAAGGGCGCGGTCTTCCGACCGCCCGGCCATCGCGCCGGGTTCCCCATAAAGGCGCCTGTGGCCTGAACTGGTAAATTCGTTGCACAAGGCGGCCATGGGGCTGTATCCCCGCCCTGTAGGGAAGTAGAATACGCCGTTTGCCGACACGGCGGCCGGGCGGAGATGCTCGGAACACAGTTTTATTCAAGCATTATACTCAACCGATCATGAACATTCTCGCTCGAACCGGACTGGTCCCGGCGCTGCTGGCTTTCCTGGTCCAGCCGGCGCTGTCGGAAGGCGACGCGGATGCCGGGCGCCTGAAGGCCGAAACCTGCCTTGGCTGCCATGCCTCGCCCACCATGCAGCATATCTACCCGACGTACCGGATTCCCAAGGTGGGCGGCCAGCACGCCGCCTACGTCGTATCCGCGCTCAAGGCCTACCGGGACGGGACCCGTCCCCATTCCACCATGCATGCCAATGCCTGGAGCCTGTCGGACCAGGATATCGAGGACATCGCCGCGTTCTTCGCCGCGTCGAAATAGGAGACCAGCCATGACCGACCTGATGAAGACCTTCGCCGCGCTGTTCACCGGCGCCACCCTTGCCCTGGCGGTTTCCGGCCAGGCCTTGGCCGGCGACCCCGCGGCCGGCAAGGCAAAGGCCGACACCCTGTGCATCGCCTGCCACGGACCGGACGGAAACAGCCCGCTGCCGGAGAACCCGCGGCTGGCGGGACAATACGCCGATTACCTGGAACTGGTGCTGCTTGAATACCGTTCCGGCGTGCGCCCGAATCCGATCATGCTGGGGATGACCGCCACGCTGACCGACGAGGACATCGCCAACCTAGCCGCCTGGTACGCCTCCCAGACCGGACTCACGGTCCTGTCCAAGGATCCGATCGACTGAGACGGGGCGGTCACGCTCCGGACAGCGAACCCGTCCCGTGATCCGCGGGGCGGGTTTTTTCGGAATCGCCCGGACAGAACCCCCGAACCGCCCGGTGCGCAGACCGCCGCCGGCCATGCGGACCGGGTCCGGAGGCCCCGGCAGGCGGCGCGCCTACGACCATAGTTGCACCCTTTTTTCCTCCCCGCCCTTTGTTCACCTATTCCTTTTGGTATAATTGTGTTTTCGTCAGGGCGGCGAACATCCTGGCAATGTCATGCTGCCCCGGGCACCAGATTCCAACCCGGACAGACACAGGAGTCCACCTTGCTAGCCAATTACCTGCCGATTCTTCTTTTCATCGCAGTGGGGCTGGTGATAGGCGTCGCGGCGGTCAGCATGGGCCGCATCCTGGGATCCGGAAAGCACGAGGATGCCAAGATGGCCCCCTACGAGTGCGGGTTCGAGGCATTCGAGGACTCCCGCATGAAGTTCGACGTTCGCTACTACCTGGTGGCGATCCTGTTCATCATATTCGACCTGGAGATCGCGTTTCTTTTCCCCTGGGCCATCGTGCTCGATGAAATCGGGATATTCGGTTTCTGGGCCATGATGCTGTTCCTGACCGTTCTCGTGGTGGGCTTTGTCTACGAGTGGATGAAGGGAGCCCTCGAATGGGAATGACACGACGGAAGTTCCCACCGCGGCGATCAGCCCGGGACGCCGCCGGCGAAGGCAGCGGTTCCGGGGATTCCGGCACAACAGGACACTGAGACATGGCGCAAGAAGGCACCCTGGAACACGGTTTCGCCACGGCGAAACTGGACGAACTGGTCAACTGGGCCCGCACCGGCTCCCTGTGGCCCATGACATTCGGTCTTGCCTGCTGCGCGGTGGAAATGATGCAGGCCGGCGCCGCGCGCTACGACCTTGACCGCTTCGGCATGCTGTTCCGGCCGAGCCCGCGCCAGTCGGACGTCATGATCGTGGCCGGCACCCTGACCAACAAGATGGCGCCCGCCCTGCGCAGGGTCTATGACCAGATGCCGGAACCCAAGTGGGTGATTTCCATGGGTTCCTGCGCCAACGGCGGCGGCTACTACCATTACTCCTATTCCGTGGTGCGCGGCTGTGACCGCATCGTGCCGGTGGATGTGTACGTCCCGGGATGTCCTCCCACGGCCGAGGCGCTGATCTACGGCATCCTGCAACTGCAGAAGAAGATCCGGGCAACGGGACCCGTATCGCGCCGCCGGGAACTGCTTGAAGCCAAGCGTCACCTGGAGGGCCGGCCTGCCTGAGACCATGGAGAATGGCTCCCCTGAACAGCTGTCCGGCTCCGTAACCACCCTCCTCGGCGATGCCGTCCTTTCCGGCAGCCATGCCGGGGGCCAGCTGACGCTGGACATCGATCGAAGCCGGATCGTGGAGGCCTGCCGCCTGCTCAGGGACGAGGCGGGGTTCGAGCAGCTGACGGACCTGTGCGGAATGGACTACGACGGCTACGGACTGGAAGGCGGAACCCCCTGGCAGGGGGAACGCTTCGCCGTGGTCTACCACCTGCTTTCCTATGCCCGCAACGAGCGGATCAGGCTCAGGGTGCAGTGCCCCGAGGATGACCTGAACGTCGCTTCGGTCATCGGCGTCTGGCCCGGCGCCGACTGGTTCGAACGCGAGGCCTTCGACCTGTTCGGTATCATATTCCACGGCCATCCCGACCTCAGGCGCATCCTCACCGACTATGGTTTCATCGGCCACCCGTTCCGCAAGGATTTTCCCCTGTCGGGCCAGGTGGAGATGCGTTACGACGAGGAACAGGAGCGCGTGATCTACCAGCCCGTCACCATCGAGCCGCGCATCCTGGTGCCGCGATCCATCCGCAAGGACGTGTTCGGTCCGGCCGCGGAAGAGAACGCCTGATGGCCGAGATCCGGAACTACACCATGAACTTCGGGCCCCAGCACCCTGCGGCCCACGGGGTGCTGCGCATCATCATGGAAATGGACGGGGAGGTCATCGAGCGCTGCGACCCGCACATCGGCCTGCTGCACCGGGGCACGGAGAAACTCGCGGAATCCAAGCCGTACAACCAGAGCATCGGATACATGGACCGCCTCGACTACGTGTCCATGATGTGCAACGAGCATGCCTACGTGATGGCGATCGAACAGCTCCTCGGCGTCACGCCGCCCATTCGCGCCCAGTACATCCGGGTCCTGTTCGACGAGATCACCCGGATCCTGAACCACTGCATGTGGCTCGGCGCCCACGCCCTGGACATCGGCGCCATGACCGTGTTCCTGTATGCATTCCGGGAGCGCGAGGATCTCATGGACTGTTACGAGGCGGTCAGCGGCGCGCGCATGCATGCCACCTACTACCGCCCCGGCGGCGTGTACCGGGACCTGCCCGACCGGATGCCGCAGTACGCAAGGAGCGAGCGTTTCAACGACGCGCGGATGAAACAGCGCAACGCCGACCGTGAAGGTTCCCTGCTGGACTTCATCGAAGCCTTCACCGAACGCTTCCCCGGGTACGTGGACGAATACGAAACCCTGCTGTCCGACAACCGGATCTGGAAACAGCGCACGGTGGATATCGGCGTCGTGAGTCCCGAGCGGGCCAAGGCCCTGGGGTTCACCGGCCCCATGCTGCGCGGCTCCGGGGTGGAATGGGATCTGCGCAAGACCCGCCCCTACGAGGCCTACGACCGCATTGAATTCGACATCCCCGTGGGCACCAACGGGGACAGCTACGACCGGTACCTGGTACGGGTGGAGGAGATGCGGCAGGCCAACCGGATCATCCGGCAGTGCATCGACTGGCTCCGGGAGAACCCCGGTCCGGTCATGATTGACGACCACAAGCTGGCGCCGCCTTCCCGGGAGCAGATGAAGGGGGACATGGAATCCCTGATCCACCATTTCAAGCTCTTCACCGAGGGCTACTGCGTGCCGGCGGGGGAAACCTATGCCGCCATCGAGCATCCCAAGGGGGAGTTCGGGATTTACCTGGTGTCCGACGGCGCCAACAAGCCGTTCCGGGTCAAGATCCGCGCGCCGGGATTCGCCCATCTCGCCGCCCTGGATGAAATGTCCCGCGGCCACATGCTCGCGGACATGGTGGCCATCATCGGCACCCAGGACATCGTGTTCGGGGAGATCGACCGCTGATGAACGACACCGCCATGGAGAACGCCCCGGAAACGCCCGTCCTCAGCCAGGCCGCCCTGGACGAAATCGAGCAGGAATGCGCCAAGTACCCCCCGGACCGGCGCCAGTCCGCCCTGCTGGCGGCCCTGCGCATCGCCCAGGACGAGCACGGCTGGCTGTGGGACGGGATGATCGAGCATGTCGCCGGCGTGATCGGCGTCCCGCCGGTACGGGCCTACGAGGTCGCCACGTTCTATTCCATGTACCACCTGAAGCCGGTCGGCAGGAACGTGATCCGCCTGTGCACCAACATTTCCTGCATGCTCAGGGGCTGCGACGAGATCCAGCGGCATATCGAGCAGAAGCTGGGGATCCGGATGGGGCAGACCACCGGGGATGAGCGCTTCACCCTGCAGGAGGTGGAATGCCTGTGCGCCTGCGCCGGCGCGCCGATGATGCAGGTCAACAAGGAATACCACGAGAACCTGACCCCGGAACGGGTCGACGAGATCCTGGCGAGGTACTGAGCGTGTCCATGTTCGAGTACAACACCATGAAAATCCGGGGAGGCGTCTGCTATCCCCCGGAGGACGTGGCCACCCCCTGGACCCTGGAAGCCTACAAGAGTTGGGGCGGCTACAGCGCGCTCGAGCGGGTGCTTGGGGAGCGAACCGATCCCGCGGCCATCATCGACTGCCTGAAGACCTCCAACCTCCGGGGGCGCGGCGGCGCCGGCTTCCCCCCGGGGATCAAGTGGAGCTTCATGCCCCGCAATTCCCCGGGCCAGAAATACATCCTGTGCAATTCCGACGAGGGCGAGCCCGGCACCTGCAAGGACCGGGACATCCTGCGCTACAACCCCCATGCCCTGATCGAGGGCATGGCCATCGCAGGCTATGTCATGGGCGCCAGCGTGGGCTACAACTTCATCCGGGGGGAATTCTGGGAACCCTATCTGCAGGTCGAGGCCGCGATCCGGGAAGCCCGCGAAGCCGGCTTGCTGGGAGACGACATTCTCGGCAGCGGCTTCGCTTTCGACATGCACAACCACCTCGGCGCCGGCGCCTATATCTGCGGCGAGGAAACCGCCCTCATGGAGGCCCTGGAAGGGAAGAAGGGCCAGCCCCGGTTCAAGCCTCCGTTCCCCGCGGCCTTCGGCCTGTACGGCCGGCCGTCCACGATCAACAATACCGAGTCCCTTGCCTCGGTGCCCGCCATCCTGCGCGCCAACGGAAACTGGATGGACGGGGAATGGTTCAGCGACATCGGCGTACCGAACTCGGGCGGCACCAAGATCTTCTCGGTCACCGGCCACGTGGAGGAACCGGGCAATTTCGAGGTCCCGATGGGAACCCCTTTCAGGGATCTCCTGGCGATGGCTGGCGGCGTATGGAAGAACCGCCAGCTGAAGGCCGTGATTCCCGGTGGCTCCTCGGTGCCGGTGCTTCCGGCCGAAATCATCATGGAATGCACCATGGACTACGACGCGCTCAGGGATGCCGGCTCCGCGGTCGGGGCGGGTTCCGTCATCATCATGGACGAGACCACGGACATGGTGCAGGTGCTGGAACGGCTCGCGTATTTCTACCACGAGGAATCCTGCGGGCAGTGCACGCCCTGCCGCGAGGGCACCGGCTGGCTGTACCGCATCCTCCACCGGATCAACCGCGGCCGCGGCACCATGGAGGATCTCGACACCTTGCTGGACGTGGCCAACCGCATCGAGGGACGGACCATCTGCGCCTTGGGCGATGCCGCCGCCTGGCCAGTGCAGAGCTTCCTCAGGCACTACCGCCACGAGTTCGAAGCCAAGATCCGCGATGCCGGCTCCCGGGCCGCCTGATGGGACCACCGACGGCCAGACCAATACGACATTTACCTGTCACACCCCATGGCAACCATTGAAGTAGACGGCAGAACCATCGAGGTGGAGGATGGCAAGATGGTGATCGAAGCCACCGACGCCGCCGGCATCTACATCCCCCGCTTCTGCTACCACGAGAAACTGTCCATCGCCGCCAACTGCCGGATGTGCCTGGTGGAGGTGGAAAAGGCGCCCAAGCCATTGCCCGCCTGCGCCACGCCGGTCATGGACGGGATGAAAGTGCACACCCGCAGCGAGGTGGCGCGGGAGGCCCAGAAGGGCACCATGGAATTCCTCCTCATCAACCACCCTCTGGACTGCCCGGTCTGCGACCAGGGCGGGGAATGCCCGCTGCAGGACCAGGCCATGGGCTACGGCAAGGACGATTCGCGCTACCAGGAAACCAAGCGCGTGGTGCCGAACCCGGACATCGGCCCCCTGATCTCCACCGAAATGACCCGCTGCATCCACTGCACCCGCTGCGTGCGGTTCGGCGAGGAAGTGGCGGGGGTGATGGAAATGGGCGCCCCGGGGCGCGGGGAATTCACCCGCATCGGCACATTCCTCGGCCGCTCCGTCGATTCCGAGGTCTCGGGCAACATCATCGACCTTTGCCCGGTCGGGGCGCTGACCTCGAAACCCTACCGCTTCGCCGCGCGCTCCTGGGAACTGCTGGACCACCCGGGAATCAGCCCCCACGACTGCGTCGGCACCAATACCCTGGTGCAGACCCTGCGCGGAGTCGTGGAACGTGTCCTGCCGCTTGACAACGAGGCGGTCAACGAATGCTGGCTCGCCGACCGGGACCGCTACAGCTACGAGGCGGTGAACTGCGACGAACGCCTGCTCCGTCCCATGATCCGGGACGGCGGCAGCTGGAAGGAAGTGCCCTGGCAGACCGCACTGGAGCATGCGGCAGCGGGGCTGAACAGCGTGATCGAATCCGGCAGCCCAGACGACCTCGGCACGCTCGCCTCCCCGTCCGCCACCCTGGAAGAGGCGTACCTGCTGCAGAAACTGCTGCGGCAGCTCGGCAGCGACAATGTGGATCACCGCCTGCAGCAGCAGGACTTCAGCGACGACGACATCCTGCCGGCCTTCCCTGCACTGGAGCTGCCCATCGCCGGGCTGGACACGATTAAGGCGGCATTGCTGGTGGGCTCGAACCTGCGCAAGGAGCAGCCCCTCCTGTCGGTGCGCCTGAGACGGGCGGTGACCGGCCACGGCGCCCAGGTCGGCGCGGTGAACGTCATCGACTACCCCCAGAACTACGACCTGGCGGACAGCCTCACGGTGGCCCCGTCCGGATTCGCGGGCGCGCTTTGCGGCGTTGCCCGCGCAGTGGCGGAGCAAAATGGCGTCGCCCTGCCCGAAGAAATCAGCGCGATGGCGGACGCCGGCGTGATGAACGATACCGCCAGGGCCCTCTGTGAGGCCGGCGACGCCGGCGTGGTCATCCTCGGCGCCAATGCGCTGCAGCATGCAGATGCTGCCGGGCTGCGGGCGATCGCCCAGTGGATCGCCGACACCGCCGGCGCCAGGATGGGCATCCTGGCGCCCGCCAACAGCGCCGCTGCCTGGATCGGCGGCTGTATCCCGCACCGCGGCGCCAACGGCGAACCGCTGGAGACCCCGGGCAAAAACGCCGCCGAAATGCTGCAGCCGGGCTGCCGAGGATTCATCCTACTCGGCACGGAGCCCGAGCTCGACGCCCTAGACGGCGCCGCCGCCCGCCGCGCCATGGACAACGCCGAATTCGTGGTTCAGATCAGCGCCTTCAGGAGCGATTCCGCGCTGGAATATGCCGATGTACTCCTGCCCATGGCCGCATTCACCGAGTCCGCCGGGACCTTCGTCAACTGCGAAGGCCGCGTGCAGCGGGCCAGTGTGGCCGCAAAGCCCATGGGCGAATCCCGTCCAGCCTGGAAAATCTTGCGGGTCCTCGGCAATTTCCTCAAGGCGGACGGCTTCGACCAGATTTCCATCGAGGACGTCCAGGCCGAGGTGCTCCCGGGGGATCTCACGCCTTCGGCGCGCTGCGCTGATCCCCGTTTCACGCGGCCGGACCGGGCAGTCGCCCCCGGGCTCGAGCGCATTGCCGACATGCCGATGTACCGCGGCGAGCCCACGCTCAGGCGGGCCGCCGCACTGCAGCGGACCGTGGACAACCCGCCCCCCGCCGCACGCCTGCATCCGGCCACGCTGTCCGACCTTTCCCTGGCGGACGGCCAGGGCGCGATCGTGCGGAGCGCCGACGGCACGGTGCCGTTGCCGGCGGTGGCCGATGACCGGATCGCCAGGGGCTGCCTCTACATCCCCGCGGGTTTCCCGGATACGGGGGAGATCGGGCTGAGCGGCGAGTTCCGGATCGAAGCCGGGGATCGGAAATGATCCGGGACCTCGTGTTCTACCTGACCGGGTGGCTGCCCGAGCCCTTGCAGATCTTCGTCTGGGTCATGTTCAAGATCGTGGCCATCCTGGTGCCGCTGATGCTGTGCGTGGCCTATTTCACCTTCGCCGAACGCAAGCTGATCGGCTACATGCAGCTTCGGGTGGGGCCCAACCGGGTCGGACCCAGGGGCTGGCTGCAGCCCGTGGCGGACGCCTTCAAGCTCCTGATGAAGGAAATCATCGTCCCGAGCCGCGCGAACCGGCACCTCTTCCTGTTCGCTCCGGCGCTCTCCCTGGGTCCGGCGCTGGCGGCCTGGGCGGTGATGCCGTTCACCGACCACCTGGTGCTGGCCGACATCGACGCCAGCCTGCTCTACGTGCTGGCGCTGACCTCCATGGGCGTCTACGGCGTGATCGTCGCCGGCTGGGCGTCCAATTCGAAATACGCCTTCCTCGGCGCCATGCGGTCCGCCGCCCAGATCGTCGCCTACGAGATTGCCATGGGCTTTGCCCTGGTGGGCGTGCTGATGGTGGCCGGCAGCCTGAATCTCCGGGAAATCGTTCTCGGCCAGGAGGGCAGTTTCCTCAGTTGGTACTGGCTGCCGCTGTTCCCGCTGTTCATCGTGTATTTCATCTCCGGGGTCGCGGAAACCAACCGTGCGCCGTTCGACGTCGCCGAGGGGGAATCCGAGATCGTCGCTGGCTTCCACGTGGAATATTCCGGCATGACCTTCGCGGTGTTCTTCCTTGCGGAATACGCCAACATGATCCTGATCGCGGCGCTCACCGTGGTCATGTTCCTCGGCGGCTGGCTGCCCCCCGTGGACGTCGCGCCGTTCAACTGGGTGCCGGGACTGATGTGGTTCGGGCTCAAGACCTCCCTGGTGGCGTTCCTGTTCCTCTGGTTCCGCGCGACCTTTCCCCGCTACCGTTACGACCAGATCATGCGCCTGGGATGGAAGGTCCTGATTCCCGTGACGCTGGTCTGGATATTCGTGGTGGGAATCGGCAAGTTCTACACGCCGTTCGCGGGCTTCTTCAGCTAGGAGACTGATCATGGGCATCGACCTCAAGTATCTCTACAAGACCTTTTCCCTGATGGAGCTGCGCCGGGGCCTCCGGGTTACCGGCCGCCGCCTGTTCAACCGCAAGATCACGCTGATGTACCCGGAGGAGAAGACCCCGAAATCCCCCCGGTTCCGCGGGCTCCACGCCCTGCGCCGCTATCCCAACGGTGAGGAGCGCTGCATTGCCTGCAAGCTCTGCGAGGCGGTCTGTCCAGCCCTCGCCATCACCATCGATTCCGAGGAGCGGGAGGACGGCCAGCGCCGCACCACGCGCTACGACATCGACCTGTTCAAATGCATCTACTGCGGGTTCTGCGAGGAGGCCTGCCCGGTGGACTCCATCGTGCTGACCGATATCCACGAATTTCACATGGAGCTCAACAGCGAGCGGCTGATCAACAAGGAGCAACTCCTGGAGGTGGGCGACCGGTACGAGCAGGAGATCGCCGAAGCCCGCCAGCAGGATGCGCCCTACCGGTAGACGACGCCCCTTCCGATGACATTCGTTCAGCTCTGCTTCTATCTGTTCGCCGCCATCCTGGTGTTCGCCGCCGGCATGGTGGTGACCATCCGCAATCCGGTCAAGTCCGCGCTCTTCCTGGTGCTGGCGTTCTTCAGCGCGGCCTGCATCTGGATCACCCTGGAGGCGGAGTTCCTGGCCATCGTCCTGGTCCTGGTGTACGTCGGCGCGGTCATGGTGCTGTTCCTGTTCGTCATCATGATGCTCGACATCGATCTCGCGGTGCTGCGCTCGGGCTTCGCCCGCTACCTGCCGGTGGGCAGCGTCATCGCGCTGCTGCTGATCCTGGAGATCGCCCTCGTCATGGTCAGCGGCTTCGGCGCGGAGGATTACGCGGCCCCGGCGGCCCATCCCGCGGATTACAGCAATTCCAAGGAACTCGGCCGGCTGCTCTATACCCAGTACGTCTACCCGTTCGAGATCGCCGCGATCATCCTGCTGGTGGCGATCGTCGCCGCCATCGCACTGACCATGCGCAAGCGGCCGGAGAGCAAGTACATCAACCCCACCCAGCAGATCAGGGTCCGGCGGGAGGACCGGCTGCGCATCGTGCGAATGAAATCCGCTCCCCGGCAGGAAACGCCGGCCGGAGGACCTGCCGCCGGAGGTGAGGAATGATCCCGCTTTCCCACTATCTCGTGCTCGGGGCGATCCTGTTCGGTATCAGCGTGGTCGGCATCTTCCTGAACCGCAAGAACGTGGTCATCCTGCTGATGTCCATCGAACTCCTGCTGCTGGCGGTGAACATGAATTTCGTCGCCTTCTCCCACTACCTCGGCGACACGGCGGGACAGGTGTTCGTGTTCTTCATCCTCACCGTGGCCGCGGCGGAGGCGGCCATCGGCCTGGCCATCCTGATCGTGCTGTTCCGGAGCCGGCACACCATCAATGTCGAAGAACTGGACTCCCTGAAAGGCTGATCACACCCCAATGAAGAGCGTCTATCTCGCCATTCCCCTGGTCTGCCTGCTGGCTGCCGTTATTGCCGGCCTGGCCGGCCGGCGGATCGGCCGGGCCGGCGCCCACTCCGTCACCATCGGGGCCGTCGCCATCGCCTTTGTGCTTTCCCTGGTGGTCTATCTCGACGTCCGCGCCGGGAATCTGTTCAACGGCGCCGTCTACGACTGGGCCGTCAGCGGCGGCGTCAAGATGCAGATCGGCTTCCTCATCGATGAGCTTTCCGCGACCATGATGGTGGTGGTCACCTTCATCTCCCTGATGGTGCACATCTACACCATCGGGTACATGCACGACGACCCGGGATACCAGCGGTTCTTCAGCTACATCTCGCTGTTCACCTTCGCCATGCTGATGCTGGTGATGTCCAACAACTTCCTGCAGCTGTTCTTCGGCTGGGAGGCGGTGGGCCTGGTTTCCTACCTGCTGATCGGTTTCTGGTTCGAACGGGACACCGCGATCTTCGCCAACATGAAGGCGTTCCTGGTCAACCGCGTGGGCGATTTCGGCTTCCTGCTCGGCCTGGCCGCGGTGCTGTACCTGTTCAATTCCCTGGACTACGCCACCGTGTTCGCCGCCGCCGAAGGCGCCAGTGACCGGACCCTGACCGGCCCGTTCGGCGAATGGAAGTGGATCACGGTGATCTGCCTGCTGCTGTTCCTGGGCGCGATGGGCAAATCCGCCCAGGTACCGCTGCATGTCTGGCTGCCGGATTCCATGGAGGGCCCTACGCCCATCTCCGCGCTGATCCATGCCGCCACCATGGTGACGGCGGGCATCTTCCTGGTGGCGCGGATGTCCCCGCTCTTTGAATTGTCGGAAACCGCCCTGTCCGTTGTGATCATCATCGGCGCCACCACGGCCATCTTCATGGCACTGATCGGCCTGGTGCAGAACGACATCAAGCGCGTGGTGGCCTATTCCACCCTGTCCCAGCTCGGCTACATGACCGTTGCCCTGGGAGCTTCCGCCTACGAGGTGGCCATCTTCCACCTGGGCACCCACGCGTTCTTCAAGGCGCTCCTGTTCCTGGCGGCCGGCTCCGTCATCATCGCCATGCACCACGAGCAGGACATGCGCAGGATGGGCGGCCTGCGGGCGATCATGCCGGTGACCTACATCACCTGCGCGATCGGTTCCCTGGCCCTGGCCGGCATTCCGCCCTTCGCGGGCTTCTTCTCCAAGGACGCCATCATCGAGGCGGCGCATCACAGCCACATCTTCGGCGCCGGTTACGCCCACATGGCGGTCCTCCTCGGGGTGTTCGTCACCGCGTTCTACTCCTTCCGCCTGCTGTTCATGACCTTTCACGGCAACAGCCGGGCGGATGAGCATGTCCGGAACCATCTGGCCGAGTCCCCCCGGGTGGTCACCTGGCCGCTGATCGCCCTGGCGGTCTTTTCCGTGATCACGGGGTTCCTCTTCTTCGGGCCGGTCCTCGACGGCAGCCATTTCGGCGATTCCATCTTCGTTCTGCCCGAACACGACACGGTGGGGGCGCTGCACGATGCCTACTCCGTGTCCGGGGTGAACCCGGCCATCGCCTCGATCCTTCACGGCGTGGCGGTCTGGCCGTTCTGGCTGGCCGTGGCCGGCATCGTGTCCGCCTGGTACTGCTATTGCAGGAACACCGCCCTTCCAGGGCGGATCGCCTCCGCCCTGGCGCCCGTGACCCGCATTCTCGAGAACAAGTACGGATTCGACACCCTGTACCAGAGGCTATTCGCCGACACCTGCGTGGCCTTCGGCAGGTTCCTGTACCGGAGAGCCGATGCGGGCCTCATCGACGGGATCATCGTCAACGGCTCCGCCAGGACCGTGCGCCTTTTCTCCGGCATGATGCGCGAGAGCCAGACCGGCAAGACCTTTCACTACGCGTTCGCCATGATCATCGGGCTGTTTTTCCTGGTGACGTTCTTCGTCTGGGCACGCTGACGCCGGGACCGACAACAACAAATGATGCATTGCCCCTCCCCCCTCCATGCACAGTAACCTGCTCAGCATCCTGATCTGGCTGCCGATCCTGGCGGGGATCCTGATCCTCTGCACCGGGGGCGACGAACGCGCGCCGGTCGCTCGCAAGCTGGCCCTCGGCTTCTCCGTCGCGGTTTTCATCCTCAGCCTCTCGCTCTGGGCGGGTTTCGACAAGAGTACCGCCGCGATGCAGTTCACCGAGCACGGCACCTGGATCGAAACCTTCAACGTGCACTATGCGCTGGGCGTGGACGGCATCTCCATGCCGCTGATCCTGCTGACCACGGCCCTCACGGTCATCGTGGTGATTGCCGGCTGGGAGGTGATCCGGGAACGCGTGGCCCAGTACATGGCCGCGTTCATGATTATGGAAGGCATCATGATCGGGGTGTTTTCCGCCCTGGACGCCGTGTTGTTCTACGTGCTCTGGGAGGCGATGCTGATCCCGATGTTCCTCATCATCGGCATCTGGGGCGGCCCCAACCGGATCTACGCCACCATCAAGTTCTTCCTCTATACCCTGCTCGGCTCGCTGCTAATGCTGGTGGCCTTCCTGTACCTGTACAACGCCAGCGGCGGCAGTTTCAGCATTCTCGACTATCACGAACTGGCCATCGGGCTGACACCGCAGATTCTGATCTTCCTCGCGTTCTTTGCCGCCTTCGCGGTGAAGGTGCCGATGTTCCCGGTTCACACCTGGCTGCCCGACGCGCACGTCGAGGCGCCCACCGGCGGCTCCGTGATCCTGGCGGCGATCATGCTGAAGATGGGCGGCTACGGATTCCTCCGCTTCAGCCTGCCCATCACGCCGGACGCCAGCCACGAGCTGACCTGGTTCATGATCACGCTCTCGCTGATCGCGGTGGTGTACATCGCCCTGGTGGCGCTGGTGCAGGGCGACATGAAGAAGCTGATCGCCTATTCCTCCATCTCCCACATGGGATTCGTCACGCTCGGGCTGTTCGTGTTCAACAGCCAGGGGGTGGAAGGCGCGATGATGCAGATGATCTCCCACGGATTCATCTCGGGGGCGCTGTTCCTCTGCGTCGGCGTGCTCTATGACCGCCTGCACTCCCGGGAGATCGCAACCTATGGCGGCATCGCCACGCCGATGCCCATTTTCGCCGCCTTTACCGTCCTCTTTGCGATGGCCAATGCCGGCCTGCCCGGCACCTCGGGCTTCGTCGGCGAGTTTCTCGTCATCATGGGTTCCTTCAAGGTGAATCCGTGGTACGCCGTCATCGCCGCGCTGACGCTGGTCTTCGGCGCCGCCTACACCCTGTGGATGGTGAAGCGGGTGGTCTACGGCAAGGTGAACAGCGAGGCCGTGGCTGCGCTTGAGGATGTCAATGCCCGGGAGATCGTCTTCCTGGCCCTGCTCACCGGCCTGGTCCTGTGGGTCGGGGTCTGGCCGAACCCGATACTCGACGTGATGCACGCCACCGTGGACAACCTGTTGCAACACGTGTCCGTCTCCAAGCTGCCATGAATCTCCACACCCTGAAGGCCGCCCTGGCCACCCCGGAAATGATCGTCGGCTTCATGGCCTGCCTGATCCTGGTGGCGCCCCTGTACATGCGCCGGGAGACGGGCATCCGGCTCGCCTACTCGCTGTCCATCCTGACCCTGGTCCTGGCCGCGGCCCATGTCGCCATGCATTTCAGCACCGGGCCGGTCGCCGGGTTCAACAACATGTTCATCGACGATCCCATGTCGGACCTGCTGAAGATCACCATCTGCCTGGTCACCGCGGGAGTGTTCGTCTACAGCCGGCGCTACAACCGGGACCGAGGCCTCGACAGTGCGGAATACTATGTCCTGGGGCTGTTCGGGGTCACGGGCATGATGGTGATGGCATCGGCCAATCACCTGCTCACGCTGTACCTGGGACTTGAACTGATGTCCCTGTGCCTCTACGCGATGATCGCGTTCTACCGCGACGACAAGCTGGCGGTGGAATCCGCGATGAAGTATTTCGTACTGGGCGCCCTGGCGTCCAGCATCCTGCTGTACGGCATGTCCCTGCTGTACGGACTGACCGGATCGCTGGAGCTTTCCGTCATCCGCGGCGCGCTGGCCGGCACCGCCGGCGACAACGTCGTCGTGGCGCTGGCAGTGGTGTTCATCGTCGTGGCACTGGCGTTCAAGCTGGGCGCCGTGCCCTTCCACATGTGGGTTCCCGACGTCTACCAGGGCGCGCCGACCTCCACCACGGCCTTCGTCGGCGCGGCGCCGAAAATCGCCGCGTTCGCGATCACCGCCCGGCTCCTGATCGGCGGACTCGAGGACCTGCACGGCATGTGGCAGCAGATGCTGATCATCATCGCCCTTTTGTCCATTGTTACCGGCAACGTGGTGGCCATCGCCCAGAGCAACCTGAAGCGCATGCTGGCCTATTCCACCATCTCCCACATGGGCTTCTTCCTGTGCGGCATCCTGGCGGGCACCGATGCCGGGTACAGCGCCGCCCTGTTCTACGTGATCATCTATGCGACCATGAGCCTGGCCGCATTCGGCGTGATCCTCTATCTCGCCGACCGGGACCACGAGTCCGACCGCCTGGACGACCTGAGGGGGCTCAGCAGGCGCAGCCCGTGGACCGCGTTCCTGCTGCTGATCCTGATGTTCTCCATGGCCGGCGTGCCGCCCACCGCGGGGTTCTTCGCCAAGTTTTCCGTGATCCAGGCACTGGTGAACGCCGGCCTGGTCTGGGTAGCGGCCGTTGCGGTGGTGTTTGCCGTGGTCGGGGCGTTCTACTACCTGCGCGTGATCAAGCTGGCCTATTTCGATGCCCCCGAAACCGACATCGAGACCCCAGCTCCCGCCGGCGCGGGCACGTTGCTGACGGTGAACATCCTGCTGATCGTGGCCATTCTGCCCTGGATCGGCAGCCTGCTGGCGCTCTGCGCCGACGCCATGCGGCAGTTCGCCGTCTGATCCGCAGGACACCCGGTACCGGCGAGCGGATGATGCCCGCCCGGCAGTTCGCCATGGATCCACCAGTTTTCCCCCTTTTCCCCGGTGCCGTCAGCGGCTACATTTCCCCTGGATTCACCAGGCCGTTTCCATGACAAGCAAGCGCACCCTCGGCCTCCTGTTCGGCGGCCGGTCCTGTGAACACGAGGTATCCGTCACATCCGCCCGCTCGGTCCTCGCCGCCGTCGACCAGGGCCGCTACGACATCGTCCTCATCGGCATCGACAAGGAAGGGTACTGGCATACCGGGCCGGATCTCGAGGGCCTGACCCGCGGAAAGGAGGTCAGGGAACTTGCCGGGCCAGGGGAATCCGCCGGGGGCGCCCTGGTATCCATGGCCCTGCATCACCAGGGAAACCTGACATCGTCGACGCCGCAGCCGAAGCCGGCGCCGCAGCTCGACGTGATCTTTCCCGTCCTCCACGGCACGTTCGGCGAGGACGGCACCATCCAGGGCGTGCTGGAAATGGCGGGCATTCCCTATGTCGGCTGCGGTGTGGCCGCTTCCTCCCTCGCCATGGACAAGGCGCTGGCCAGGCAGGTGTTCGCGGCCGCCGGCATTCCCCAGGCGCCCTGGATGGTGCTGCACCGGAATACCTGGGACGATCACGGGCCGGAAATGATGCGCCAGGCCCTGGAAGACCTCGGCCTGCCGATTTTCGCCAAGCCGGCAAACCTCGGCTCCAGCGTCGGCGTCGGCAAGGCCCATGACCCCGGGGAACTGGACGCCTGCATCCGGGACGCCTTCCGCTACGACAACAAGGTCGTGATCGAACAGTCCATGGAGAACTGCCAGGAGGTGGAATGCGCGGTCCTCGGCAACCAGTCGCCGGAGGCATCGGTGGTCGGGGAAATCATTCCCGGCGCCGAATTCTACGATTACCAGACGAAATACATCGACGACAGGTCCCGCACCCTGATCCCGGCGGACATACCGGATCACGCGGCCGAACGGGTCCGGGAACTGTCCGTGCAGGCCTTCCGGGCCATTGACGGCAGCGGCCTTGCCCGGGTGGACTTTTTCGTCCACCACGAGACCCGGGAGGTGTACCTGAACGAAATCAACACCCTGCCCGGTTTCACACCCATCAGCATGTATCCCAAGCTGTGGGAAGCCAGCGGCATCCCCTACGCCGCGCTCATCGACCGCCTGGTGGACCTGGCCCTCGAGCGGCACGCCATGGGCAGCCTGCTGAAACGTTCCTTCTGATCCGGCCCGCACGTTCCTCCCTTGCAAACTCGGGACAACACCCTGACAGGCATCGGCATCCTGATCATCTCGACGTTCTTCTTCGCCGTCCAGGACGCCATTACCAAGCACCTGATCGAGACACTTTCGGCTTTTCAGATCGTGACGGTCCGCTTCTTCTTCTTTGCCCTGTTTGCCCTCGTTTTCGCCGCCAGGCGCACCGAACGCCATTCCTGGTTCCGTTCCGCAACCCCGCTGCTGCAGATCTCCCGGGCTCTGCTGATCACCGCGGAGATCTGTCTGTTCGCCGTGACCATACAGCACATGGGCCTGGCGGAGATGCACACGGTGTTCGCCTGCTTCCCCCTGCTGATCACCGCGCTGTCGATGCCGCTGCTAGGCGAGGACGTGGGCTGGCGCCGCTGGCTGGCGGTGTGCGCGGGGTTCCTTGGCACGCTGATCATCATCCGTCCCGGTCTTGGCGTGTTCAACCCGTGGTCCCTGGCCGCGTTCCTTGCCGCACTGATGTTCGCGCTCTACAACATCCTGACGCGCAAGGTTTCCCAGCGGGATTCCTTCGAGACCTCGCTGCTCTACTTCGGGGTCGTCGGATTCCTGGGCTCACTGGTCTTCGCGCTGTTCACCTGGCGGCTGCCGGACGGCATGGAGGCGCTTCTCCTGTTGACGATCAGCATCACGGCCATCATCGGGCACCTGTGCCTGATCAAGGCCCTGGAACTGGCGCCCGCCGTCATATTGCAGCCATTCAACTATTTCGTCCTGATCTGGGCCATCGCGATCGGATACCTCCTGTTCGGCGAGATACTGGATCCGGTTTCCCTGACGGGTGCGGCCATCGTGGTGGCGAGCGGGGTATTCATCGCACGCAGGGAATACCGCCTGAAGTACAGCTGACCCTTCTGTATTACAATGGCTGCGACTATGACTCCGGTTACGTAATCCGTGGGCGGCCATCCCTCTTTCCAGGCCTTTCTGGCCAAGTACCCAAAGACCCGATATCTGGACGCCTACTTTCAGGACCTGTCCTGCGTGTTCCGCGGCAAACGCTATCCGGTGGACCAGGCCGGGAAGCTTTTCAGCTCCGGGCTGATGATTCCGGGGGGCAGCTTTCTCCTGGGGGTGAACGGCGACAGCATGGACCCTGAGGGCATGGGGTTCTCCGATGGCGACCCCGATGAGCTGGGCATGCCGGTACCGGGCACGCTGGTGAACTGCCCCTGGGCCCAGGTGCCCACCGGGCAGTTCATGGTCACCCTGCAGGGCCTTGACGGGGAACCCTACTACTACGAACCCCGCAACGTCCTGGCGCGGGTCCTGGACCGGTTCCGCGAACTGGAACTGCAGCCCGTGGTGGCCTTTGAACTGGAATTCTACCTGCTGGACCTGGCCCGGACCCCGGAGGGACGGATCCAGGTGCCGGTGGGACCGCTTACCGGTCAACGCGGCGACACCACCCAGGTCTACAGCATGGACGACGTGGAGGAGTTCGGCCTCTTCCTGGATGAGGTCACCCGGACCTGCCGCGAGCAGGGGGTGGAGACCGGTGCCATAACCGGGGAATATGCCCCGGGCCAGTTCGAGATCAACCTGATGCACTCCGACAATCCGTTGGCGGCAGCGGATCATTGCGTGATGTTCCAGCGTGCGGTCAAGAGCATCGCCCGCCGGCACGGCTGCCAGGCCACGTTCATGGCCAAGCCCTGGGCCGAACAATCCGGCAGCGGCCTGCACCTGCATGTCAGCCTGCTGGACCGGGACGGCAACAATGCCTTCGACGGCGGCGGCCGGTACGGTGACCGGGACTGCGGCAGCGATCTCCTGTATCACGCGCTGGGCGGACTCGGGGATACCATGGCCGATTGCCTGGGTATCTTTGCACCTGGCATCAATTCCTATCGCCGCTTCGTGCCCAACCTGTGCGTGCCGGTCACATCAGACTGGGGTTTCGACAACCGGTCCGTGGCCCTCAGGGTACCCAAGAGCGATGGCGCCGCCCGGCGCATCGAACACCGCATCGCGGGCGCCGACGCCAATCCCTACCTGGCTCTTGGCGCATTGCTTGCCGGCATCCATCACGGAATCGTGAACCACATCCCGGCGGGCCCTCCCGCCACCGGGAATGCCGGTGAGAAAGCAGACACCGACCTGCCTTTCGAGCCGAGCAAGGCTTTCGCCCGGACCAGGGCAAGCAGTTTCCTCGCCGGCTACTTCGGCGAAGCCTACGTGCGCGCATACACCAGCTGCAAGCTGAACGAGTACCAAGCCTTCGTTGCGGAGGATCGCGAAGAGACCGCGTGGTATCTCTGATTTTCCGAGTCAGTGTCTCCGGGAGATTATTCTGATGGTGTCGCAGATCACGGCTTTCCACCAGACCACCGATGGGAGGGTGGAGACACTGTGGGTCCGGCCGGAAGGAAGGGACCCCGGCACCGTGCTGGTACTGCTGCACGAGGGACTGGGCTGCATCGATCTCTGGCGGGATTTCCCGCAACGGCTCGCCAGCCGCAGCGGATTTGGGGTGTTCGCCTATTCCAGGGTCGGCTACGGGCGATCCGATCCCTGCACGCTGCCCCGCCCCCTCACCTACATGCACCACGAGGCGGAGAATATTCTCCCGCAGGTGCTGGAGTCCCTCGAGGCGGAATCCGTCATCCTCGTCGGCCATTCCGACGGCGCCTCTATCGCCGCCATCCATGCCGGTGGCACACCGGATCCACGGCTGAGCGGGCTCATCCTCATGGGGCCCCATTTCTTCGCGGAGCCGGTCTCCATCCGTTCCATCGCCGAGGCGAAGACCGCCTACGAGACCGGCACGCTGCGTGAAGGCCTGGCGAAGTATCACGGCGACAACGTCGACTGCGCGTTCCGGGGCTGGAATGACGCTTGGCTGGACCCGGAATTCCGGCATTGGAATCTGACCGGGTTCCTGCCGAACATCCGGGTGCCGGTGCTGTTCATCCAGGGGAAGGAAGATCAATATGGCACCCTGCGCCAGCTTGCGGCGCTGAAGCGGCACCTGCCGTCATCACCTGATTCCCGTGTCATCGGCCAGTCCCGCCATTCCCCCCATCTCGACCGGCCCGGCGAAACCTTGGAAACCATGGACCATTTCCTGAAACACGCCCGGGCCGGATGAAGTTCAACCCGGGTCCCCCGGCCACGACATGACAGGGCGGAATCCCACCAACCCGTTTGATTTCCATCTTCCTCGTTCCTAACCTTCGCCATCTCACCCTTCAGCAGGTAGTCATGCACATCGAAGGTGATCGCGTATAGCTGGTCCTCTTCCTCCTCGGCCACCCATCGCAGCCACTATCTCTTTACTCTTTATTCTTCCCTGTTTCTCTTCTCTCTGTTCTTTTCCTCCCCCGGGACCGCTCAGTCGCGCTTCAGGGAGAATGCGCCGGCAATCCCCCCGCGCTCGAACACGCCCCCGGCCTCCTCATGGGCCGGACCGTAGAACCGTCCGTC
>VYFG01000095.1 GCA_009842505.1 Gammaproteobacteria bacterium
GACACTAATTATTATTCTAGCCCAACGACACGAAATTTAACGTGTTCATCGCGTGTACATTAGGCTGTCATTGTGTATATCATGCCACTTACTCTGTCAATTTTCCATGTTTGTGCCGGATAAATTGATTTATCATCAACACAATAAATTGAAATCAATGACACAGGAAACCGTAAAAAATCGTAAGCGGACTCTCTCGGTTTCAGGGTCGCGCATGCGTACTGCATCGGTATCCGTTCGGACAGCACCTGATGAATCTTCCGCAGTAAGCACCGTCAGTCCTGGGCGCGGCAATGGGATATCTCAGGTTGGATTTTTGACGGTCACAAACTATTTGATTTGAGATCAATACAATAAACATTTACAAGCGTTTGGTTGCCGGTTCTATCCGGTTTCATGACCGATTCCACAGACGCAAATCCTAACTTTTTCAATACAGATCCAGATGCAGGGTTGTCGTCCTGGTGTTCAGCATAAATTTTGTTAATGCCCAGCCTGGCATGTGCGAATTGAACCAAAGCTGATGTCGCCTCAGTGCAGTAGTTTCTGTTCCAATACGAACGTCCGATCCAGTAGCCTAGCTGGGATTCATCGTTGAAAATGTTTTGCAGGCTTGTGCATCCAATCAATTCCTGCGATCGTTTTTCAAACAGGCCGTATGAGATATTCGATCTGCCGTCCCAGCCTTTCTTTCGCCTCATGACCCAACCGCGTGCGTTTTCCAGAGTATAAGGATGGGGAATACTGTATGTGGTTTTGGCCACCTCATAATCACTGATCAAAGCCTGGATGTTATGGCAATCAGAGAATTGGAATTGCCTCAAAACAAGACGTTTTGTCTCTAACTGCGGTTGTATGGTCTGCATTGCCTTGTTGTCGAACAATTTCCGGTCAGTAGCGATCATAATATTGTTGCCAACATTTGAATCAATCATCTGTAGTACATATTCAGCAAAGGGCTCTCTTCGGAATCGGATTCGGTTCATCCATCCCTGCATTGCGTGATATGGATAACGTTGTCAGAACGGGCCCCTGGTTCGCTCACCACCACCCCCTGAAAGATCTTTCTTGATATCCTCCGCCAGCCAAGACCGGGTGCCGCATCATTTTCGCGGTCCATTACCCATGCCTGCTGAACCATAAACCACGAAATTCCAACCGATTCCTCATGCAGATACAATACAAAACCATCCACCTGAAGAAACGCTTTGCCCTGGCCATCAGCAGGGGGGTGACCAACGGCACGGACAACCTCTTTCTGGCCATCACCATGCAGGACATCACGGGTTTCGGTGAAATGTCCCCGGGGCGAACCGAGGGAGCGGACAGTGTGGAGTCGGCCCAGACCGCGCTGGAGTCCTTCACTGCGGACAACGATCTCGAAGCGCTGTCCGTGGATGCCATCCATGACCTGGCGCTGGAGCAGCAGGTCCCCGCCTGCGCGATTGCCGGGCTGGATATCGCCCTGTGGGACTGGCTCGCCAGGAAAAATGCCCAGCCGCTGTACCAGATGCTGGGCTTTCCGAGGCCGAAGGTGCCGACCTCCGTCACCGTCGGCATCAATCCACCGGAGGTACTCAAGGAGCGCGTGCCCCTCCTCCTGGAGGGCACGGGAGTCCGGTCGCTGAAACTCAAGCTCGGATCGCCGGAGGGGATCGAGGTGGATCAGGCCATGTACGCCCAAGTGGCGGAAAGTGCGCGGGCCTACGGCGTCAGCCTGCGGGTGGACGCCAACGGCGGCTGGGATGTGGCGGCGGCGAAAACCATGATGCGCTGGATCGCCGAGCGCGGCGCGGACTATGTCGAGCAACCGCTGGAGCAAGGAGCGGAGGACGGGTTGCCCGAACTGTTCCGGGACCGTCCCCTGCCCATCCTCATCGACGAGTCCTGCCATTTCGTCGACGATGCCAACCGATGGGCGCATTGCGTGGACGGGGTCAACATCAAGATGATGAAATGCGGCGGCATCACCGGCGCACTGCGGATCATTGCGGCCGCGAAGGAGCACGGTCTCAAGATCATGGTCGGCTGCATGGGAGAATCCTCCATGTCCATTGCGGCCGCCGCCGCGCTCACGGGACTGGCCGACCACGTGGACCTCGACTCGCACCTGAATCTCGACCCCGACCCGAGCCTGGGCACCCGCCTGCTGGAGGGCGTGGTCGTGCCCCTTGCGAATCCCGGCCACGGCGCCACCCTCAAGCCCGAATACGCCTGGTAGACGTGCTTGAGAAACACCACAAGCTGGCTGTCTACATGGAGGGCAATCTCGACAGCGACTACGGCAAGATGGGCGACGGCGTTATGCGCTACAGCCCGAACCCGGTGGTCTGTGTGGTGGATTCAACCCAGGCGGGGAAAAGGGTCTGTGACGCCAGCGACCTGCCCCACACCTTCCCGGTCGTGGGCACCCTGGACGAGGCCAGGGGGATGGGCGCCGACGTACTGGTGCTGGGCCTAGCCCCTTCCGGCGGCCGCGTGCCCGAAGAATGGCTGCCCCACCTCCGCCGCGCCCTGCATCTCGGCATGTCCCTGATCAACGGGCTCCATGACCGGTTGAACGATCAACTCGGAAGTGAAATCCGGGCGCCCGGGGAGCAGTGGATCTGGGACGTCCGGCAACCGGCCTTCACGCCGGACATCGCCACGGGGCGCGGGGGGACCCTCGACAACAGGCGCGTCCTCATGGTGGGAACCGACATGGCCATCGGCAAGATGACCGCGGGCCTCGAGATCCACCGCTGGCTACAGCAGCAGGCGGTGTCCTCGGCGTTCGTCGCCACCGGCCAGATCGGCATTACCGTGACCGGGCACGGCATTCCGCTGGATGCGTTCAAGGTGGATCATGCCTGCGGCGCGGTGGAGTCCGCGGTCATGGATGCTGCCGGGCACGACGTGATCATCATCGAGGGACAGGGGTCCCTGCTGCATCCCGGGAGCAGCGCCACGCTGTCCCTGATGCGGGGCAGCTGCGCCAATCGCCTGGTGATGTGCCACCGCGCCGGGATGACGCACCTGCGCAAGCCGGACCATGTCCGGATTCCCCCGCTGCGGCCGTTCATCCGGCTCAACGAGGAAATGGCGCATGTCTGCGGCTCCCTGACCCCGGCGAAGACCGTCGGCGTTGCGCTCAATACATCCCGCCTGCCCGAGGCCGAGGCCCTGGAGGCGATCACGCGGCTGGAGGACGAGACCGGCCTGCCCGTCGAGGACGTGGTGCGGTTCGGCGCGGAAAAGCTCGGGCGCGCACTGATGGATTCCTGACCGCCGTCCGGCCCGGGGACGCGGCCGCGGGCCGGGCAGCGCGACAGGGCGCAAGCTGAAGGTCCAAATTCCGGAAAGGCCCTGGGGCGGAAACGCCCGGGGCCTTCCTTTTCCTGCCGGGTCACGGCGGCTCCATGCCGCCGGAGGGATCAGCTGTAGCGGTAGGGCACGCCGACCTTTTCCATGACCTCGGAGTACTTGCGGAATGCATCCACCACCTTGCGGGTCCGCGGGCTGATGGAGGCCAGGTCCTCCCAGAACTCCTTGGAGTCCGCGACAACCTGATCCCATTCCTCTGCCGGAATGGTGGTGAGTTCCATCTTCTCGCCCTCAACCCGGAGCTGGGCCTCGCCGCCCCAGTACCAGACCTGGCGGTAGTAGTGCGAGTCGTTGCAGGACATGCGGAACAGCTCCTGCAGCTGAGGCGACAGGCTGTTCCAGCTTTTCGTGTTGGCGAAATAGGATCCGCACCAGGCGCCGGTGACGTTGTTGAGCAGCGCATAGTTGCAGACATCCGCCCAGCCCACTTCATAGGCTTCGGTGAAGCCGCACCAGGCAACGCCGTCCAGTTCGCCGGTACCGATGGCGACCTCGATGTCGTCCCAGGGCAGCGTGACCGGAATCAGGCCGTACCGGGAGAGGAACCGGCCCGCCGTGGGCACACCGAACACGCGCTTGCCCTTCATGTCGGCAAGGGAACGTATCGGATCCTTGGTGAAGATATGCAGCGGGTCCCAGGCGCCGGCGCTGATCCACTCCACGCCTTCGATCTCGCCGTACGCCTCGGCCCAGATCTCGTCCAGTCCGTAGTACTTGAACAGCACCGGGAGGTCCAGGCTGTAACGGGTGGAAAACGGGAAGTAGCCGCCGAAGACGCTGATGTCCACCGGCGACGCCATGGTGGCATCGTCGCTCTGCACCGCGTCCAGCGCCCCGGACTGCATGGCCCGGAACAACTCATCGGTGGGCACCAGCTGGTCGGCGTAATACAGTTCGATCTCCATCTGGCCGTGGGCAATCTTGTTGAAGGACTCGATCTGCGGCAGCACCACGTGGGCACCGAGCGGGGCTCCGGAATAGGATTGCAGCCGCCACTTGACGGGATTGCTCTGGGAGAACGCGTAGGGAGCGGAACCGGCGGCCAGGATGCCCGCGGTGCCCGTACCCAGCTTCTTCACGAACTCCCGGCGCTCACCGCTTGCCGGCCTGTTGGGTTTGGCTTTGTCTGTCATTGTAAGACTCCTCTGTGGTTTGGGGTTGTCGATCGGCCCTGCGGCCTTGTGTGATCACCGGGCATAGACATAGCCCGGCAGCCACAGTGCGATCTGCGGAAAAATCATGACCAGCGCCAGCGCGAGTATCATCACCAGCACGAACGGGGAGATGGAGCGGTAGATGTCCGCCAGGGTGATCTCCGGCGGCGCCATGGCGCGCATCAGGAACAGGTTGTAACCGAAAGGCGGGGTCATGTAGGCGATCTGGCAGGTGATGGTGTACAGCACGCCGTACCAGACGGGGTCGAAGCCGAGAATCTTCACCAGCGGCACGTACAGCGGCGCCACGATCACGAGCATCGCGGTATCGTCCAGGAACATGCCCATGAACAGGTAGGACAGCTGCATCATGATCAGCACTTCCCAAGGGGTCAGGTTCCAGTTGGTGATGAACAGGGTCTCGATGGCCCGGGCGGCGCCGATGCCGTCGAACACGGCCCCGAAGCAGAGCGCCGCCAGGATGATCCACATGAACATGCAGGAGATGCCCAAGGTCTTGCGGATGGTTTCCTCCATGACCTGGCGGTTGAGCCGGCGCCTGACCAGGGCCGCCAGGGTGGCCGCGGTGGCGCCCACGGCGGAACTTTCCACCAGGCTCGTGAAACCCATGACGAACAGTCCCGTCATGAAAAAGAAAATGAGGAAGGGGATGATCCCGGCACGCAGCAGCCGGAGTTTCTCCTTCATGGGCAGGTTCCGGTCCTCCTCGCTGACTGTGGGCCCGAGATG
Organism: Gammaproteobacteria bacterium; assembly: GCA_009842505.1. Taxonomy (GTDB): domain Bacteria; phylum Pseudomonadota; class Gammaproteobacteria; order Arenicellales; family Poriferihabitantaceae; genus VYFG01. The sequence continues at coordinate 5,268 of VYFG01000095.1, forward strand.
GGGCTGCACGCGGCACCGGATCACGATGTAGATGATGAACAGGGCCGCCATCATCAGCCCGGGCAGTGCCCCGGCAAGCCACAGCTTGCCCACCGACTCCCGGGCGATCATGCCGTAGAGCACCAGCACCACGCTGGGCGGCACGAGAATCCCCAGGGAACTGCCCGCCTGCACCACGCCGGTGATCATGATCTTGTCGTAGCCCCGCCGCAGCATTTCCGGCAGGGCGATGGTGGCGCCGATGGCCATGCCCGCCACGCTGAGCCCGTTCATCGCCGAGATCACCACCATGAGGCCGATGGTGCCCACCGCGAGCCCTCCCTTGAGGCCGCCGAACCAAACATGGAACATCCGGTACAGGTCGTCGGCGATGCCGGACTCGGACAGGATGTAGCCCATGTAGATGAACAGGGGCAGGGTCAACAGCGGGTACCACTTGAACAGCTTGAACGCGGCGGTGAACGGCATTTCCACGCCGCCCTCCCCCCAGAGCAGCAGGGCAGCGACGGTGGAGACGATGCCGATGGCGGCGAACACCCGCTGGCCCGTCAGCAGCATCAGCAGCATGGAGCCGAACATGATGATGGCGATGGCTTCGTAGCTCATGTCAGTTCGACGCCCCGTGTCTTGGCCAGGTCCTTGAAGAAGGTGGAAATGGCCTGCAGCAGCATGAGCAGGATGCCGAGGACCATGATGACCTTGATCGGTATCACGGACGGGTTCCACATCGAGAACAGTTTCTGGTTGGTCTCGATGGCGTAGATCGTGCTGGAAATGGAGCCGAACAGCAGCACCACCAGGTAGATCATCAGGAAGATGGCGGTAAAGCTGTCCATCCGCGCCTTGTTCCGGTCGGACAGGCGGTCATACACCAGGTCCATCCGGACGTGGGTTTCCAGCTGCATGGAGTAGGCGCCCCCCATGATGTAGTAGGCCGCCAGGGTGAACTGGGCCAGTTCCACGCACCAGAACAGCGGGATGTTGAGCACGTTGCGGGTGACGGCATCCAGCAGCAGGGTACCGATCATGAGAAAGATCAGGTACATCGCGATGCGGCCGAACCGCGTGGACAGGTAGTCCACCACCCGGACGTATTTGACGATGAATGAGGGCATCTGGGTGGTTGGTCTCGGGGTCGTGATTGCCTGACTTGGGTTACCTGCCGTTGCCGGGAATGATGGCGCCGTATCGATTATCCCGTTTCAGCAGATGATCTCAACCCGTTCCCGGGCCATGAGCGCCGCCAGTTGCCCGTCCGGCGCCTCGTCGCAGACCATGCAGTCGATGGCGTCGAACCCGGCAACGGTGAAAGGCGCCAGTTTACCGAATTTTGACGAATCCACCAGCAGGGTGACCGACCCCGCCAGGCGAATCATCGCGCGGGCCATTTCCGCCTCGTCGGGATTGTAGTCCATGACGCCGGTCGTTGCCTCCACGGAACCCACGGTCAGCACCGCCCGGTCCGCGCGGAACCGGCCCAGCTGCTCGATGGCGATGGAACCGCAGGTCTGGCGGTTGTCCCCGTGGTAGGCGCCGCCGAGCAGGTAGATCCGGCAGGTCGGGCTGCCGGACGACAGGATCCGCGCGAGTTCGGCGGAATTGGTGATCACGGTCAGATCGTCCAACCCGACCAGTTCATCGGCGAACAGCATGGTGGTCGAGCCCGTATTGATGAACAGGGTCTCCCCGGAAGAGATCAGCGGAATGGCCCTGTCGGCAATCCGTCTCTTTGCCGCCACGTTGTGGCGCATGCGCTCGGCGAACGGACCCTCCTCCGCCATCCGCGGCAGCACGGCGCCGCCGTGGACCTTCTGAATCTTTCCGTTTCGCGCCAGGATGGACAGGTCCCGCCGGATGGTTTCCGGGGACGCGGAGAACATGGCCGCCAACGAGTCCACAGACACCCGGTTACGCTGCCATACCACATCGGCTATGGCCGTTTGTCTCTCGTTGGGTCGCATGACCGAAGCCTAGCATAACTCTGAACGACTAGTCATAGATTTGCGTTTTCCCCCAAAGAATCACTGCCTGAAGCCCGGAAAATCGCTATTCGGTCCGCCAAATTGACTACTCGGTCACCTGCCCCTACACTGGAAAAGACGCTTCCAGGCCGCATTTCCCACCCGTACCGCCGAACCCCGTGAACACGAACGCCCCGCCACAGGACCCGACCTGCGACGTGCTCGTGGTGGGCGCCGGCGTCGTGGGCTGCGCCGTCGCGCGCAGGCTCGCCCTGGCCGGCGCCCGGGTCATCCTGGCGGAACGGGCGGAAGACATCCTGGAAGGCGCCAGCAAGGGCAACAGCGCCATCCTCCATACCGGCTTCGACGCGCCGCCGGGCTCCGTCGAGCAGGCCTGCATCAGCGAAGGGTACCGGGAGTTCCGGGAGATCCACGAACGTCTCAACCTGCCGCTCCTGGAAGCCGGGGCCCTGGTCCTGGCGTGGGACAACCGCCAGGCCGAAAGGCTTGAGGACATCGTCAAGCGGGCCCATGCCAACGGCGTGACCGATGCCGGGCAGATCGGTGCCGACGAGGCCGCCGCCCTGGTTCCCGGCCTCGGGCCGGGCCTCAGGTCGGCGGTTCACGTTCCCGGGGAAAGCCTGGTAGACCCATGGTCCACCCCCCTTGCCTACCTGCTCCAGGCCCGGTCCCATGGCGCAGAATTCCTCAACCGCTGCGAGGTCCGGGAAGGACATTTCGAGGGGGACCGCTGGCGCCTGTCCACTTCCCGGGGAGAGTTCCGGGCGCGCTGGCTGGTCAATTGCGCCGGCCTGTACGGCGATCTCCTGCACCGCCGCCTGATTGGCGAGGCGCCGTTCAGGATTCGTCCGCGCAAGGGACAGTTCGTGGTCTACGACAAGTCCGCAGGGGGGATGACCGGCACCATCCTGCTGCCGGTGCCCTCGGAAACCACCAAGGGCATCGTGGTATGCCCCACGGTGTTCGGCAACCTGCTGGTGGGACCCAGCTCGGAGGAGCAGGACAGCCGTGACAACAACGAGGTCGACACGGCGGTCCTCGAGATGCTGAAATCCGTGGGAGAAGGCGTGCTGCCCGGACTGAACAGCCACGGCGTCACCGCTGTCTATGCGGGCATCCGCCCCGCCTCCGAATCCAGGGACTACCAGGTACACACCGACCGGGAGCGGCAGTATCTCTGCCTCGGCGGCATCCGCTCCACGGGACTGAGCGCGGCGCTGGGCATCGCCCGGCTGGCATGCCGGACGATCTATGGCGACGGGCACGGGTTCCCCCCACCCGAGGACATCCGGTGGCCCCGGGTGCCGCAAATCAGCGAGGCCGGGGAACGGGACTGGATGCGCCCCGGCAACGGCGGCATCGTCTGCCACTGCGAACTGGTCACCCGGCGCGAAATCGAGAACGCGCTGAGCGGCCCGCTGCCGGCCTGTTCCCTGGCGGGCCTCAAGCGCCGGACCCGGGCGACCATGGGGCGCTGCCAGGGGTTCTACTGCAGTGCGGAGCTCAGTGAAATCACCGCGGGCTTCCTGGAGCAGCCCATGGACGCGGCCATCCGGCAGCCGGCGCCATGAACGACCGGGTGATCCGGTGCGATGTGGCCGTCGTCGGCGGCGGCCCGACAGGACTCGGCGCCGCCACCCACCTGAAAAGCCTCGGGGTCGGATACGTTGCCGTCCTCGAGCGGGAGGTGGCGGCAGGGGGAATCCCCCGTCACTGCGGCCATCCGCCGTTCGGCATGAGGGAGTTCCGCCGCATTCTCACGGGTCCCGACTACGCCGCTCGGTTGCGGGCAGCGGCCGAAGCCGCCGGCGTGGATATCCGGCCCCACACCACCGTGACCGCCATCGAGCGCGGCCCCGAGCTCCGGGTGTCGACCCCGGACGGACTGGCACGGATCATGCCCCGGCGGGTACTCCTGGCCACGGGGGTCCGGGAGACGCCGCGGTCGGCCCGCCTGGTTTCCGGCAGCAGGCCCATGGGCGTACTGACCACCGGAGCACTGCAGTCCATGGTGTACCTGAAATCACGCACGCCGTTTGCCCGGCCGGTGATCGTGGGCACGGAACTGGTGTCGTTTTCGGCACTGCTGACCTGCCGCCACGCCGGCATCCGGCCGATGGCCATGGTGGAGGAGCGAAGCCGCCCGACGGCCTGGCGGGCCGCGACCCTGCTGCCGCGGCTGCAGGGTGTCCGGATGCTCATGGATACCGAACTGGCTCGGATCGAAGGCACGGACCGCATCAGCGGGGTGGTGCTGCGACACGGCTCGGGGCGCGAGGAACGCCTGGCCTGCGACGGGGTCGTGTTCTCCGGGCGGTTCACCTCCGAGTCCGCCCTGGCCCGCATGGGCCATATCGAGGTGGACCCTGCCAGCGGCGGTCCTGTGACCGACCAATTCGGCCGCTGTTCGGACCCGGCATATTTCGCCGCGGGCAACATGGTGCATCCCGCCGACTCCGCGGGCCGTTGCTGGCAGGAAGGGGTGGCAACAGCGGAACAGATCGCGCACTCCCTGGATGGCGGCTTGCCGGCCCCGGATACTGCCACGACGGTCCGTCCGGCTGACCCGTTGATCCGTTACGCCGTTCCGCAGAGGCTTGTGCCCGATTCCCGGCTGAAGGCGGAGATTCCCGTTCGGGTGCGATTCGCCGGGGAGGCCCGGGGAACCCTGCTGCTCGGGGACGGGGAAAGCGGCGTCCTGTCGCAACACACCAGGGCGCTCCCCGAAAGACAGGTCATCCTGCGGGTACCGCAACGCATGCTATGCCCGGACATGGATACCCTCAGCCTGGGGTTTCGGGAAGGTTAGCCGTTACGGCCCGCCCAAGTGAATTGAGGACTATTGATCGGAAGCCGCAGGCCCGCCGCGTTCGGGACCGCGCCTTGACGCATCGCTTACGATGGTGTGGGGGCTGCCCCCCGGGCGCCCGGCGCAGCGGTACAGGCCCCTGCCGGGTCGCGCGTAGAAACTGCTCTTCTGCGGCATTTCGGGCTTGCGTTCATCGACTTCACAATGCGTAAGAGAGTCGTCCACGGCTTCCTGGAACGCCGCCTTGGGACATTTGACGTCATCGCCTTCATGTATCACCAGGCCTCGGATGAACTCGAGCCGCCCATGCAGCACCCCGTTGTCATCGCCATACCTGATCGAACCGGGATAACCCTTGTTTTCCAGTATGTTTGCCGGCGTCGTGCCCATATCGAATCCTCTTCGCCCTGCAAGGAGGCACGTTGATCAGTCAGTTCAAGGGAGGCCTACCCGGGCTGTCTGTCGATATCGACCTGGTTTGCCTGCCGGTTACCGAACGCGAAGACTCTCTCCGTGGCATCGGGAGCGCCCTGTACGGAATCAGTAAGCATGCTAACAAGTCTTTGCCTTCGGCCCGGATGCAAAGCGGGGCGCCACACCCGAATCACGGCCAAGACCAGCGGTGTTACAATCGAAATAAAATAACACGCCTCGGTCCATGACGGGCCGGGGGTGAAATGAATGGCGATCCGAAAGAGTCATACAAAGGGCCGCCACCCTCGTTGAACAGGTCTGCTCATCCGGGTTGACCCCGAAGGCCCCGACCACGGGGCCATTTTTTTCGTATTCCGGATGGAATACACCGGTTCCCATGGAGGGAACACCGCCGTCATTTTCTCTGTAGAACCTTCCTTCCCATCCACCGGACACTGGCGGCGTTTCCATTCATAGTCCATGTGGTTTTCCCATGGGCGCCCTAGGTTCGGCATCCTCATGCTCCTGCTCCTGCCACTTCCGGTTCACGATCACCGTCCCCTCGATCCCCCGGTTCTCGCAAAATTTCCGAAGATTCTTCCGTCGTCCGATACGAAGTCCAGACCCGCGGGATGCTTCCCCAAAGCCATCTTCCCCTGCCCCTGCATCAGTGCCCTTTGCTTCCCGCATGAAGCCCGTGCCGGATGCAAACACCCAAGAGTGCCGAAGTGAAATACCCGGCCTGGCCCGCCAGGAATCCGGACGCGAGTCCGTTCCGGCTTCCGTCCCACCGCCTGTCTCCGGCAGATGAAGCAGTCGAAATATCCGGCCGCCTGATGACAAGGATGTGACCATGAAAATTCACGCTCATGAAAACCGGCTGTTCCGCCGGACGGGTGCCGGAGGCCGAACCGTGCCCGTATGACCATCGCGGCGGACCGTGCTCGGCCCGCCGGAACCCGGGATACCAGGGAATGGAAGAGTGTCCCATGATGAGCACAATCAACCCGCCCGGGGTGGTAAGGTTCGGCGTGCACAATCATGTCCCGGCAGAACCGGCTGCAATGACCATCCTCGCCATCGACCAGGGAACCACCAGTACCCGGGCGCTTGCCGTGGGCACCGGTGGAGACGCCTCCATCGCCTCGGTGACCCGGCACAGGCAGCTCTATCCCAAGCCCGGCTGGGTGGAGCACGACCCGGCGGAACTGGTCCGGAACCTGCAGACCTCCCTGGACGCCGTGGAGGGTGTCGCCGCCGTGGGGATCGACAACCAGGGAGAGAGCTGTCTTGCCTGGCATGCGGACACCCGGGAGCCGGTCACGAATGTGATCGTCTGGCAGGACAACCGTACCGGTGCCGCGGTGGAACAGCTGAAGCGGGATGGCGCCGAGACGGAAGTGATGGAGCGCTGCGGACTGCCTCTCGACTCCTACTTCTCCGCGAGCAAGCTCGCCTGGATCGTGGATCATGTGCCAGAAGCCCGAGGGCTGCTGAAACAGGGCAAGCTCAGGCTCGGCACCACCGACGCGTTCTTCCTGGACCGCCTGGCCGGCGCATGCACCACCGACATCACCACGGCATCGCGCACCTCGTTGATGAATCTCGCAACGGGCCAGTGGGACGGGGAGCTCTGCCGGCTCTTCGGCGTACCGATGGAGGCGCTTCCCGAAATCGTTCCCACCACGGGGCACCTCGGAGAGGTCTCGAGCCGGGGCCGCGCGGTGCCGGTCACGGCCAGCGTGGTGGACCAGCAGGCCTCGCTCTACGGTCATGGCTGCCGCAGGGCGGGGGACGCCAAAATCACCTTCGGCACCGGGGCCTTCGCACTGCTGGTGACGGGCGACAGGGCGTTGCGGTCCCCGGACCAGGGCCTGCTGCCCACCGTGGCCTGGCAACATGCCGGCGGCACACCGGAATACGCCCTCGACGGCGGGGTGTACTGCGCCGGCTCGGCCGTCGAATGGGCGCACGGTCTCGGGCTCTTCGGGGATCATGCCGCGCTCAACAGCTTCGCCAGGCCGGCGGCTGTGGACCGGGACCTTTTGTTCGTGCCGGCCCTGTCCGGCCTGGCCTGCCCGCACTGGGACCGCCGCGCCGCAGGACTCTGGATCGGGCTGTCGCTGGATACCGACCGCCTGGACATGATGCAGTCCCTGCTCGAGGGGGTCGCCTTCCGAGCGGCCGAGGTGATCCGGGCCATGTCCCGGCTCACCGGGATCGGCGACGAGATCTCCGTCGACGGCGGCATGTCGGTCAATCCGTACTTCTGCCAGTTCCTTGCCGACGTCCTCGGCAAGTCCGTGGCGGTCAAGTCCTTCCCCGAGATCACCGCCATCGGCACGGCCCAGCTGGCGGGTGCCGGCAACGTCCGCCGCGGAGACGGCGAGGCCCCGGTTCAGCGTTATCTTCCCGGAACGGACCGGGAGGGCCAGCTGGAGAGATTCTCCGAGGCCGTGTCAAGATCAAGGCAATGGCGGGATTCCCCGGCCGGCGAGTGAACTTCCGCCCGATGAACCGTTCCCTGCCGCCGGCAACCCGATGAGCATCACCCTGGACCAGCTGCCGGCCCGTTTGCCCGGGACCGCGTTCCGGACCAGGGAGGAGTTCGCCGACCGGCATCCCGGCTTTCACCCGGAGAATCTCTCCGCCGACCTGATGGCGCTCCCGGGCACCACGGCAGAGGTCAGCGCACTGCTGGCGCTCTGCCACCGGGGCGGCATCCCGGTGGTGACCCAGGGCGGGCGCACCGGCCTGTCCGGCGGCGCCACCACCACGCCCGGACAGCTGATCGTCGACACCTACCGCATGAACCGCATCGAATCCATCGATCCGCTGGGCGGCACCGCGATCGTACAGTGCGGGGTCACCCTGGCCGCGTTGGAATCCGCCGCGGGCGAGCACGGCCTCAGCGCGGGCATCGACCTGTCGGCCCGGGACTCCGCCACCCTGGGCGGGATGGCCGCCACGAACGCGGGCGGCATCGAGGCCTTCCGCAACGGTGTCATGCGCCACCGGATCCTCGGCCTGGAGGCGGTGCTTCCCGACGGCAGCGTCTACAGCCACCTGAGGCGCGTCACCAAGGCCAACGAGGGACCGGACATCGGACAGCTCTTCATCGGCTCAGAGGGGACGCTGGGCGTGATCACCCGCCTGTCACTGTCCCTCCTGCCCGGGGATCCTCCCGGCGTCACCGCGCTGGCGGTCTTCCCGGACGCGGCCCGGGCGGTGTCCGGCTATGCGGCCCTGCGTGACCACCCCGACGTGCAGCTGCTGTCCGCCGAGGCGATGTGGCCGGACTACGTCATCGCGGTTGCCGGGGGACTGTCGGTGAACCTGCCGGTGGAGGTCCGACCGGGGTCGGAACAGCTGCCGGTGCTGCTGGAAGCGGCGGCGGAATCGTGGGAGCGCACCGATTCCTTCGAGGGCGCCCTGATGGCCCTGTACGAGTCCGGCGCGATGGCGGATGTGGTGATCGCCAAGAGCGAACGGGAACGGGGTGAACTGTGGCGCATCCGTGAAGACAGCTTCGTGGTGGACGATCTCTGGCCCCATGGATTCTGGTACGACGTCTCCGTCCCCCTGGATTGCCTTGCGAAGTACGTGGACGGCCTGTTCGGCCGCGTCCGGGCCGTCTCCCCGGCGCTCGGAACGTATCTCATCGCCCACCTGGGCGACGGCAATATCCACGCCACCATCACCTCTGGCAAGTCCGTGCCGGAGTTGAGAGGCCAGGTGGACGCGGCGGTCTATGACGGCCTGGATGCGGTCGGCGGATCGTTTTCGGCGGAACACGGTATCGGCACCGACAAGCGCGAATCGCTGTTGGGGCTTTCCTCGCCCGTCAGGTACCGCGTGATGCAGGAGGTCAAGTCGCTGCTTGATCCCAAGGGAATCATGAACCCGGGAAAAGTCATCTGAGGCCGCGGCGGCTGATCCGTCCGACCGCCAGTATGTACATGCCCGCAGCAACGATCAGGGTGATGCCCGCGATGGTCAGGGTATCCGGCAACTCGTCCCAGATCAGGTAGCCATAAAACACGGCGACCAGGATTCCCGTGTAGGAAAACGGCGAGATGAACGACAGCTCGCCGCTGCGCACCGCGACGATCTGGCTGAGAAATCCGCTGCCGAGCAGCAGCGCGCTGAGGGACAGCCAGGCAACCAGCTCCAGGGAGACCGGACGCCAGTCGGCAATGGACAGAAGAAGGCCGGCCACGGTGACGATGGCGAGGGTGGCGAGCACCACGTGGAGGGAATCCAGCGAGCTGTCGATCCGGCGGGTGACCAGATCCCGCACCGTGATGAACACCGCGGCCGCCAGCGGCAGCAGCATGGCCGGCGTGAAATGCACGTCGAACGGGCGCGTAACCAGCAGGATGCCGGCGAATCCCACCAGCACCGCAAGCCAGCGGCCGGGCCTGACCCGCTCGCCAAGCACCAGCGCCGCGGCCACGGTCAACAGGATTGGCGCCACCCAGACCAGGGTGGAGGCGGTGGCAATGGGCAGCAGCGTCAGGCCCGTGATGAAACACACCGTCGCACAGCATTCACAGAAGGCGCGCAGAGCGTTCCAGCGGGAATAGAAGGCAAGGGGCAGGAACGGCCGGCCGCTCAGCCTGATGTACACGGAAAAGAGCACCACCGCCAGGACCCCCCGGACAAACAGGAGCTGGCCGACCCCGAGCTGTTCGCTGGACAGCTTCATGATGGCGTCGTTGGACGAGATCATGGCCATGCCGGCCATCACCAGCAAGGCGGCCCTGATGTTGTTGGTGGCGGTGTTCACGTCGGGAAGTGCCCTTGCCCCGGATAGGGAACGGAATCGAACGGCTGCCGGTGCATGGCATGCACCCCGGCGACCGGGCGCGCATCCGGCAGCCGCCGAATGTGCCACCTGTCCGGATGGCTGGCAAGGCTTTTTTCCGGCTTTTTTCCGGAATGTTTTTCCCGGAGTTTTTTCCGAAGTTTTTTCCGGTTTTTTTCCGGCGATTTCCCCGGCGGTTACGGGACGGATGCAGGACGACCTGTGTTATAACCCCACCCGGCAGGGGCCCGTCCGTCCCGAGGGGAACGGACGCCGCCATGGGCCGCGCCGGCCACCTGCCGGGACTTCTGTTCCAGGGCCCTGCCGCGGCATCCGCACCGGCAACTGCTGGCGTCGGGGCGACCCCGGGATCTTCCCGTTTCGAATACCCGCATGCCCAACCCGGGCGTGACAAGCGCCGGAATGAACCGAAAGGACAATACGCATTGATCGAACGCCCGGAGAAGGTCCTCAGGGAGGTTTTCGGATACGACCGCTTCCGTCATCACCAGAAGGAAATCATCGATACGCTGATTGCCGGCGGCGATTGCCTGGTGCTGATGCCCACGGGGGGCGGCAAGTCCCTGTGCTACCAGGTGCCCGCCCTGGTCATGGACGGAACCGCCGTGGTGGTGTCCCCGCTCATCGCCCTGATGCAGGACCAGGTGGCGGCGTTGCGGCAGTTCGGCATCGATGCCGGCTATCTCAATTCAACCCAGGATTTCGAGGAGCGCCGGGATACGCTCAGGCGGCTTTCCGCGGGCGGCCTCAAGCTGCTCTACCTGTCTCCGGAGCGCCTGCTGATGCCGGAAACCCTGGACCTGCTCCACCGGCACCGGATCAGCCTGTTCGCCATCGACGAGGCCCATTGCGTCTCCCAGTGGGGCCATGACTTCCGCAAGGAGTACCGCCAGCTCGACTGCCTCCCGGAGCGCTTTCCCGATGTCCCCCGGATCGCGCTGACCGCCACCGCGGACCGCCGGGTCCGCGGGGAGATCGTCGAGCATCTGCACCTGAAGCGGGCGCGCCGGTTCCTGCACAGCTTCGACCGGCCCAACATCTGCTACCGGGTGGTGGATGCGCGGAACAGCCGCGAGGAGCTCTGGCGGTTTATTGAAACCCAGCATCCGGGCGATGCCGGCATCGTTTACTGTCTCAGCCGCCGGCGGACGGAGGAGGTCGCCCGCTGGCTCACCGAAAAGGGCCGTGTCGCACTGCCCTATCACGCCGGCATGCCGGACGCCGAGCGCGCCGAAAACCAGCACCGCTTCCTGCACGAGGAGGGTGTCATCGTGGTGGCGACCATCGCCTTCGGCATGGGGATCGACAAGCCGGATGTGCGCTTCGTCGCCCATCTCAACCTGCCGAAGAACCTGGAGGCGTATTACCAGGAAACCGGCCGTGCGGGGCGGGACGGACTGCCGGCATCCGCCTGGATGTCCTACAGCCTCGGAGACGTCATGACCCTGGGCAGTTTCGTGGAAAGCTCGGATGCCGCCGGATCCCACAAGCAGGTCATGCAACACAAGCTGCGGACACTGCTTGGATGGTGCGAGATCACCACCTGCAGGCGAAAGGCGCTGCTTGCCTATTTCGATGAGGACATGGAATCAGATTGCGGCAACTGCGACAACTGCCTTGTGCCGCCCGAGGTTCTGGACAGCACCCAGAACGCCAGGCTGGCGCTGTCCTGCGTCTATCGGACAGGGCAACGATTCGGCGTGGGCTACCTCATCAATGTCTTGCGGGGAAAGGCCGACGAGCGCATGCGGCGCAATGGCCACGACCGCCTGGCACTGTCCGGCACCGGCACCAACCTGGACGAAAGGCAATGGCGCAACCTGTTCCGCCAACTGATCGCCGCCGGCATGCTGGTCATGGACGATGCCGGGCACGGCAGTCTCCTGCTGGATCCGTCCTGCCGGCCGCTGCTTCGGGGGGAAGCACGATTCATGCAGCGTATGCAGCAGAAGCCGGCCCGGGGAAGATCCCTCCCCGGAAGCAAGACGCCCACCGCCCTCGCCGAAGGGGATCACGCGCTGTTTGAGGCGTTGCGGGGCCTGCGCACGGACCTTGCCAAGGCCCAGAATGTGCCGCCCTACGTGATCTTTCACGATGCTACCCTGATCGCGCTGGCCACCCGCAAGCCGAAGGATATTCGGGACCTCGTGGAGATAGCCGGCATCGGCACCGGCAAACAGGAACGCTACGGACAGTCGGTGGTGGACCTGATCCGCGGGTTTCCCTGAGAGGCCGCCGGGAAGAATCTCCTGCGAGCTTGTCACTGAACCTTGCCCTTCTTGACATGCCAATCCGCCGGTATGCACACTGGCAGAAAGGAAGTGTCATGAAATTCCGCACGGGAGATTCCGGCCGTGGGCCCGGGGCCTTGATCCAGTGCCGTGATTGCCTGCCTGGACAGCCCGGCCGGTACAGCCCGCAACCACAGTCACCGCACTTCCAGACCGAATCTTCTACCCGGAACCACAATCCATGAGCATGGAACAGCTGGCGCAAGGCTGGGGACAATTCGTCACCCGTCACCGGTTGCTGACACTTGCCGTCTCCTTGGCGGTGACTGTCTGTGCCGCTTTGGGCGGACAGCATCTTTCCTTTACCAATGACTACCGGACGTTCTTTACCGGCGACGATCCCCACCTGCTGGCCTTCGAGAACCTGCAGGACACCTACGTCAAGAACGACAATGTGCTGTTCGTGATGGCGCCGCGAAACGGCCGGGTTTTCGACCGGGAATTTCTCGCTGCCGTCGCCGACGCCACCGACTTGGCGTGGAATACCCCCTACTCCATCCGCGTGGACTCGCTGTCAAACTTCCAGCACACGGTGGCGCAGGGCGACGAACTGGTCGTCGCGGACCTCTATGAGGACGCCGCATCCCTGACACCGGAGGATCTGGACCGCATACGCGGGATCGCCGTGAAGGAGCCATCCCTGGTGCACCGGCTGGTGTCACCGCAGGCCCACATTGCGGCCATCAACATCACCGTGGAGTTGCCGGGTGAGGACGAGGCGAAGGAGGGGCCCGAAGTGGCCGCCCATGTCCGCAGCGTGAAGGATTACATCGAGAATACCCATCCGGAGATCCGGGTATATCTCACCGGCATCATGATGCTGAACCAGGCCTTCCCGGAATCCGCAATCCATGACATCACCCACCTGATGCCGGTCGCGCTTGGCGTGATTCTGCTCCTGGTGTTCCTTCAGCTGAGGGGGCTGACCGGCACCGTCGGCACGCTGGTCACCATCATCCTGTCCGTTGCCTGCGCCATGGGCGTCGCCGGCTGGATGGGGATCAGGCTGACGCCGCCCTCCATGTCCGCCCCGACCATCATCCTCACGCTCGCGGTGGCCGACTGCGTGCACGTACTGACAACCTGGGTGCAGAAGTACCGTGCGGGCATGGGCAGGCGAGAAGCCATGGCCGAAAGCCTGCGGATCAATTTCAGCCCGGTTTTCCTGACCTCGGTGACGACCGCCATCGGTTTCCTGGCCCTGAATTTCAGCGAAGTGCCCCCGTTCAGGAACCTGGGCAACATCTCCGCTGCCGGCGTCATGTTCGCGTGGTGGTTCTCGGTAACCGCGCTCCCCGCCCTGGTTACGCTGCTGCCGGTGTCGCGCAGAAAGCGGCGGGAGTACGGCGCTGAAATCATCACCCGCTTCGCGGACTGGGTGATCCGCCGCCGGGGCATGCTGATGCCCGTCATGTGCCTCCTGATCATCGGCCTCATAGCCGCTATCCCGCGCAATGAACTGAACGATGTGTTCGTGGAGTACTTCGATGAGCGGATCCCGTTTCGCACCGATACCGATTTCGTGGTGGAGAACCTGACGGGGATGTATTTCATTGACTACTCCCTGGATGCCGGGGTCCCGGGTGGAATTTCCGACCCGGCATACCTCAATCAGGTGGACCGGCTGGCGTCATGGCTGCGGGAGCAGCCCGAAGTCATCCATGTCAGCACACTGTCCGACGTCTTCAAGCGGATCAACCGGAGCATGCACGGCGATGACCCCGAATGGTACCGCCTGCCCGGGGAGCGGGACATGGCGGCGCAATACCTGCTGCTCTATGAAATGTCCCTCCCCTACGGTCTTGACCTGAACAACCAGATCGACATCGACAAGCGAAGCTCGCGGCTAAGCGTCACCCTGGAAACCCTCTCGACCACTGAATTCCTGGCATTCGAAAGACGGGTGGATGCATGGATGGCCGGGAACACGCCGGATATCAGGGCCACCGGCGCGAGCCCCCCGATGATGTTCTCGTATATCGGTTTCCGGAATGCCCTGGGCATGCTGGTCGGCACCGGCCTCGCCCTTGCCGCCATTTCCATACTGCTGATCTTCGTGCTGAAATCCCTGCGTTACGGGCTGCTCACCCTGATACCGAACGTCGCCCCCGCAGCCATGGCATTCGGCATCTGGGGACTTGCGAACGGGGAGATCGGGCTGGGTCTTTCCGTTGTCGGCACCATGACCCTGGGGATCGTGGTGGACGACACCATCCATTTCATGAGCAAATATCTGAGAGCGCGCCGGGAACAGGGGCTTGATCCCGTCGAATCCGTCCGGTACGCGTTTTCAACGGTTGGCATTGCCCTGTGGATCACATCGGTTGCCCTAGCTGCGGGATTCCTGGTCATCTCGACATCTGCCTTCCTTCTGAACGCCAATCTGGGACTGCTGGTGGCGATCGTGATCATGCTGGCCCTCGTGGTTGATTTTCTGCTGCTGCCGGCGCTGCTGATCCGGTTTGATCGCTGACCTGTTCCTCGCTTCCCCGCCTGAGCCTCCCGGCACATGAAGGCACGCTCGCGACGGCCCTGTCCGCACCGCCACAACCAGCAAACCGCAACCGGGGCCTTCGCCCGCGGACATCTCAGAAATTGTAGTCCAGGTTCACTCTCAGGAAACTGTCGCGCCGCACCGGATATACGGTGTCCGCCTCGGCAATCTCATGGTAGGTGGAAGCCTCGACATGAAGGAACCAATAGTCCGTGAGACGGCGCTTGAATTCGGCGCCAAGTATGTAACTGCTGTTTTCGAGGGAGGCCAGCACGCTGAGGACGAATTCGGTGCTCTGCACGTCGTTCAACCCGAGGCGCGCCGCCAGGAACAGGTCATTCTCGAATACATTGGTGGCCCGCTGCCCCCGGTCGTCATGCAACCATTCGGCAAACAGGACAAGGTCGGCATTCGAGTCCCATACGGAACTGAATGTATATTCGCCGCCCGCGACATAGGCCGAGTAGTCTTCCTCCTCGAAATTGAAGTGTTGATCGAGCCGGCTGTTCTTCGCACCGGTGCGGTGGATGGCCTCCAGCTTGAGAAGCAGGGAACCGGTGGTGAGCTGGGCGTCCAGGCCGTACTGGCGAATCTGTTCATAATGCGGTGCCAGGACGAGCCGGGAGCCGGACAGCGTCGGCACCAGGACGGGCTCCCTGTTCGTGCCGTCGAACAGGCTGAGGCCGATATCGAACGGCCCGAACCGGCCACTGAACCGGCTGGCGAAATCGACATGCCACTCCTCGGCCGCGGATTCGTACGAAACCAGGTTCCGGTCCACCACCTGCCCCGTACGCAGGCGGCCATGGACGCCCGGATAGGTGCGCTCACGGTGCCAGGTCATCCCGAAAAACTCCAGCGCCCCCCATTCACCCGACAGGGTGAAATGAGCCATCGGCTGGCCCAGCTTGGTCTTTTCGTTCGGGTGTTCCACGATGTCGACCTGGTTGACGATATCGACCAGCGGGCGCGACTCCACGACCCCCCAAAAGACCTGGTCGACACCCAGACGCATTTCCCATTCATCGTCGCCGACATCGCCGTACGTCAGAAGAAAGGCCTCGCGGATATCCGCATGGGTGCGCTCAGGGTCACCGGCGTCGTATCGAAGAAAGGGCGTCAGCGTAATGCTTCTGCCGTCATCATCCTCCATGTAGACCGTTGTCTCCAGGGCAAGACCACCCGCATAGGAGCGCTGGCCCGGATACGCGGCGCTGTCGGGAAAGTGCCAGGCCTCCGTGGAAAGACGCCCGGAATACTCAACCCAGCCAGGGAATCCGCCATCGGCGCATGCCATGGTCACGTACAGTGAAACAAGCGCCCCCAGGAACACCGGGATGATGGCGGGGAGGCACGGAACGGGCACCCTACTGCCGGCCTCACCGTCCGGTGAGAACGATTCCTCCCGGGCCGGGCACTGTATCGTTTCGGGAAACATCATTCTGAATTCAGTTTGGAGCGGTCACGGTCGCCGGGCACAGGACTGCCACACACCGGACCAGGAGCACTTGATCGGCACTCCAAGGAAATCTCTTGTCATGGAAACTCCGAGCATCCTGTTCGAGATGCCGTGCGTATTCTAACCAACCCGACCGATGAAATCCGACAGACTACCACATACTTCCCGATTTCGCCGTGCTCTCCGCCGGTCCTGAATACTGGACTGAATCTGGACTCCCGGTTCCCGGACTTCTTCTGGACATCAATCGGAATTATGCTAGCATTTGCGTTGAAATTCCGGCGAAGGTGCAGATGATGACACGATCAGGCCGTTTTCAAGGCCGCCGGCGGATTCATGCTCACCCCGCTTTGCCGATGACCGCCAACAGGAAGAAAAGTTAATGCGCGTCGCCCTTCCCCGCCCGATGCCTGCCCTTTACGGGATATTTGTTGCCATGCTTTCGTTGGCGATCGCGCCATCCGTCAGTCTCGCTGAAAGCGCGGAGGAAGCCGGTCTCAGGATCGCGACCGAGGCCCGGGAACGCCAGAAGGGATTCAGCAACTTCACCGCGAACCTGAACATGATCCTGCGGAACAAGCGGGGACAGGAAAGCCGGCGCGAGCTCCGCCTCAAGGTCATCGAGGTCGACGGGGACGGTGACCGGACCCTGTTCGTGTTCGACCGCCCGCGGGACGTCAAGGGGACCGCCTTTCTCGTACATGCCCACAAGAACAAGCCGGACGACCAGTGGCTCTATCTTCCTGCCCTGAAACGGGTCAAGGGCATAAGCGCCTCGAAGCAGTCAGGCTCCTTCATGGGAAGCGAATTCTCCTACGAGGACATGGGCGCCGTTGAAGTCGAGAAATACACGCACCGGCATCTGCGGGAAGAGCCCTGCGGCGATCTCGAATGCGTCGTTCTGGAACGTATCCCCGTGAGCAAGGATTCAGGATACTCCCGCCAGTTGGTCTGGCTCGACCGGGAGGAACTCCGCACCATGGAGATCCAGTACTACGACCGCAGGGAGGAGCATTTGAAGACCATGTCCGTAGAGGGCTACCAGCAATACCTCGACCGCTTCTGGCGGTCCAGCGCGATCACGATGACGAATCATCTTACGGGAAAGAGTACCGTGCTGCTCTGGTCGGACTACGAATTCGGCACGGACCTGGACGCCGGCGATTTCACCCGCACGGCACTGAAACGGGTACGGTAGTGCCCGGCAGGGTGACAACGCCTCCACCCCTGGTATCGCGGACGGGCAACCGCACGGTTAGAGGGGACGGAAGTCTTTGAGAATGGCCGGAGTGGTGGGTTGATCCGGGCTTTGCCGGGCTGGGCAGGCTTACCCATTGTCAAGGCAGGAGTATTGGCCGTGGAAGGCGAACAGCATATGCTGCATCTGAAACCCGCATAGAACTCATCAGTGGGCTTGGTGGTATGAACCTAGAACCCTTCATCGCATTCGTCATGGGCCGACGATGGCTGACCATCGTGCTCTCTTCCCTGGCGATTCTGGTGCTTTCCTCGGGTCTCAGGCACCTGACCATGGTGGACGTGGACGTTCGCAATCATTTTGGCGAGGACGACCCGAACATCGTTGCCCTGGCACAGCTTGAGGAAACCTACGCCCTGTCCGACGTGGCACTCGTTTCCGTGGCACCGAAGAGCGGCACGGTCTTCTCGCGGGAGACGCTCGTCGCCATTGAAGAGCTGACCGAGCAGCTATGGCGAACGCCGTATGCCACCCGCGTGGACTCGATCACAAACTATACCCACAGTGAAGGCCTCGAAGACACCCTGATTGTCGAGCCGCTGATCGACGAGGCCGGTTCCCTGAACGATGCCGACATCGAACGGATCATGGAGATCGCACTCGGTACCGAGGAAATTGCCGGGCGTTTCATTTCCCGCAACGGGCGCGTTGCCGGGCTGGTTGTCAGCGTGACACTTCCCGAGAATCGGGAACTGGGCAAGCAGGAGGTTACCGACTACCTGTACAGAACGGTCATCGATGCCCGGGAGAAACATGCGGCCATTGATTACCATCTGACCGGTGAAATCGTCCTCAATCGCGCCATGCGCGATGCGATAGACGAAGAAATGGCCATCCTCGCACCAGCCGCTCTTGGGACAATGCTGCTGGTGGCCCTGCTCCTGCTGCGCTCGCTATGGGGTACTCTTGCGATCGTCCTGATGCTGGTTGCAACCATTCCGTCCGCGTTGGGCTTTGCCGGGTTTGCCGGCCTGAACCTGTTCGGTGAGAGTGCCGCGGCACTGTTCGTGCTAATGGCGGTCACCGTCGCCCATTCGGTGCACATCATCGAGGGAATGGCCGCGAGTATGCGTCAGGGCATGGACCGGATACAGGCGGCGATGCAGACCGTGCGAGTGAACATGTGGCCTGTTTTCCTCACTTCGTTCACGACCGCGATCGGTTTCCTGAGCCTGAATTTCGCCGACATGCCGCCGTTTCGGGTCATGGGCAACATCGTCGCGTTCGGCGCAATGTGCGCATTTGCCTACTCGGTGACACTCCTGCCCGCCTTCCTGTCCGTGCTGCCCATACGTGCCTGGCAGAAGCGCGAAGCGAGAACGGACATTTTCGATCGTCTCGGACGGTTTGTCATTTCCCACCGCATGATCCTGCTGTGCTCCTTCGGCGTCATGACCGTTGTGCTCATTGCCGGCATCTCGCGGATTGAGCTCAGGGAGAACTGGCTGGAGCTGCTCGATGAAAGCTACGAGTTCCGGCAATCCACGGATTTCCTGAGCCAGAATTTCAAGGGTGTGGAAACGTACGAATATTCCCTCGACTCCGGCCAGGAAGGCGGCATCACGGATATCGGCTATCTGAACAAGGTCGAATCGTTTGCGCAGTGGTACCGGGCGCAGCCGGAAGTTGCCTACGTCTTTTCCATCGCCGATATCATAAAGCGCCTGAACAAGAATCTGCATGGCGAGGATCCCGATTACTACGTTCTCCCGGACAATCCCGAGCTTGCCGCACAGTATCTGCTGCTGTACGAATTCTCGCTGCCGGTCGGCCGCGACCTGAACAATCTTATTGACTATGACCGGGCAGCAACACGCGTAACGGTGGCACTGAGCAGCCTGTCCAGCAAAGAGAAGATCGAACTGGACGACCGCGCGCGGACGTGGCTGAGGAACAATGCCCCCGACTTGGAAACCACGGCTACCGGTGTATCGATTGTGGGTGCGCGTTCGATCCAGAGGAACATCGAGGGTATGCTGCTCGGCACCTTTGTGGCGATGGGCATCGTCTCCCTGCTTCTGCTCGCCGTGTTCAGAAGTGTCCGCCTCGGTCTGATCACCCTGATCCCCAATTTCATTCCGGCCGCCATGGCGATCGGGCTGTGGGGATACGTGGTGGGAGAGGTCGGAGTCGCAGCGTCGGTGGTCACAGCGATCGCGTTCGGCATCATTGTGGACGACACGATCCATTTCATGACCAAATACGTCGATGCCCGAAAGAGAGGGAAGCTGCCGTCGGAATCCGTTCAATCCGCCTTTCGCTCGGTTGGCAGAGCGCTGTTCACGACCACCCTGGTGTTCGGGTTGGGATTCATGGTGTTCGGAGCGTCGGGGATGTCGACCAACCAGGCGCTCGGACTGCTGGTGGGAATAACGGTCATCATTGCCCTGCTGGCCGATTTCCTGTTCCTTCCCCCGCTGCTGATGGCCCTTGACGGAACCAAGGAAACCAGCGAGGAGATTCGGGAACGGCTGAGACAATCCGGGGCATAGACCAGGGAGATACGGCCCATGGATCAAGATTCCATGGTCGGCGGAGATGAGATCTTGAAAGAATCAGGCATTCACAGGCGGGTTTCCATCCGTCCTGACGACGTTTCCGGCGTCCGAATCGGATGGACCATCTCCAAAGGTGGATGGTCTTGTGGATCGGGGGCTTGCACGCAACAAGGCCAGCATTGCGATCGATGATCGTCAGTTGGTTTGAAATACTTTGGGCAAGGTCTCCCGGCTCGTCGTACTTTCCGTCGAAGCTCATCCGCACCACCAAGTGCCTGATCGATCAGGAGGCTCTTGAGCCGCTTGCAAAATTCCAATAGGGACAAGGGAATTGTGCAATGCACAATGA
>VYFG01000136.1:0-2182 GCA_009842505.1 Gammaproteobacteria bacterium
GCCCCGCCCCGGATCATCCGCCACCCCGTCCACCGGGCTGAAACGGCATGGACGGCCAATCTCCGAACAGCGGCCAGCCGACTGCGTCTCCGGCCACCTTCCGGAAGCAGCGCCTGTTCGAATTCAACCACCCGATTCCGCCGGCCAGCACGTTGGGGCTTGCGTTTGCCGCCTGGTTCCTGTTTTTCGGCCTGTGGGAACTGGCCGTGCTGATGGAATTGACCAACGCGGTCCTGCTGCCGGGACCGGTCAAGGTCATCACCAGTTTCGTCGAACTGTTCGGCGAAAAGAATTACCTGCACGACATCGGCATAAGCCTGTACCGCATCGTGGTCAGCTTTCTTCTGGCCTGCCTGCTCGCGGTACCGCTGGGTATCCTGATGGGAACCTTTCGCCGGATCGAGGCGTTCTTCAACCCGCTGGTATCGGCCTTCAGGTACCTTCCCGCACCCTCTTTCATACCGCTTCTGCTGATGTGGCTCGGCGCCGGCGAGGCGCAGAAGCTCGCCCTGCTGTTTCTCGGCGTGGTGTGGTTCCTGATCACGCTGATCATGGACTACGCCAAATCCCTGCCTGCGGACTTCATCAATACCGCACTGACTCTGGGCGGCAACCGCCGGCAGGTGCTGTGGACCGTGGTAGTGCCGGCGATGCTGCCCGATATCCTGACCGCGATGCGCCAGATGCTCGCAGTCAGCTGGACATACCTGGTGATTGCCGAAATCGTCGCCGCGGATTCCGGCATCGGCGCGATGATGATGCGCGCCAAGCGCTTCGTGCATATCGACGAGATCATGGCGGGCATCATCACGATCGGCCTGCTTGGGCTGATATTCGACATATTGCTACGCCGCTTGCGGCGCATGTTGTTCCCGTACCTCGAGTCCAGTGAATGACACGATGCGGAAACCACCCCGGAAACCCCGGGAAATACGACTCGAAGCCGGCGCCATCGAGGCTCACCGGCAGATTTACTTCAGCACTCAACCCGATAGGAGGTACCCGAAAATGAAACTCAAGAAACTGGCCACGAACGCCTTGCTTGCAGGTTCGTTCCTGTTTGCCCTCGCTTCAACCGCACAGGCTGCCGAAGAAGTCAAGATCTCCGGATTCACCTGGCCGGGATACGGCTTCTGGTTCATCGCCAAGGACCAGAACCTGTCCCCGAACCTGGATATCAACTACCAGACCATCGAAGACCCCTACGAGAGTTACAACCTCGTGACCGCCGACCGCATGGACGTGGTTTCCAGCACGGTCGAGTTTTCACCGATCGCGGCCGAACGTGGCATGCCCCTCAAGCTGGTCGCCTTCGCCAACCTGTCCTACGGCACCGACAAGATTGTCGTCGCCCCGGGCATCGACGGCCCGGCCGATCTCAAGGGCAAGAAGGTCGCCGTGGTCGAAGGCGGCCTGGCGCAAATCTACGTTGCCATGTGGCTGGAACGCAACGGCTATCCATTCGACTCGGTCCAGTACAGGAACATCATCGCCGATGACGCTTTCGCGGCCATGATCGGCGGCGACGTGGTCGCTTCCGAATTCTGGGAGCCCTACGGCAGCAACGTCCTCAAGGCTCTCGAAGGTTCCAAGGTACTGTCGCAGTCTCGCGAGGACTACTGGACCTCCAAGGCAGTGATCGCCGACGGGCTGTACATGAACGCAAGGTTCATCGAAGAGCGTCGCGATGTCGCGCTCGACACCATGCGTGCCCTCTACGATGCGATTGCCTGGTGGAAAAAGAACCCGGTACAAGGCAATGAAATCATCGCCAAGGGGATGAAAATGAGCATCGCGGACGTCGAACTGGTCATCGGCAAGGATGGCAGCGGACTCGACGGCGGGCTTTACATTTACGATTTCATGGAAGCCGCGCGTTTCTGCGGAGCCGCGCCCGGCAACCCGCCGTTCAATCAGACCAACGGCCAGATGCGTTCGCACTATGAGCTGATGTCGGACTGGTGGTTGAAGTTCGGTTTTCTGGAAACCCGCAATCCCTACGAAAAAGGCGTGGACTGCAGCCTGCACAAGGAACTCTACGACAGCGGCTACCGGGGCTAGTAGCCCCGACGCGCGGGGGGGGGTTACCCCCCCCCCCCCGATGTGCCGAGGCGGATGGCCAGACCCACCCCCCCCGCCCAGTGGGGTTTAAACAAAAGGAGCGGGCGGCGAAGAGGGGAGT
>VYFG01000136.1:2192-3932 GCA_009842505.1 Gammaproteobacteria bacterium
ACCCAAATGGTTGTGTCGGCACCCTTCCATTTGTATAATACCCACGGCGTCTCCGGTTTCTAGTCCCCCCTCGGGGGGGGGGGGGTCCCCCCCCCCCGCGCCGATGTCCGGAGCCTGATGCCATGACCAACGACCCCCTCCCGCAGCAGCGTCGCAGCAAACTGGTACTGGAGCATGTCTCCAAGGAGTACCCGGTCCGGCGAGGTAGCAGCGTGGTCGCGGTGAGCGATGTTTCCTTCGATGTTGTCGACAACGAGGTCTGCGTGTTGCTGGGCCCGTCCGGCTGCGGCAAGACGACCATCCTGCACATGATGGCCGGCCTTGAAGACCCGACCGCAGGGCGGCTTACCCTTGACGGCAGGGAGATCATCGGACCAAGCCGCGACCGCGGCATGGTGTTCCAGGGCTATACATCTTTCCCGTGGCTGACCGTCGAGGAGAATGTCGAGTACGGCATGCGCCTGAACAGGGTGCCCACCGACGAACGCCGCAAGCGGGTGGATTTCTTCATCAACAAGGTCAAGCTGACGCGCTTTCGCCATGCCTATCCAAAACAGCTGTCCGGCGGGATGAAACAGCGGGTCGCGATCGCAAGGATGCTGGCCAATTCGCCAGAGATCTCCCTGATGGACGAACCTTTCGGTGCGCTTGATGCAGAAACACGCTGGCACATGCAGGAATTGCTTCTGGACATCATCGATGAAACGCAAATGACGGTGGTGCTGGTAACCCATGACATCGCCGAGGCACTGTTCCTGGCCGACCGGATCGTTTTCCTGTCGAACCACCCCGGCCGCCTCCGGGAAATACTCTCGATGGACTTCAAGCAGGGACGCCGCATCACAAGCAAGGAAGAACTGATCGAAACGCCGGGTTACATCGAAATCGAACGCAAGATCCTGCACATGATGCGGCAGGAAGCCAGGGAGGTGGAATGATACGGGCGCCCTGCGCGGCAACTCTCATGACCCGCTGAAAGCCCTTGGCCGCAACCCACGACAGCTTTGCCCTCAGCGATTTCGGACTCCTGTCCGGCGAAGTGCTGCCGGATGTCCGTCTCGCCTACAAAACTCACGGGGAACCGAACAGGGACGGTGGCAACGTCATACTGTTGCCGATCTTCTACACCGGCAGCCACATGCGCCCCGGGCACAATCAAGACGAGCCCGGAAAATTATCGAATTGCTTGCGTAACCAGGGCCAACATACTAGCCGGAAACGGATCCTGCCCGAATTCGACTGAACCTGCGGCGATAGTCGGTCGGAGTGGTTCCCACCAGGCGCCGGAAGTGATGGCGCATGGTCTCGACCGCGCCGAAGCCCGACCGCGCCGCAATCTGCTCGACCGTCAGCTCCGTGGTTTCCGCCAGGTGGCGCGCATGATCCACACGTTGCCGGTTCAGCCAGGCTCCCGGGGTAGTCCCCGTGGCTTCGCGAAATCGCCTCTGGAAGTTGCGCACGCTCATGCCCGCGTGCAGGGCGAGATCTCCGACGGCCAAATCCTCGTTGATGTGGGCGGGCAGCCAGTCGAGCAGCCTGGCCAGTTTCCCGTTGCCCGCCCCGGGGGCTATGGGTTTGTTGACGAACTGCCTCTGGCCGCCATCGCGATGAGGTGCCAGCACCAGACGCCGGGCGACGTTGTTGGCGACCGATGCGCCGTGGTCTGAGCGCACGATATGAAGACAGAGGTCCAGTCCCGCCGCACTTCCGGCAGAAGTGAGTACCGGGCCCTCGTCAACA
>VYFG01000040.1 GCA_009842505.1 Gammaproteobacteria bacterium
GATCGCACCCTTGCCGAACATGGCCTCCGTGAGATGAGGTTATGGGCCAGATTACCTCGGAAGCCCTCAAACGGCTGGGTTTCAGGCCCCTGCAGGGTGGTCAATCGTTGCAATGACCGCGCTTGAAGAGGCATATGCGCGATGCTATATGCTATCTTCCCGGCATGGTGGATACCGCATTCGATTCGGCGCTCTACTGACGCCAGTTGATGCACCCCATTCCCCAGAACCGATCCGAAGGGTGACCAGCCATGATGAGACACGCCGCAACCCTTCCCTGCATCGTCCTGATGCTGACGGCGAGCGCCTGCGGGACCGGCCCGCAGGCAACCAGTGACGACGAAGGCATCCGGTTCGAGAGGAACTCGGAGTTTCAGGGACCGCACCTGCGGGTGTTCCTGACGCTGAAGGACGGCACTGACGTGTCGGTCAACACGGCTGACGACGCGGTGCAGACGCGACCTGCGACCACGCCGATCCCCGGCCACCAGGCACGGGACTGGACGTTCGTCAAGGACACCGGCAATGGCGCCGCGGTCGCCTATGCCCTGACAAGCTGGGACGGCGACGACCCGGCCGACTACCTGATGGCCGGCTGGTGGGCGCAGTTCCCCGGACAGGACGAAACCGACCTGTCCTTCGCCGAGTCCGAGCAGTACGCCATCGTGGACGGCCCGGAGATCGACCCGGCGAAGCCTCCCGAACTTCCGGTCGTCGGGCGGGCGGTCTACACGGGCCCGGCCGGCGGGCTCTACTGGTACGTCCCGGGAAGCGACTGGGGGGCGGACGAGGGGGCCTACGTGGTGGACGAGTACGTGGGAGCGATAACGCTCGAGGCAGACTTCGCTAAGGGGACGCTGAGCGGCTGCATCGGCTGCATCGGCGACCTCAACACGCGACGGGCCCATTTCGGGGTCTTCCTCGGGGACGAGGTCCTGGACGTCCGGGCGGTCGCCGCCGACTACGAACTGCGCCTGGGAGAGACGGCGCTCAACCCGGAGGGCACCTTCGAGGCGCCGAACGTGACGGTGAGGCATCCGGAACGTACGGTCACCGACTCCGAGGGGGACTGGGGCGGGTCGATGTCGAACCTTCCCGACAGTGCCGGCAACCCGCGCCTGGCGGCGGGCTTCAGTTCGGCGATTTTCGAGGAGGCCGACGGCAGCCAGGGCGGCTTCTTCGGGGCCTTCGTCGGAGTGAGCGAGGATACCTGGGCGTCGGGAGAGTGAAGCCGGAGGCGACCATGGTTGTGAAGCCAGAGTATATTGAGCCCCTGAAACAGGTGGACTTCAGACTTCTTTCTGCGATGGAATTGTCCCGGTCGGATGGCCTGTCAGTATGGCCGTGCGCAACCCTGATGATATTCGCACGACTGGATTGCCAGTCAATTGAGTCAATCTGATTGCGCTTTGATTGCGAAATTCTCTTGTGCCGACTGTAAGTTTTATATCTTACTGATAGATAAATATAATTTACGTATATTTTTTTATCTTATTCATGTTCCAGCAGAGTATGTCCGGGCCGATCAGATCCTCAACGCAGTCCAGGATCGCATCGTTCCGCATCAGTTCGTCAACCCATCTGAACAACAGGTGGGGTTTGGTGCGCAGGGGGCCTTGTACCGGATGGCCCAGTTCTGCTTCATAGGCCTCGAGCCTGCCCCGGTAGCCCCGGGAATCAGCTTCATCCAGTATCCTTACGGGAAACAGGTAACCGCGTTCCCGGTATGCGGCCACCTGTCCGGCTGTCAGGACTGCGGGTGCGGTATTGTATCTGGCAGCCATCGTCTAGGTGGTGTTACTGGGTAACCCGATAGATGCCATGTTACACCATGCCCAAGCCTGATCTCCATGGATACCGAGAGAATTCTGTGGGTATTTTCCGGTTGGTTTCATAGTAAAGAACCATTTACTAACTGGCCTTCCTGGTAATGACTGGTTTACCAAAAAAATGGCCCCGGATAAGGGAGTGAGGAAGCTGGTGTCATACTCAGATTTATACCTGATCGCTTTGTGTTGAAGTTTGCGGTATATTTTATTGAAAACAATGAGGAAATGGCGCCCCAGAGAGGATTCGAACCTCCGACCTGCCGCTTAGGAGGCGGCTGCTCTATCCGACTGAGCTACCGGGGCGTGATGGGGGCGATAATTCTAACTGATTCTCCCCTGCCGGGTGTTGTCAGGCGCCAGATAAATTGCCCTTGCTCATTTGTTCGGGGCTTGCCTGCAGGGCCTGGTAGCGGAGATGGTAAGAAGCCTTATACTCCTGTCGGTGTCGACGGCGTGGCAGTCAGCCGCGTTATTACTATTTCACGGGGGATGACGCTTCTATGGGCCGGGAAACAGTCCCCATCGCCCTGATCAAGGGCGATGGAATCGGTGTCGATGTCTGCGAAGCGGCATTGCGGGTGATCGATGCCGCTGGTGACGTCTGCGGCAACGCCCCGCTGTCCTATCGGGAAATCAAGGCCGGGGCGAATTACTACCGCAGCACCGGCAGGGACATCGAGCCCGGCGGAGAAGCGGCGGCGGGGGAGTGTGCGGCGATCTTCCTCGGGGCGATCGGGTTGCCGTCCGTCCGTCACGCCGATGGCACCGAGATTTCCCCGCACCTTCGCCTGCGTGACCGCTACCAGCTCTACGCCGGCGTACGGCCGGTCCGTGCTTATCCCAACATCCCCCGGCGACTGTCCGACCCCCGCGCAGCCGATATTGACCTGGTGATTCTCAGGGAATCCACCGAAGGACTGTTCTACTCCGCCGCCGTGCATGGGCGGAGCGCGTCCTGCGACGATAATGCAGTGGAGGACACGCTGCGGATCACGCGGACGACGACGGAAAAACTGCACCGGTTCGGCTTTCAGCTGGCTGCCAGGCGCAAGCAGGAAGGACGTCCCGGTCTGCTGACCTGCGTGGACAAGGCCAACGTATTCGCATCCATGGCGTTCTTCCGCCGCATTTTCGACGAGGTTGCCGGTGAATTTCCCGGGGTGACACTAGGGTACAACTATGTCGACGCGCAGGCGCTGGACCTGGTGCGAAAACCCTGGGAATTCGATGTCCTGGTGACCGAAAACATGTTCGGCGACATTCTTTCCGATCTGGCGGGGGGGCTCGTTGGCGGCATGGGCATGGCAGCCTGCGCGGAAATCGGCGATACGACGGGACTGTTCCAGCCGGCCCATGGCAGCGCCCCTGACATCATGGGCCAGGACATGGCCAACCCGCTTGCCGCGATCCTGAGCGGCGCCATGATGCTGGACTATCTCGGCGAGAGGCTGACGGACAGTCTCCTGGCCGAGGCGGCCGCCCTGATCCAGGATGCCGTTCGGCGGGGATTCAATGAGAACCGCCTGCGGCCGGTGGAATTCGGCGGGGACATGGGAACCGGGATGGTGACGGACGAAGTGGTCTCCCTGCTGAAGGCACCTTGACCGTGGCGGTCTCTCGAAAGCCGGGACAGGCCGGGGAGAGTCTCCATGAGCGTCCTGCTCGGCGCCGAGCGGTTCTACTTCAAGTACTGTTCGACATTTGATTCGGCAGCTGTCGGAAATATCGGGCCTGTCAGTAACCGTTCTGCCGCTGGAAATACTCCGCCAGGAATTCGTCGAAGGAAGCCGAGTCGGCCGCTTCGATCGCCTCCTGCCGCTCCAGCGAAGCCGCCGCTTCCCGGCGGTAGTGGCTCAGGGTGTTCGCATGGATCTCCCAATCCTTGAAATAGCGCTCGTGTTCCTCCGCCTGGTGCATCGCGAATGTAAAAAAGCTTTCGAAGCCCTGCTCCATGGAGTCCATGATCCGTGCGGAAGGCGTGAGTGAGGGATCACCGATCCGTTCACGCTGGGCCGCCAGCGCCTCGCGGTAGTGTTCACCCCCGCAGGTCCCGTCAAGGATCGAGGCCAGGTCCGCCATGTCTTCGAGCAGTGCCAGGGCAGCCCCGCTGAAGGTGACCTCCCGCTCTCCGAACTGCAGGATCAGGCCAGGGTCGCGGCCACCCATGACCACCCGGTGTCGGTTTTCGGTCGCTTCTTGGCGTTCCCGTTCGGTCAGGGGGTCGTCGCCGCTGAACAGGCAGTAGAGCAGGAACAGGTCGAAGAAACGGACCGTCTCGGAGCAGATGCCGATCGGTACGAACGGATCCAGGTCAAGACTTCGAACCTCCACGTACTGGACGCCCCGGTCGCGCAGGGCGCTGGACGGACTTTCCCCGGAATGGGCGACCTGCTTGGGCCGAACCACGGCGTAGAATTCGTTCTCGATCTGCAGGATATTGGGGTTGAGCTGCTGATGGACGCCGTCCCTGATGGGTGGAATCTCCTCGTAGGGTGGCCAGGGCGTCTGGATGGCACGGCGCAGCGTGGCCACGTACTCGTCAAGGCTGTTGTAGCAGATTTCGAGTGTGGCCTGGACATCGTCGCTGTAACCCAGTCCACTCAGACGCAGGGAAGTTGCGTGGGGTGCATAGAAACTGTGTTCCTTGAACTCGGCGAGATCGTGCTCACGTCCCTTGAGAAAGGTCTTGCAGACCGCCGGAGACGCGCCGAACAGGTAGCACACCAGCCAGGAGTGCCGCAGGAAATTACGGGTCAGTGCAAAATAACCGGCGGAGCGCTCCCGGACCAGCCGGTCCGGGTCGTCGGTGGAGAGGTATTCCTCCCAGAATGCATCCGACAGGGAAAAGTTGTAATGGATGCCCGCGATGGTCTGCATGAGCCGGCCGTAGCGGTGTCCCAGGCCGCGTCGGTAGGCTTCCTTCATCCTGGCGATATTGGAACTGCCGTATCGGGCAATGGGAATGGCCTGCTCGCCCAGGACGACGCAGGGCATGCTGTTGACCCACAGCTTTTCATCACCCAAGTTCTGGTAGGTGTAGTGGTGGATGTCGGTCAGTTCCCGAAGGAGTCCATCGATATCCGTGTGGATGGGTGTGACGAATTCCAGGAGGGCCTCGGAATAGTCCGTCGTGATGGAATGATGGGTCAGCGCGGACCCCAGCGCCTGGGGATGTGGCGTCTGGGCGAGCGTGCCATCCGGATTCACCCGCAGACTTTCCTTTTCGATCCCCCGCCTCAGCTGGCGGAAATGGATATCCAGGCCGCCGGCGGTGATGGCGGACAGCGCCTGGTCAAGAGTCGAGAACACGAAGCTGCTCCTGTTCGGGGATGCGGAGATTGACCTTTCGTGCAGCAAATTGCAACACCTGTCGGGGCAAATTCCCACTCCGGATATTTGACCGCGCCGCACAAATTCCGTCAATTTTTCCGCTGCCGGGTGATATGATCCCAAGGCCATGAGCAAGCAGTCATTTGCCGGCCGGGAATTTTCCGTGGCGCCCATGATGGATATCACGGACCGGCACTGCCGCGCATTCCTGCGGCTGTTCTCCCGCCGCGCCCGGCTTTATACCCAGATGGTTGTCACCGGTTCCATTATTCATGGCGACCGGGAACGTTTCCTGGGATTCGATGGCAGCGAACATCCCGTGGTCATCCAGCTGGGTGGCTCCGACCCGGGGGAACTGGCCCGTTGCGCCAGGCTGGCGGAGGCGCGGGGCTATGATGAGGTCAACCTCAATGTCGGGTGCCCGAGCGACCGTGTCCGGCAGGGCCTGTTCGGTGCCTGCCTGATGGCGAAGCCGGAACTGGTGGCCGACTGTGTGGCAATGATGAAAAGGACAGTTGCCGTTCCCGTCACCGTCAAGACCAGAATCGGCATCGACGACCGGGACAGTTACGGGGCATTGTCCTATTTCATCCGCATCAACGCCGAGGCCGGCTGCGAACATTTCATCATCCACGCCCGCAAGGCCTGGCTGAAGGGCCTCAGCCCGAAGGAAAACCGCACCATCCCTCCGCTCAAGTACGACACGGTCTACCGGCTGAAGGCGGACTTCCCGCATCTGCGGTTTACCCTGAACGGCGGCGTCACCGATCTTGGACAGGCCAGGGAGCATCTCGGGAAGGTGGACGGGGTGATGATGGGGCGGCAGGCCTACCTGGATCCGTGGTTGCTGTCGGATGTGGATGGGACCCTGTTCGGCGAACACTGGCCCGACAGGCCAACTTCCCGTCTCGACATTGTTGCCCGCTACCTGCCGTACATCGAGCGTGAGTTGTCCCGTGGAGTCTATCTGCGCCATATGACCCGGCACATGCTGCAGCTGTTTCATGGCGAGCCGGGCGCCAAGTCCTGGCGTCGGCACCTGTCGGAGTACGGTCCGCGGCGGGGCGCCGGAATCGAGGTGATCGAGCAGGCATTGCGGTACGTCGACGACGCCGGACGGGACGATGCGTCAACCACGGCCGGCATGCCCCGGGCGACCCCGGAAACCGCGCATAGCCTTCAGACGGCCTGATCTTCCAGTACATCCGGTACGGCCGCGATGAGGATGAAATCGATCAGGAGGGTGGCGTGGATTCTCATGGTGCTGGTGGTGCTCGCGGTCAGCACCGTGCTGGTGGTGCTCCAGGTGGTGGACCCCAACGACTACAAGCCCCAGATTTCGGCGCTGGTGGAGGAGAAAACCGGCCGGAGGCTCGACCTTGCCGGTGACCTGCAGCTGACCTTCTTTCCCTGGGTCGGCATTGAAACGGGCCCCCTGTCACTGTCGAACGCCGAGGGATTCGGCGATGTTCCCATGATCAGCGCGGACAACGCACGCATCCGGGTGAAGCTGCTGCCGCTGATCAAACGCCGGGTGGAGGCGGGTACCGTGGTGCTGGATGCCCCGGTGGTGCATTTGCTGACCGCGGTTGACGGGCGCACCAACTGGGATGACCTGGCGGGAATGGGGGATGAATACGGCGAGGAAAGGGCGGAAAGGGAGCCCGCGGCGCTCGCGGGACTGGCGGTGCAGGGGGTGTCGGTCACGGACGGGCGGCTTGTCTGGCATGACGCAGTTGCCGGCAACGAGTTGGTCCTGTCGGATCTCGACCTGTCCACGGGCATGCTGGTGCCGGGTGAACCGCTGGATGTCACCCTGTCCCTGGATGCGACGGGTGCCCCCCTGCCGGGGCCGGCACACCTGGAAATGGAGACCACCGTCACACTGAGCCGGAACATGTCGTCGCTGTCCCTGGGGAATACCGGTCTGATCCTTTCGTCGGATGCAGGCAGGGTTGAACTGAGCGTGGAGAAGGTGTCCTATGCCCTGGAAGCGGGCCTGGCGGCGATCAATGGCGTGATCACGGACATGGAGGTTGACGGGACCGCATTGCGGCTGACCATGCCGTCGCTGAACCTGAATCTTTCCGACGAGACCCTGGCAGTGCCGTCGCTTGAGCTGACACAGGAGGATTCGAGGCTGACGGCCTCCTTCAATGCCGCGGGTTTCCTTTCGCCGGAATTCGAAGGTGAATTCAGCATCCTGAGCGGGGACCTCGGTCACCTGCTGCGCAGCAATGGACTTGCAAATGTGGAACTTCCGGCAACGTACACCCACGTCGATGGGGCTGTGGCATTCGCGTTCAGAGAAGATGAGTTGCAGTTGCTGAATCTGAAACTTGCGGCGCATGTGAACGGGCTGCCCACGCAAATGGAAATCGACCGGTTGAATTACCACTTGAGGAACGAGTCCCTGACATTGCCCTCGATCCGGGTGCGGCAGGAGGACTTCAGGCTGGACGCAAGCCTGGCGGGTGAAAGCCTGTTGTCCGACCCGTCGGCCCGCAGGTTGGCGGGACGTGTCGACCTGGCCCTGAATGATGTCGAGGAGCTTCTCACCAGGAACGGCCTGCCGGTGACGCCGCCGCTTTCTGAAGTTCCGCTTTCGGAAATCCGGCTGGTTGGCGGGGTCAGCCTTGAGGGCAGTGCCGTGACGGCGAATTCCGTGGTGGCCGAATTCGTTTACCGGGGCCAGGAAACCCGTGTCGACGTCTCCTCCCTTGTACTCGATCCGGACAGCGGAAAACTGGACCTTACGGGATTCAGGTTCCAGCAGGACGGGTTCGATCTGAGCGGACGGATGACTGGGGACAGGGTGTTTGATGGCGTGGCCGTGATGGATGCCGGTGGAGACCTGGAGGTCATGGCCGGAAACCTGGCGGATTTTCTCACTCGAAACGCGCTGCTCGAAGACATACCGCCGGCGGTCCCGAAGTCCGCTCAGGCAAGGCTTGCCTTCACGATCAGGAACAATAATCTTGATATCGACGGACTGGAGGCGGTGCTGGACGACATGCGGATTCAGGGAAGCGTGGGCCTGCGGGATCTGTCCTCACCGGGATACCGGTTTGACCTGCGGGCCGATCGGCTGGACCTTGATGCGCTGCTGGCTGCTGCGGGAAGCGGTGCCGGGCAGGAACCCCACGCCGGCGAACAACTGCGCCTGCCGCTGGAGTCGCTGCGTGGACTGGACGCCGATGGCCGTGTGCGAATCGGAACACTGGTCACCCCCGTCATGAACCTTGATGGTGTCGATTTGCGTGTGCGCTCTTCAGGGGACATTCTCAGACTTGCCCCGGCGACGGCCAGTCTCTTCGGTGGAACCGTCGAGGCGCAGCTTGCATACGACGTATCCGGGGATGCGCCCGCCCTGGAACTGACCGGACAGACCAGGAGGCTGGACGTGGGCAGCCTGCTCCGGTCCCTGGACATCACCGGGAAGATTGAAGGCACCGGCAACCTGGATCTGGCGCTATCCGGACGGGGAGCCGATGTCAATGAACTGGTCGGATCTCTGGACGGACGGATCGCCTTCCGGCTGCGCAACGGTGCGCTCAAGGGCTACGACCTCCAGGCTGCACTGCTGGAACTCGAGTCCCTGGCGGCCAGCCTGGAAGGCGGGGAGACCACCACCCGGGTGAAACCGGAAGCGGAAACCAGATTCGCCGAGATGGCCGGCAGCTTTCGGGTCGAGGACGGCGTGTTCCGCAACGACGACCTCGTCCTGAAGGCGCCCTTGTTCCGCATTGCGGGCCGGGGTGTGCTGAATCTCCCCGGGGACCTGATCGACTACAGTGTGGACGTCAACGTCGTCGATACCGTGGAGGGGCAGGGCGGCGCGGCGCTCGCGGAACTCAAGGGCGCGCGCATTCCGCTCAGAATCCGCGGCCCGCTCGCCGGGCCCGGCTTTACTCTGGATCTTTCCTCGCTGGTCGAGGAGCGGGCGAAGAAGGAGCTGAAAAGGAAGCTGCTGGAGAAGGTCGGGATTCCCCTGCAGAAGCTGACGCAGGGGGCGCCGGAGAATGCCGCCAAAGACAAAGTACAGGAGCAGGAACTGGAGGATCTGATCAGGAAGAAGCTTGAGGACGGCAAGGAAAAACTGAAAAAAGGTCTGCTGAAGGGTCTCGGATTCTGAACGGACACAGCCGGGTATGGGTACAATATCAGGCCACCTCGTTTCACATCCGGGCTGTATTCAACGCAATGGATCTCTCCCAGGCTGTCTTGGACCACTTCGGAGCGGTTGTCCGGCATTGGGTTCGGCCAGGCCGCATTCCGCTGCTCCCCGGAGCCGTGCCGGCCGGAAGGGCGCTGATGCCCGACTCCGCGAATACCGGAGCAGGTGCGCCTGGCGTCCGGTGTCATTCGGCGACTCCCTGATGCGGCACGCAAAAGACCATTCCATGGACAGGTCCCGGGGTACCGCCCGGGGAATCCTGGAATCCGCATGATTTCATCCGGCGCGATACCCGAGTGGCTCCAGGCCTCGGAAGTGATCCGGCTTGAGGCATTCCTGGCGGGATTCGTCCTGATCGGCGTCCTTGAGCGGCTTCTGCCGAACAGAACGCATCAATGGCGGGGCAGGGCAACCGGCAACATCGGCCTTCAACTGGTGAACGCCCTGGTGCAACTGGCGATGCTGCTGGCGGCGCCGCTGACCCTTTCTGCAGTGGCGCTCATCGCCCTGTTCAGCCAGTTCGGGCTTCTCAACCACCTGCAGATGGGTCTGTGGACGAAGATTGTCATTGCCTGGCTGGTGCTGGACCTGGCGTCCTACTGGTGGCATCGCGCCTGGCACGGCGTCCCCCTCCTGTGGCGGTTCCACCAGATTCATCACCTCGACCCCGCACTGGATGTCCTGACCACCTTCCGGACCCATCCCGTGGAAACCGTCCTGACGATCCTGTTCAAGGGGTGCATCGTCTACCTGCTGGGCGTTCCGTTGCTCGGCGTCATCCTGTACGAGGTGGTCGTCGCCGTCATGGCGCTCTGGATTCACGGCAATGTGCGCATTCGCCCCGGGGCCGACCGGTTCCTGGCACTGCTGCTGATCACCCCGGGACTGCACCGCATCCACCACGGCGCACTGGAATCGGAATACTCCCGAAACTTCGGTCTGGTCCTGTCCCTATGGGATCGCATTTTCGGTACCTACAGGGCTTCCCACCCGGCAACAGCGTCCGGTCCGGGGATCACCTCGCCGGACACGGCCGCTGCAATGACCCTTCCAGGAATGCTATGGTTGCCGTTCAGAAAAACTGCCTGACTGCCGTATTTCCATGACCATCGATCGCAAACTGCTGGAAATCCTGGTCTGCCCGGTTACCAAGCAACCGGTTTCGGTGCTGGCTGCCGGCAAACTCGAGACCCTGAACTTGGCCATCGAAGGGGGAAGTGTCCTGAATCATGGTGGAGACCAGGTGACGGGGCCGCTGCGTGAGGCCCTGATCACGAAGAACGGCAGCACGGTCTATCCCGTGATCGATGGCATACCCGTGATGCTTGAAGGCGAGAGTATCGATACCGTCCAGTTGGGGGACTGGTAGGGGTCCGGAAGATTTCGGTCCGGTGGACTCGGACTGCTGAACCCGTGAACACCCGCTACCGGGCTTGCGGGATCAGTTCCGCTTGCGCAGCCCGACACCCCGCATCAGTTTGCGGTGGCGCTTGCTGGTCAGGCGGTCATGCGCGTATTCCGCCTGCTTCATCTGGCTGCCGATATCATTCTCCTTGTCGGGCCTGCGCTGGACGTAGCTGCCGTCCGGGAGCATGTCCCACGCGTTCCGCTGATCATCGAGCAGGGTGTCGAGGATCAGGCGGAGTTCCTTCTTGAGCGGCTTCGTGACGATGTCCGTGACCACCTCCACGCGGCTTTCCAGATTCCGGGTCATCAGGTCAGCCGAGCCGATGAGGTACTCTTCCCGGCCGCCGTTGCGGAAAAAGAAAATCCGGCTGTGTTCCAGGAAACGGCCCACGATGCTGATCACGCTGATGTTGTCCGATACGCCAGGCAGACCGGGGCGCAGGCGGCAGGAGTCGCGGACAATCAGTTCCACGCGCACCCCTGCGCCGGATGCGCGGTACAGGGCCTGGACAATGTCCCGGTCCTCGAGCGCGTTGCATTTCATCTGGATCAGTCCGGGACTTTTTTCGCTGTGGAGTTCGATTTCGCGATCGATCCTGGACAGGAGAGCCTTTTTCAGGTGCTTGGGGGCGGGCAGGATCCGGCGGTAGTTGCGCTTGGGGGTGTAGCCGGTGGTGAGATAGTTGAACAGCTCGGTCACGTCGTGGCCGATATCCTCCTCGCAGGTGAGGATGCCGATATCCGTATAGATGCGCGCGGTGCCGCCGTGGTAATTACCGGTACCGATGTGGACATAACGGCGCAGGCCCGAAAAATCCTGGCGTACCACCAGGATGACCTTGTTGTGGGTTTTCAGACCCACCACGCCGTAAGTCACATGGATGCCGGCCTGTTCCATCCGCTCCGACCACCGTATGTTGGCCGCCTCGTCGAACTTGGCTTTCAGTTCCACCACCACGGCGACCTGCTTGCCGTTCTGCGCGGCGCCGATCAGCAGGTCGACAATCCGGGTTTCCTCGTCGGTGCGGTACAGGGACATCTTGATGGCACGGACCTTGGGATCCCTGGAGGCCTCTTCAAGGAAACGCACCACGGATTGTGTGAAGGATTCATAGGGATGCTGCAATAGCAGCGATTCCGCTTCGCGAATGATGTAGAAAATACTGCGCTGGGTGTCCTGCAGGCGGTAATGCACCACGGGATGGTGCGGCGGGTCGTGCAGTTCCGGCACCGCCAGGGAGGCAAGCTGGAACAGGTTTCGCTGCGCCATCAGGGTGGAAGTCTCGAACACATCCGTTTCCGAGTTCAGTCCGAGTTCTGCGGTGAGAAGACTCTTTCGCACCTCGTTCATGCCCTCGCTAACCACCACCCGCACGATGGGTGCGATTCGCCGGTCCCTGAGCTCGGATTCGATCAGTTCCAGCAGGTCGTTGGCGCCGGATTCGGCGCGTTCCGCGGCGGCGTTGCGGGCGACAAAAAAGAAGTCATGGGCAACGATGGTGACTTCCGGAAAGAGAATGTCCAGGTTGTGGGCGATGACCTCCTCGAGCGGAACATAGTGATAGCGGTCGGAGATCTGGAGAAATCTGGGCACGCCGACACCGATGGGCACCTTCACCCGAGCAAGATTGAGATCCTTGTCGCCCGCGCCCTGGTTGGGGTCGCCCAGTATGGTGACCAGGATGTTGAGGGAAAGATTGGAGATGAACGGGAACGGGTGCGCCGGATCCACCACCTGGGGGGTGATCAGGGGAAAGATGTTGTCAAGGTAATGCTCCCGAATCTGTTCCCTTTCCAGGGGATCCAGGTCGAGGTAGCTCCTGATCCGGATATCGTAGCGGCCGAGATCCTCGAGCAGTTTCGGCAACTGCCGGTCCCGTTCTGCCTCGATTTCCCGGACCAGCGCCCAGCATTTGTCCAGTTGAGTCTGCGGTGTGGCGCCGTCCACGGTCAGTTCGCTCACCCCGGCGGCAACCTGCAGCTTGAGTCCGCCGATCCGCTTCATGAAGAATTCGTCGAGGTTGGACGCGAAAATCGCAAAGAACTTCAGCCGTTCCAGAAGCGGCGTTCTCGGGTCCGTGCCCTCGTGGAGCACGCGGCGGTTGAACTGCAGCCAGGTGAGTTCGCGGTTGAGATAGAGGGAAGGATCGTCCAGGGAAGCCGGGGAGCTGGCGGTTTCCCGTCCGCGCGCCGTCATGGTCCTGCGGCTCACGCGGTGAACGGCGGCACCCTCCCCGCGTGCGGAGGCGTCCGAGTTCTGGTCTTCGGCCTCTTTGAGAGCCATTAGGTCGCTGGACTCGTTCACGGGAGGGTCAAACTGGGGCAATGAAGGATCCGGATTCCGATTGTAACCCAATGATATGACAGATTTGTGTTGAACAGGGAAATGCCTTGTTGGGGTTTAACTATTGAAATCAATTTGATATTAAGCGATATTAAGGGTGATTCAACTCTTGGAGCAATCGCGCCAGCGATGAACGACAATCCCGGGTCGAGTAGCGGCCTGAACCTTTTCAACCCTTTGCCGCATGCAACAGTTGCTGTCACAGCTTGGTCAGTACTGGGCTTCCGTGATCGAATTTTTCACGTTCGACACGGCCCTCCTGTCGGAACCGGACATGATCGTCCGGCTCTGCGTACAGCTGTTGCTGCTCGCCGGCTCTGCGTTCTTCTCGAGTTCTGAGACCGCCCTTTTTTCGCTGTCGCGGCTTGATCTGCAACAGCTTCGTCGGGAAAGGAATCCCCGCGCCGAAACCATCCATGAACTGCTGGATCAGCCCCGCAGGCTGATCATCTCAATCCTTTCCGGCAACGAGCTGGTCAACATCGCGGCATCCGTGAACATGGCGGGAATCCTAGTCGTGTTGTACGGCGGAGAGGATGCGGGCTGGATCAACCTGATCGTCATGGTGCCGCTGCTGCTCCTGGTCGGTGAGGTAACGCCCAAGACCGTCGCCGTCTCGAACCCGGTGCGATACAGCGCCCGCATCGTGGCGGTGCCGATGAAGTTGTGGGTACAGCTGATCTCACCGGCGATCTGGGTCATCCGGGAGATCGCGGACCGGATCACCACCTGGATGGTGGGAGAGGCCAAGGCCGCCGACAACATCCTCCAGGTGGACGAATTCCTGACTCTCGTGGAGCAGGTCTCGAAAGAGGGCGTGCTCGACGCCACCGAGCGGGCGCTGATCTATAACCTGCTGGACGCCGGGGAGACGGAAATCGTCGAGGTGATGGCGCCCCGCACCCAGATGGCGTTCATCAACTACGACATGCCCTTTACCGAGGTGGTGGAGAAATTCATCGCCTACCGTCATCCGAGGGTCCCGGTTTTCAAGACCCACCGCGACAATCTCGTGGGCTTTCTCCATGCCGAGGATATCCTGCGTCTGGTGCTGGACGACAAGGATATCGACAACATGTCCATCGAGGACGTGATGCATCCCCCGGTGGTGGTCCCGCTGACCAAGAAGGTGGATGAGATGTTCGACTTTTTCCAGCAGCACAAGGTCCGTGCCGCGGCCTGCCTGAACGAATTTGGCGGTGTGGACGGGTTCATCACCATGCGCGGCGTGCTGAGCTACATTTTCGGCGACATCAGCGGCGGCACGCCCGCCACGGCAAAGTTCTATACCGAGAAGGACATCAACGTGTACGACGTGCCCGGGGAGATGCGCTTGACGGATTTCGATGACCTGACCAATTTCGGCATCCTGGATCCCCGGATGACCACCATCGGCGGGGTGGCCTTCCGCCATCTGGACCGGTTGCCCAGGGTGGGTGACCGGGTGACGTTCGACGATATCCAGATTGAGGTGCTGGAGATGAACGAGCACCGGATCGCCAGGGTGCGCGTTGCCCAGGGGGTCGATCTCGACGACCTGATCGACGACAGCGACGTCCATGTCACCGAACAGGAGGATCTCAAGGACAAGACGCTGGACCGTCCCGACGCCGAAGAGGTCGAGGAGGGCATCGATGAGGAACTCGAGATCATCGGCGAGGAGGAGGCGGACCAGTTCGATGAAAACGGGGATGGATTCGAGGCCCCGCGCACGGGGACCGAGCCATGACCGTCATCCTCGTCCTTCTGCTGATTGTCTTGCTGCTGCTTCTGAAGGGCTTTTTCTCCGGCTCGGAAATCGCCCTCGTTAACTGCGACAAGGTGAAGCTCAACGCCCGTGCCAACCAGGGAGACAAGGGAGCCAGGAAGGTGCTGCACCTGTACAAGACGCCGGAGATCATGCTGGGAACCACGCTCGTCGGCACCAATATCGCCACCGTGGCCCTGACGACCCTGGCGACCATCCTGTTCATCAACCTGTTCGGGGACACCGGTGAATTCTGGGCCTTCGCGGTGTTTACCCCTTTGCTGCTGATTCTGGGTGAGATCGTTCCGAAGAGCGTCTACCA
Source organism: Gammaproteobacteria bacterium (assembly GCA_009842505.1). GTDB lineage: Bacteria > Pseudomonadota > Gammaproteobacteria > Arenicellales > Poriferihabitantaceae > VYFG01. The sequence continues at coordinate 15,157 of VYFG01000040.1, forward strand.
GCAGAAATCCGACCGGATCGCACCGATAGCCATCTATCCGCTCAAGCTGTTTTCCATCCTGTTCTATCCCCTGATCTTCCTGTTTTCCCGGATCGCGCGCCTGTTCGCGCGGGTCTTCGGCGGTGGCAAGGTGGAGCAGAACGTGTTCATGACGCGCGAGCAGATCCGGTCTGTGGTGGAGATGACGGAATTGACCTCGGAACTGGATGCATTCGACCGCAGCCGGATCAAGCGGGTAATCCGCTTCGGGGAGACCACGGTGGGAGAGGCAATGATTCCCATCAGCGAGGTCACCGCCATCGATCGGAACCGGAACATCCTCAGGGCCGTGGCATCGGTCCGCCGGTACGGTTTCAACCGGTTGCCCGTGTTTGACGGCAACATCAGCAACATCATCGGCATCGTCACCCTGACAACCTGGGATCTCATGGACAAGTCGCTGCCCCGGAAGCAACTCGCGGAACTGATCCAGCCAGCCCACTACGTGCTCCCGTTCCAGACCATCGACCAGTTGCTGCCGGTCCTCAGGAAGCGGAACGATCACATGGCCGTGGTGGTGGATGAATTCGGTTCCGCCATCGGCATCATCACCATGGAAGACATCGTCGAGGAGGTGGTGGGGGACATCGACGTCGGGTACGATTTCGAGGAATACATGCCGCGCCGTCGCCATATCTTCGAGAAACTTGACGACGGTGTCTATCTGCTGGATTCACGGATGTCCGTATCCGATGTGAACGACATCCTGGAGATCAATCTCAACACCAAGAGCAGCCACACCATCGGCGGTCTCGTCATGGCGCATCTCGGGCGCATCCCGGAGCAGGGCGAGGACATCGTGGAGCAGGGGTACCGTTTCGTGGTGGAGACCACGACGGACCGCGCGGTGCAGAAGCTTCGCGTCGAACCCGTGGCCTGAGCCGGGGGCATCTGGCAGTTGCTCGAGCAGGAACTGAAATTCACCGTGGCGGACCGGTCTGTACTCGATGCGGTGCTGGCTTCGTCCCACGTGCAGGGCCTGGTGATCGGCGATGCGGATCCGCCGGCGGAAAGTTTCCGGGGGGTCTACTACGATACTCCCGATCTGGCATTGCAGGACAAGCAGTGTTCGTTGCGGGCACGCAGGGAAGGAAACCGGTTTCGCGCCGCCCTGAAGATGCCCGGAACCATCATCGATGGTCTGTCCGTCAGGGAGGAGTTCGAGATCGATATCCGGGACTGGCCCACGGCCGTGGCGGATCTGCCCGACGCGACCTTCCGTTCACGGGTGGCAGCGATCATCCCGGCAGGCAGTTGGCTGATGCCGCGAATCGAGGTGGACATGCTCAGGCGGGTTGTTCACCTTGCCGCGGGGGAAAGCCGAATCGAACTGGTGCTGGACGAAGGTGAAATCCACGGCGGCGGCCGCTCGGTGTCGCTGTGCGAAGTGGAACTCGAACTGATCCGGGGCGAGGTGGCAGATGTGCTTGCCCTGGGCGGGATACTCGAGAACCGGTTTCCGTTGACTCGCTCCACCCTGAGCAAGCATGAAATCGGACTGCAGCTGTGCGAGGGGGCCGATGCGGCTGGATGAAGGTACGGGGATTGTTTCCGGGGCTGACTGGATTCAGTCACCCAACTGCGACGACCGGCCGCCGGGTATCACGGTGGACACCCTGGTCATTCACGCCATGAGCCTTCCCCCGAACAGTTTCGGCGGCGGGCATGTCGCCCGTCTGTTCACCAATCGCCTGGACCCGGACGCGCATCCCTATTTCGCAGGCATCCGCCACCTCCGGGTGTCCGCGCACTTTTTCATCGACCGCCAGGGGGCACTCACCCAGTTTGTCCCGGTAGGCAAAAGAGCGTGGCATGCCGGGGAGTCCAGGTTTCGCGGCCGTGACGCGGTGAATGATTTTTCCATCGGTGTTGAACTGGAAGGATGCGACAACCGGCCCTTCGAGGCTGTCCAGTACGCGGTGCTGACGACACTGACAAGTACACTCATGTCCGCTTATCCGGCCCTGACTCCAGACCGGATCATGGGCCACAGCGACATCGCGCCGGAACGGAAAACCGATCCCGGCCCCGGTTTCGACTGGCGCCGCTTTCTGGGGGAACTCGGGTCCTGATTGTCAGCGGCGGCGGTCCAGGAGCCACTTCAGGACCGGGGTGAAGATCAGTTCGATGGCGAGCCCCGTCTTGCCGCCGGGCACCACGATGGTATTGCGCCGGGACATGAACGAACCGTGGATCATGGACAGCAGCCACGGAAAGTCAATGCCGAATTTGCCCACGTCCCGAAACCGGATCACCATGAAACTTTCATCCAGGGTGGGGATGTCCCGGGCAATAAACGGATTGGATGTGTCCACCGTGGCCACGCGCTGGAAGTTGATGTCGGTACGCGAGAACTGCGGTGTGATGTATTTGACGTAATCCGGCATCCGTCGCAGGATCGTGGCCAGGCTGTCCTCGGCGTCATGTCCCCGTACGAACCGGTCACGGTGCATCCTCTGGATCCATTCCAGGTTTACGATGGGCACCACGCCCACGCCGAGGTCCACGTGCCGGGCTACGTCGTGGCGATCGCTTTTCACCAGGCCATGCAGTCCCTCGTAGTAGAGGAGATCCGTATCCGGCTGGATGTCCTCGTAGGGAGTGAATTCACCGGGCAGGAGTTCCGTGCCGAAGCGCTGGCTCTGGTACCGGGCCTCGTGGTGGTCATGCAGGTAGTACCGATATCGCCCTGAGCCGTCTTTTCCATAACTTTCAAACAGCCGTTCCAGTGCGTCGAAGTCGTTTCCCTCGGGTCCGAAGTGACTGATGTGACCGCCTTTCTCCTTTGCCCCCTGCTTCAGGATCTGCTCGAATTCCTCACGCGTGTGGAGGTGGAAGCAATCGCCGCTGATGAACGCGGCGTGGACGTTCTCGCGGCGGAAGATGTGGTCGAATGCCTGTTTCACCGTGGTGGTTCCCGCACCGGAGGAACCGGTGATGGCAAGGATGGGGTGTTTGCGTGACATGGTTTTGAATCGTCTGCGTTCGCCGGATGGGCCCGCTGGAGTAGGGTGTGGTATCCAAACGGGTGTAATGCAACCTATAAGATCGTTCTGATATATTATATGAGTCAGAATAAATCCTGCTTATTATCAGAAATTGTCATGTCTCTGCATATCACCATGCGACAGTTACAGGTTTTCGAGTCCGTGGCACGGCACCTCAGCTTCACCAGGGCTGCCGAAGAACTTCACCTGACGCAGCCCGCGGTATCCATGCAGGTCAAGCAGCTTGAGGCCATGATCGAATTGCCGCTGTTCGAGCAGATTGGCAAGAAGGTGCATCTCACGGAGGCGGGACGGACGATGGTACACCACAGCCGCGTCATGATGACGCACCTCGAGGAGATCGCCCGGGACATCAACAGTCTCAAGGGTGTCGAGGGCGGACACCTCCGGATCTGCATCGCCTCCACGGTGAACTACTTCGCTACACGGCTGCTGTCGCGTTTCTGCGAGCAATACCGCAAGGTGCAGATCAGCCTGGATGTAATCAACCGGGAGGAACTGATCCGCCGGCTGGAAGCCAACGAACCGGACATGGTGCTGATGGGGCAGCCGCCGGAGAACCTGGATGTGGAGGCCACCCCGTTCAAGGAGAACCCCCTGATCCTGATTGCCAATCCCCAGCATCCACTCGCGAAGAAGAAGAATATCCGGATCGGAAAGCTGGACGAGGAGACGTTCGTGATGCGGGAGCCCGGTTCGGGAACGCGCTCCGCCATGATGCGGCTGTTCGAGGAACACAGCGTGAAACCGGGCCACAGCATACAGCTCTCCAGCAACGAGACCATCAAGCAGAGCGTGGAGGCCGGCCTTGGCCTTGCGGTGGTGTCGGCCCACACGGTGGAACTGGAACTGCAGGCCGGCCGGCTGGTGTCCCTGGATGTGCAGCATTTTCCGCTGATGCGGCAATGGTATGTCTGCTACCGCCGCGGCAAGCGGCTGACACCCACTGCCCAGGTGTTCCTGGAATTCGTCATCCGGGAGGGTCGCAACATCTAGCGGCGCATGGCGGCCCCCGCCGGACCGGCGGAGACGGAATTTCCTTGACTAATCCCGGACGCTGCCTTTAAATTGCGCCCTTCGATAATTTCCCCCCTGGCCAGGTAGCTCAGTCGGTAGAGCAGGGGACTGAAAATCCCCGTGTCGGCAGTTCGATTCTGTCCCTGGCCACCATTAAAATCAAATAGTTATACGGCCATCCTCTCCGGGTGCGATCCTCAAGCGCCACCGCGTAAAACACGACCCGGATTCCCATCCGTTCGTGCTCCCGCTTTGATCACGGACTGCCCGTTGACCAGCACATGCGCTATCCCGGTCGCATAACGGCGTGGCTCCTTGACCGTGAACTTGCTTGTAACCTGTTCCGCGTCGAATACCACGATGTCGGCGTGCGCTCCATTTTTCAGTGTGCCCCGATCGGAAATCCTGAGACGACTTGCCGGGAGCGATGTGATCTTCCGGATGGCCTCGCTGAGTGAAATGACGCCTCGGTCCCGGACGTAGGTCCCCAGAAACCGCGCGGCCCACCCATACCCGCTCAATGACCCGATGAGGTGTTCCAGGGGGCCATCGGGGGAGAGCGCCAGCGTGTCCGAAATAACAGCGCATTCATCCTGTTCCAGGCACAGGTGGATGTCATCGTCTGAGAAACTGTGGGATGTCCAGAGCAGGTGATGCAGTCCCTCGCCTTCCTCGCGGAGCAGGTCCAGCACGGCGTCGTAGGGATCGATGCTGCGGCTGCGCCCGATCTCCGCAAGCGTCGCGCCCACCAGATCCGGATTGGCATCGGAATGCAGGATCCTGATGTCGTCCCAATGACCGGCAGTGACCAGGCGCCAGTGCGGGGTTGGATTGATTTTCATTTTTTCCCGTTCTGCGGTATCCGCAAGACGGTCCAATAAACTCGGCACCCCTCCTTCCTGGGCCCATCGGGGCAGTATTGAGGAAACCCGCGCATGGGCCCAGTCGTGCGGAATAACGTCAAACGCAACATCAACGTCATGGAGACGTGCAGACTCGATCAACTCCAGGGTGTGCTCCATTGCGTAGCGCGGGGCACCGAATTTCGGCTGAATGTGTGATATCTGGAGTTTCGCTCCGGCTGCCCTGGCCGTTGCAATCGCCTCACTGAATCCAAGATCATAATATACGTCCCGATTGCGCACATGTGTCGCATACAGACCATCGTGCCGTGCAGCCACCTCGCAGATCGGGGTGAGGTGTTCGATGCTGGAAAGTATCCCTGGCCAATACTCCAGGCCGGTAGACAGCCCGACAGCGCCTTGTTCGAAAGCCTCTTCCGCGAGTTTCGACATCTGGTCCAGTTCTTCGGTATCGGGTGGGCGAAGGGCATCTCCGAGTACTGCTCGTTGAATCGTGCCATGACCTACACATGCGGCAACATTCACTCCCAGCGAAGTAGCCTCGAGACGATCCAGATAGTCACCGAAGGTACGCCATCCCAGCTCAATGCAGCCCTCGATATAGCCGATGGACCCCGCCTCGATACTTCTGTCACACGTCACCGGAGCACAGCTGAAGCCGCATTGTCCCACTGTCTCGGTCGTGACTCCCTGGTGTACCTGGCTTTCGGCGTGCCCGTCCACGAGCAGCGTGAAGTCCGAATGCGTGTGCAGGTCGATGAATCCCGGTGCGACCGCCAACCCCGCAACACTTAGTCTCTCCGTAGTCGTTGTATCTGCCAGGTCTCCAATCGCCTGGATTGTTCCATCGGCCACGCCGATGTCGGCCACATAGGGCGGCTGTCCGGTTCCATCGTAGACTGTCCCACCTTCAAGAACTATATCGAGCATGGCTGTTTCAGTACCGTAAGGTCATATGGATCAGACCTGACAGAAGGCCTGTCAGGAAAAACACGAACCGCTGTCGACGAAAATCAATGCCTGCCGTCATTTGGTCGACGCCTGATACACAGGCAATCACCCACCTTAACGCAAGAGTTTCCAAATACCAAGGGAGAATCGTATGGTGGAACTGACTATCCCGATGGAGTGACTCGAACGATGTGATCCGCATAATTCCGCGAAGAGCCCGATAATGGAGGTCATTGAACCCGCCTCTTCTCCTTCCCACCCTGCTGACTGTCAGCAAATTCTGCTGAATTCATCAATACAAACGGATTCCGTCATTGGAGAACAAATCTGTCCCCTAAATACGCCTGAACTGTCACTTTTCTTGGGGTGGGCAATATGAAAATATCATACTCCTGTTACAGCCACTTGTGTCAATCAGGAGGGTACGTTAGTGAAAAACTTCATTCGTATATTATGTGCTGCCGCTGCGATGGCCGCATTTAACCCGGGTTTTGCCGAACCCCAAAGAGGGGGGGATCTGGTACACATTTACAGTCAGTTCCCGCCACATTTCAATTCCGGCATCAAATCGGGTGCGACGCTCTATGCCGGGGCTTCCAACATTTTCGTGGGCCTGGTGGAAATCAATGAGAATTTTGAGGCGGAGCCCTATCTCGCAAAAAGCTGGGAAATATCAGATGACGGTTTGTCATACACATTCCACCTGGAAGAAGGTACGGAATTTCACGATGGCACACCGGTAACCTCGAAGGACGTGGCGTTCTCCTTGTTCGTATCCAAGGAAAACCATCCTTTCGGTCCATCCATGTTCGGTGCGGTCGACCGGATAGATACGCCTGACGATCATACTGTTGTAATACGACTCAAGAATCCGCATCCGGCCCTGCTGTACTCCGTGTGCATACCGCTCCTGCCGATTCTTCCGGAACATGTTTACGGCCCCGACAACGGTCCGATTCGCGACAACCCTGCCAATATCCAGGCAATCGGGTCAGGACCTTTCAAGATGGTCGAATATGTTCCCGGCAAGAGTTATATCCTGGAACGTAACGAGAATTTCATGCGCCCTGGGCAGCCTTATCTCGACCGCTACATCGGCATAAAAAACAGCAGTGCCAGTGGGTCCGTAATCGCCTTGAGCCAGGGACAAGCACATGGCTGGTCATTCGTTGGAGATCCGCACACGGTCGATCGACTGAGAAAGGAGGAGAACCTCTTTGTCACCTCGCAGGGGTACCAGGGCATCGGGGAAACCGCTTTCATTGAATTCAACCTGCGCAAGAAATACACGGGTGATCCCAAAGTCCGCCAGGCGATCGCGTATGCGATTGACGATGACTTCATTACCCAGAAAATGCATCTGGGTGTGACCAGTAAGGCCACCGGACCCATCCATTCATCCAGCCCGTTCTATACCGCTGAAGTCAATCAGTACGCAGTTGATCTGGAAAAGGCGAACCAGCTCCTGGATGAGGCGGGTTATGCGCGCCAGGATAACGGGATGCGTTTTACGCTCAACCTGACATACCAGCCGGGCGTGGATTGGGAGCAGAAGAATATTGCTGAATACATGAAGCCGCAGCTCAAGAAAATCGGCATAGACATCAACCTGGTTCCGCCGGCTGACTTCCAGGACTGGTATCAGCAGGTCGCAGCCTGGGATCACGACATGACGGCAAACAACAACTTCAGCTGGAGTGATCCGGTGATCGGTGTCTACCGTATGGTGATGTCAACCAATATCAAGAATCGGGTCTGGACAAACACCTCTGGATACATAAACATGGAAGTCGACAGGCTCCTGAATGCTGCTGCCGTTGAAACCGATATGCAGAAACGCAGGGACCTGTACGTTGAATTCCAGAAGATCCTGGCACAGGACCTGCCCGTCTATTTCACCGTTCAGAGTAATTTTCACAGTGCCTATAACAAGGAGTTGATGAACACTCCAACCGGAATCTACGGAGCGATAGGCGCCATGCACAGTGTTTACTGGAAAAACGGAAAGGCTCCCTGAATAAATCGGAGTCTCACTGTGCCGGAAAATTGCCCGCCACGAAATGACGGGCGCAAACTGGAATCCGGCTCGTTGCCGCAGAACGCTACGACCGGATTCCATTAAGCCGCCTTTGCGTGTGTTGGTCTTGTACTGAAAGGTGAATCGGTCGTTGTCGGCGGGCCTCGCGGTCCGCCCTTCGGCCTTCACCAGTACCCGTGTTGTGAACGTACTTACCTGAGCCTTTACGGATTGAATTCGACAAGCAGTCCCGGTGTCGTCCTTTGACAGGGGTGTGGGATTGGCGCCCGACAATTTTGCTGGTTGATTGGCCACCCGGGTAGGGTCCAGCCTGACCGGTGTTCACATGATGCAAGCACCCGATGGGCGGATCCACGCGATTGGAAAAGCCAATCGCAGTCGCGGTAACAATGGCCCTGCACTTGTGTTCGGGCAGGACAGGGTAATGACATGCCGACATTCAATCCAGAAAGTCCGGGCGCCTCTTGAAGCATGCAATCGATGAAAGCCGCAATTCAGTTCCTGGAACCAACCGTCTGTACCGGCATTTTTTCTTTGATGACAGATGCGTGTGCGGCCATCGACCAGTCGCCGGCAGACAGTCCGGGCAGACCACGGGGTTCTTCGCATCGCACAACAATCGGGCTGTTCTGTCGAGACCGGCGGGACAGTGAAGATCATCGACAACCTGTAAATCCAGCCTCGTAACCGACAGGAATGTTGGGCTGGTCAACGGGATGCCCCCATCAGGTGCCGATTTTTCAAATTCCGAAGTTGTTATGGTCTAATTGCAATGTACCTTGCGTAGTGGGGGGCAAGCTTCAGTACGGATCATTCTGATCGGCAAACTGCAGTTTCGATATCTGTACTTGTCATTTTCCAAAATCAGCAAGCGCCAAGAGATTACTTTCTGTCCGGTCTTTGTCTTCGAATGAGGTAGCAAATCTTGAAAACATTTCTTGTTGGCCTGAATCGGACAATCTACTCCTTGGTGCTGTTACTGGCTGTTATCGTTCTGAATTTTATCCTGGTCCACATAGCCCCTGGGGATGCGGTGACGGCAATGATCGGGGATATGGGTGGTGCAACCCCGGAATTGGTGGCCAAGCTCCGGGCAGACTATGGGCTTGATCAGAGCCTCTTCACGCAGCTTCATACCCATATCTGGAAAATGATGCGTGGGGATTTTGGTCTTTCGTTCACCCACCGTGTGCCGGTGCGAGATTTGATTCTGGATCATCTTCCGGCCACGATTTTGCTGGTAACAACCGCGTTTTTCCTTGCCCTCATTACCGGCACCATTCTGGGAATTATCGCAGCGCAAAAGCCAAAAAGCCTTGTCAGCCATGTTGTTACCGTGCTTTCCCTTTCGGGATTCGCAGCACCGATATTCTGGACCGGTTTGATGTTGCTGATCGTCTTCGCCTATCTGTTGCCGTTGTTTCCGGCTTCTGGAATGAAGACACCCGGATTCCAGGGTACGGGCCTGGAAGCGATTGTCGATGTTCTCAAACATCTCGTACTCCCGGCGATAACCCTGGCCAGCGTATACATCGCGGTCTACAGCAGACTGGCCAGGGCCAGCATGCTGGATGTGCTGGGATCCGATTACATCAGAACCGCCCGGTCGAAAGGTTTGTCCCGGCGGGTCGTCGTTTACAAGCATGCCCTGAAGAACGGAATCTTGCCGGTGGTTACCATGGCTGGACTGCAGTTTTCCCAGCTGATTGCCGGGGCAGTTGTGGTGGAAACCGTGTTCAGCTGGCCCGGGATCGGACAACTGGCATTCAACGCAATCCTGCGTCGTGATCATCCGCTGCTTCTGGGGATCCTGTTTTTCTCCACGCTGATGGTAGTGGTGGCAAACCTGATCACCGATTCCTCATATCGAATTCTGGACCCCCGAATCAGGTAGGGATATGAGCAACAGGGAAAAAACAGACGCTGCAGTTCGGCCGGATCGCCCCCTGGCGGAACTGTGGCACATGTTCTTTGCCAACAAGGCGGCAGTGCTTGGCTTGGTGTTATGGCTCCTCGTCATCACGACGGCGGTTTTCGGGCTGACGATCCATCCCGGCGACCCCTTTGCAATGGTCGGAGCCCCGATGACGCCTCCGGGCGAGGAATTTCTGCTGGGAACGGACTATCTTGGCCGGGACGTCCTGACCGGCATCATACACGGGGCCTCCGTCACCCTGGCCATCGGTTTTTCCGCGACTGTCTGTACGGCAATTATTGGGGTCACCATCGGTGTCCTGGCCGGTTACTACGGCCGCTGGGTCGACAACCTGCTGATGCGGGTGACCGAGTTCTTTCAGGTCCTGCCCCCCATGTTGTTTGTCATGGTGCTGATTTCCCTGTTTACCCCCAGTATCTACCTGATCGTCCTGGCTATCGCTGTCGTAAGCTGGACCGGCATGGCGCGATTGGCGCGGGCGGAATTCCTGAAGATCAAGGAAATGGAATACGTCAAGGCGGAACGGGCCATGGGAGCCAGAAACGCGAGTATCATGGCCAAAGTAATCCTCCCCAACGCGCTGCCTCCCCTGATCGTTGCCATTGCGTTGAATGTCGGCACCGCGATCCTGTTCGAGGCGGCCCTGAGTTTTCTCGGATTGGGAGATCCCAATGCATTCAGTTGGGGGTACATGATCGGTTCTTCCAGGGAATACATCTGGGATTCCTGGTGGACCATCACTTTCCCGGGATTCGCAATTTTCCTGACCGTGCTGGGCGTCAGTTTGGTAGGTGACGGCCTGAACGATGCGCTCAATCCCAAGTTGAGGGAACTATGAAGCAGGAATCACTGCTGCAGGTAAAGGGATTGAGCGTGGACTTTTCCACCAAAGCCGGAAATGTCCGGGTGCTGAATCAACTGGACCTCCACCTTTTGCCGGGCGAGGCGCTGGGAATTGTCGGTGAAAGTGGTTGTGGGAAGAGTATGACAGCCCTGTCGATCATGCGCCTGGTACCTGTGCCGCCCGGCAACATCGCCACTGGCCAGATATTGCTGAATGGTACCGATGTGCTGCAGTTGACGGAAAGCGAGATGGAGGATATTCGGGGTAACGAGATCTCCATGATTTTCCAGGAGCCCATGACATCGCTGAATCCGGTTTTCACGATCGGCACCCAGGTATCAGAAAATATCCGGCGGCATCAATCGAAAAACTCTGCACAGGCAAAAGAGAAAACCCTGCAGATGCTGGAAGCTGTCGGCATCCCGGCACCCAAACAGAGGATCAACCAGTATCCGCATGAGCTGTCCGGTGGCATGCGACAGCGCATCATGATCGCAATGGCGCTTTCCTGCCAGCCCAGCGTGCTGATTGCCGATGAACCAACGACTGCCCTGGACGTAACGATCCAGGCGCAGATTTTCGAACTGCTGAGGCAGATCCAGGCAGAAATGGGAACTTCGGTGATACTGATTACCCATGATATGAGCGTCATCGCCGAATTTGCCGACCGCGTGGCAGTAATGTATGCAGGCCGAAAGATAGAGGAAGGGCTGGTGAGGGATATCATCGACAATCCCCGTCATCCCTACACCCAAGGCCTTATCAACTGCGTGCCGGTTCTCAAGACGGACCCCGGGACCGAACGGGTGGAACTCAATGAGATCCCGGGTGTTGTGCCTAGTATGGCGCAGCTGGGAACCGGTTGTTCATTTGCTCCTCGCTGCCATAAAGCCATCGACCGATGCTACGAAGAAGTCCCGCCAGAAGTAACGGTTGGAGAGAACCACTGCGCCAGTTGCTGGCGGGTAGGGGAGATCGCATGAACTCCGAGGTCTCCCTGAAGGTCGACAACCTCCGAACTTACTTCAAAGTACGCAGACCCCACTTGTTTGCGGAGCAACCGACCGTGTATGCAGTGGATGGCGTGAGCTTTGAAATCGCATCGGGCAGGACGCTCGGCCTGGTTGGAGAAAGCGGTTGCGGGAAATCGACCACCGCTTTTTCCGTACTTCGCCTGGTTGAGCCGACATCCGGCTCGGTGGTTCTGAAAGGGACCGATATCTGCCGGCTGAATGAAAACGACCTGCGGAACTATCGCCGCCATATGCAGATCATTTTCCAGGATCCCTATTCTTCAATGAACCCCCGGACAACCGCGGGCGAAATCATCAGAACTCCCCTTAAGATTCTCAAGATCGGGACACCGGAAGAACAGCACGAGCGGGTAGAGGAACTGCTCAGCCTGGTGGGACTGCGTCCTGAACAGAAAAAACTGTATCCACATCAGTTTTCGGGCGGTCAACGGCAACGGATCTGCGTTGCCCGCGCACTGGCTCCAAACCCCGACTTTATCGTCTGCGACGAACCCGTATCCGCCCTGGACGTGGCGATCCAGTCACAGATACTCAATCTGCTGGCGCGACTGCAGAGGGAGTTTGGCCTGACCTATCTGTTTATTTCCCATGACATGGCAGTTGTGCAGCATATATGCGATGAAATTGCTGTCATGTATCTGGGCAGAATCGTCGAGAAGGCGGATCGTCGATCACTTTTCCTGGATGTAAAGCACCCTTATACCAAGGCACTGCTGTCAGCTGTCCCAAGCATGGACAAGGAAGCCAAACGTTCATCCACCGCGCTTAAAGGAGATGTGCCAAGTCCCATGGACCCTCCTTCTGGTTGCCATTTTCATACACGATGTCCTTTTGCAGAGAAGCGTTGCAGTATGGAGATTCCCGAATTACGAGAGGTCCATCCCAATCATTGGGTTGCCTGCCATCTGGTCTGAACCTCGGGACACAGGGCTCGTTGTGTCAGCTTGCGAACTGCCCGGGTAGATATTGGGATATGTGAATTACCGGGATGTATGCCTGCCGGTACTAGCGCAAACTGCCCGCAAAGGCCCGCAGGTCATCGATAAAAAGTTCCGGCTCCTCCATCGCCCCGAAATGGCCGCCACGGGGCATCTCGGTCCATCGATGAACATTGTAGATGCGTTCAACATAACTTCGGGGTGGCCAGGCCAGCACTTCCTTCGGAAACAGGGCACACCCGGTTGGCACTTCCACCCTTTTTCCTTCCGGTGACAGGGTACGCCCGCCTTCCTCGCGCCGGCCGTAGTAGATCCACGAAGCCGTGTTGAAGGTTCGGGTAACTACATAGATCATGATGTTGGTCAGCAACTCGTCTTTGGTATGTGCGCTTTCGATATCATCGCCATCGATGTCCGACCATGAATTGAATTTTTCGATAATCCACGCGGCGACGCCGACCGGACTGTCCATCATCGCGTAACTCAAGGTTTGTGGCCGGGTGGCCTGCTGGATTCGGTAACCGTTTTCAATCTCCTGCTCCCGTTCAAATTTTTCCGCCCAGGCTTCTTCCTCCGGTCCCTGTGGGCCGGCTGGATGTCTCATGGTCAAAATGCTGATATGAATTGCCCTGCAAGCCGAGTGTTCCAGACCCAGCCAGGATGAGATGGCACCGCCCCAGTCTCCTCCCTGGGCAATGTAACTGTCGTAACCCAGTATCCCGGTCATCAGGGTATTGAAGACATCCGCCATTTTACGCGGGCCATAGGGCCGTGGCGGACGGCCGGAGAAGCCAAAACCCGGCAGCGAGGGCGCTACCACGGTAAATGCGTCTTCAATTTTCCCGCCATGGCGTTCCGGATGCGCAAGTGGATCGATGATCTCCATAAACTCGACGACCGATCCAGGCCAACCGTGACTGATAATCAGCGGGGTCGGTGAAGGGCCGCTGCCGATTTCGTGTATAAAGTGAACGTCGATGCCATCTACCTGCGCCATGAACTGGGGAAACCTATTGATCGCAGCCTCCTGTTTCCGCCAGTCAAAGTCGTTGACCCAGTAGGTCGCGATTTCCTTCATGTAATCCAGATTCGTGCCGTATTTCCAACCTCCGTCGTCTGGCATTTCGTGCCAGGGGTAAGCCGCGACTTTCTCACGAATGTTGTCTAGGGTTTCGTTGGGAACGAATACCTTGAATGGCTCGGGGTTGGTCATGACATGCAGCCGTGAAGCAAAACACTACTCCAATTAACGCAAAAATCTGACGGCATCGTCGAGAGACAGATTGAAGTTTTTTGGGGGACAGAATCCGCCACTGTCACCGGGTATCCCATCACCACTTTCGGACCGGAACACGGGTTGCCCGGCAAGAGTCGGGAATACCTGCTACGGTTAAAGCGGTACGCCTGACAACGGGAAGAGTGAAATTGTTCCTGCAACTAGTGATGGAGGTTGCCGTGCTCGCCATATGATGATTCGTACTAGATCTGACGTTTGACTTCTTCTGAGATAATCCGAATTCCCTCCTCCAGTTTTTTCAGGGGCACAAACGCGAATCCAAGCCTGAAACTTCGCTGATCTTTCTTCAGGCTGAATCTTTCCCCGATATCGATCAATACACCCCGTTCGCGGAGCCGCTCGCCGAGTTCTGTGGAATTAAAACCCTTCGGCCCGGTCAGCCAGAAACAGGTGCCGCCTCTGGTCGGCGCTTGTTCAAGCATCCCCAAGTGCTTGTTGATCGCGTCATTCATGACATGCCATCGCCGCTTGTAGCGCCGCTCGATGTTGCGTAAGTGGGAATCGTAGTAACCGAGCTGAAAAAAGAGCGCCACCACTTCCTGCACGATTGTCGGTGCATGGCGCATCATCACGCCCCTGACTATCCTGGCCTGCCGGATAATGTCCCGGTGGGCTACCATGAAACCCAGGCGTATCCCGGGGGACAGGGTTTTTGAAAGGCTGCCGACATAGATCACGCGACCGTTCTTATCCAGCGACCTCAGGGACTGCGATCGATTGTTGAAAAAATTCATCTCTGCTTCGTAGTCGTCCTCGATGATCAGAAAGTCTTTTGCGACTGCCGCTTCAAGTAACTTTTTCCGGCGTTGATTCGTCATGGTCACCATCGTGGGAAACTGGTGGCTGGGAGTAGTGAATACCAGCTGGCAATTATCGGGAATACGCGACACGATCAAGCCCTGGTTGTCTACCGGAACCCCGACAACCTTATTGCCGGCAAGCTGAAACGCATTGCGCCCGTAGGAAAATCCCGGATCTTCGATGGCAATGGGTTTTTTCCTGTGAGCAAACGACGCGCCAATAATGTAGAGCGCATTTTGCGCCCCAAGGGTAATCAGTACCTCGTCCTTGTCAATGTAAATGCCGCGAGTGCTCAACAGGCGTTGCCGCAATTGTTGCAATAACTGCGGGCTGTCGCTTTCGACAGAGTCGTCTCTCCATGCGGGCATCTTCGTTCGCCTCAATGCCAGCCGTGTGCATTCGCGCCAGCTGTCAACCGGAAACAGGTCAGGATCGATCTGGTTGTAGATAAAGGGATAGGTATAGCTCTTCCAGTTCAGCGGGTTGTCGACCGGCACTAATCCCAGGGGTTTGAACTTGACTGGTGCAGGTATGTCCGAGAGGTCCGCGCGGTGACCGTGCAGATCCTGTTCATGGGCAATCGGATTCACGAAGTAACCGGATCGATTCTTTGCGATCAGTAACCCAAGATCCATCAGGCGATTGTAGGCGGAAAAAACCGTGTTCCTGGATACACCAAGCTGTTCGGCCATTTCGCGACAGGAGGGTAACCGCTTTTCCGGCGATAGCGCCTGGTTGGTAATGGCGGAACTCACCATCTCGCAAATCTGATCGCGCAGTCCCAGGCTTGAATCTTCCGGCAACACGAAAATGGGGGTTATTGAATCCATATCTTTACTCCATCAATTGATGGTTACAGGCTCATTCACTCCGAATGCGTATCTTTTCCCGATTTTGTCACTTTTGATCTCAACTGTCCCCCAGGACTCTGATCAGCAGTGTCCAGCCCGGAATGAGAAATGAAAATCCCTATGTCGGCAGTTCGATTCTGTTCCTGGCATCATAAATCCACATGATGGAAGTCATAACAATCGGTGGTCATTTACGTCGTTGTCTGAAGTGCCGATTTGTATTGTTTTTTGACTTGATCTCGTCTTTTGAATATACTGTAATACATAATAATACAATGTAGTTAAACAGTTTTTCCCGCATCATGCCAAGTGTCCCATTTTCCCTCCGAATGGATGCGGATATCAGATCCAGACTGGAAGCCGAAGCCAGGCGGCGGGATCGTTCCTCATCGTGGATTGCAACCAAGGCGATCGAAGCCTACTTGTCCGCCTGCGATGAGAAGCGCCATGCAATCGAGAACGCGCTAGCTGACGCAGAAAATGGAGTTTTCATATCCAGCGAGGCGATGAACTCCTGGGTGGAGAAATGGGGTACTGATAAAGAAGATGATCTCCCGGAGCCAGATATTCCGATCAGCGATGCCAAATAGGTAGGCTGTTCATGAAGATCGTCTATCTGGCCAGTGCGAGAGACGATCTCGTATGGATGCGTCGCTACTATGTCGAGGTTTTTCCCGAGGGTACGTCCAAGGCCAAGAATCAGTTTCGTGCCACTGAATCTCTTCTAGGGCTCAATCCGGAAATCGGGCATTCTACCGAGTGGGACAGTGTCAGGGAGTTTTCGATGCCGAATATTCCATTTTCGGTCATATATCGGATCAGGAAGGGGCGAATCGAAGTGCTTCGCATATGGGATGAGCGCCGCAGCAGAAACCAGGATATCGTCTGAATGTGACGGATATTCTACGGCTACGGTGCGTTAGGCGATTGCTGTGCCGGTTCCGCGGGCTGCACCCTGGCGGAACGACTCTGCGAGGATTCGGACCTCCGGGTCTTGCTGATCGAGTCCGGCGGCCATGGACAGAGTGTGTTTATCCGAATACCGGCGGGCAATGGCATCCTGATCGGCAATCCGAAGTACGACCAGGGAGCTGATATCCGAACCCCAGGCCGGCTGCACGGCGGCACGATCTACTATCCCAGGGGATCCGGACTTGGCGGTAGTTCGCTGCTGAACGGCATGTCTACATTCACGGCAACCGGGCAGACTGCTGTCATCAAGGTGCCTACGGACCTCATGCCCGGATATGCCGGATCACGGCGTCCGTGACCTCCTGTGAGGTCGCCGAGCCGCCCAGGTCGGGTGTCCGAATGCCTTCTGCGAGCGACCGCTCCACGGCGGTTTCAATGACCTGCTTCAGATCGGATCGCCCCATGGAATACTCGGCCATCATCGCAACGGTCAGAAGCATTCCGATGGGATTGGCCTGATCCAGGCCCGCAATGTCCGGTGCGGTGCCATGTACCGGTTCATAGATCCCGCGGGCGGTCTCGTTCTCTGCCGGCAGATGCTGCAGGCAGGCGGACGGCAACATGCCCAGGCTGCCGCAGACAACGGCAGCCTGGTCGCTGAAAATGTCGCCGAACAGGTTGTCACCGACGATGACATCGAATGCCATGGGATTGCGGGCAAGCTGGTAGGCGGCATTGTCGGCGTACAGGACGGTGAGTTCGATGTCGGGGTATTCCGTGGCCATTTCCCGGATCACCTCCCGCCACAGTACATAGGTCTGCATGACATTGGCCTTGTCCACCGAGCACAACCGACCGCTCCGGCGGCGGGCCAGTTCAAATCCCACCCGGGCGATCCGGACGATTTCGCTCTCGGTATACAGGGAATTGTCGAATCCCACCCGCTTCCCGTCACGATCGGTTTCGACGCCCCTTGGGACGCCAAAAAATGCCCCTCCGCACATTTCCCGCAGGACCATGATATCCGCCCGGCTTGCCAGCCCCGGCCGGTATGGGGTTCGATCCTCGAGAACCGGGAATGCCTTGGCGGGCCGCAGTCCGGCAAAACAGTCCAGTTCCTTGCGCAGGCGCATCAGTCCGTCCTGCATTTCTGGGCCCCCTTCCATGGTGATGCCATCCCATTTGGGTCCGCCTACGGCTCCCACCAGAATGGCATCCGACTGTTTGGCCCGGACAACGGTTTCATCACGGCAGAATGTCCCGAAACGGTCATAGGCGGCGCCCCCGAGAAAATCTTCGGTGATGTCTATGGAGACCCCGTACGTGGTGCTGAGGCTGTCAATCAGCCGGATACCCTGGTCCAGGACTTCTGTGCCGATCCCGTCACCACCCATGGCCAGAATTCGGAAGGTCATGACTGCCATCTCCGCAGTGGGCAGCTCGAAAATTAGGGTGACGCGCCGCAAATGTAAAGCGGAATCTCCCCAATGACCTCTTTTCCTTCAGGAGTGTTCGCAAATCCGGTAGTGCCGGACAGTCCTGCCGGTGGCTCACCCTGATCCGGATTCGGGACGGCCTGACCATTGATTCCCCCGGTCGGGAGGGCGCACCGTCACGACAAATCGGAACGTGCAGTACCGGACGCGGGTTCGCATCGGTGCTGTCCCGGGTTCGATCCTGCCGGTCGTTCACGGGCGCCGGTGCTTTGGTGGTCCGGCTTCACCACGACCATGGTACCTCGCATCCCGGAAGGATGATCCGAACTACAGGTATTGGCCGCGGTCAGGATGCCTGCCGATGCATGGGAAAAGGAATAACATGTGTATTTTCGATTGAATTAATAGATACAATCGAATTCACAAAACGTTCATGTTTACGTACAACTGAGGTTTCAAACCAAACAACCGTCGTCTCTGACAGGAGTTGATCCAATGAGCAACCAAGGCAAATGCCCCGTCGTCCATTCCGCAGGCGGGGGAACCTCCAACCGGGACTGGTGGCCGGACCAGTTGAATCTGGACGTTCTGCGCCAGCATTCACCCGGGAGCAACCCCATGGGAAGGGATTTCACCTATGCCGAGGAATTCCGGAAGCTGGACCTCGACGCCGTGAAGAAAGAACTGCACGACCTGATGACGGATTCCCAGGACTGGTGGCCGGCGGACTACGGCCATTACGGCCCATTGTTCATCCGCATGGCCTGGCACAGCGCCGGGACCTATCGCACCGGTGACGGCCGGGGCGGGGCGGGGACCGGCAACCAGCGCTTCGCTCCCGTCAACAGCTGGCCGGATAACGTCAACCTGGACAAGGCGCGCCGCCTGCTGTGGCCGATCAAGCAGAAACATGGCCGGAAATTGTCCTGGGCCGATCTCTACATCCTCGCGGGCAACGTGGCCCTGGAGTCCATGGGCTTCAAAACCTTCGGATTCGCCGGCGGCCGCGAGGACATCTGGGAGCCCGAGAAGGACATCTACTGGGGGACGGAAGACACTTGGCTGGCGGAAGCACGCTACTCGGGTGAACGGGACCTGGAAAATCCGCTGGCAGCGGTCCAGATGGGGTTGATCTACGTGAACCCGGAAGGGCCGGACGGCAAGCCGGATCCCATCGCTTCCGGGCGTGATGTGCGTGAGACGTTTGCCCGCATGGCGATGGACGACGAGGAGACCGTGGCGCTTACCGCAGGCGGTCACACATTCGGCAAGTGCCACGGCGCTGGTGATGCCGCATTGGTCGGGCCGGAGCCCGAGGCCGCGCACATCGAGGAGCAGGGCCTGGGCTGGAGAAGCAGCCATGGTAGCGGCATGGGCGCAGACCAGATCGGCAGCGGCCTGGAAGGATCCTGGACACCCACGCCGACGAAATGGGACAACTCATATTTCGACATGCTGTTCGGAAACGAGTGGGAGCTGACGAAGAGCCCGGCTGGCGCCTGGCAATGGACCCCGAAGGAGTCCACCGACGGCAACCAGGCTCCGGCTTCCGACGATGCGTCAAGGAAAGTGCCGATCATCATGACGACGGCGGACATGTCGATGCGTATGGATCCGATCTACGAGCCCATTGCCAGGCGGTTTCACGAAAACCCAGATGAATTCGCCGATGCGTTCGCCCGTGCCTGGTTCAAGCTGACCCACCGGGACATGGGGCCGCGGTCCCGCTACCTCGGCCCGGAAGTTCCCGGGGAGGAACTGAACTGGCAGGATCCGGTTCCCGAAGTGGACCACGAACTGATCGACGACGCCGACGTCGGCGCGCTGAAGGAACGGGTCAGGGACTCCGGTCTTTCCGTGTCCGAGCTGGTCTCCACCGCCTGGGCGTCAGCCTCCACCTTCCGCGGATCAGACATGCGGGGTGGTGCCAACGGGGCCCGCATACGCTTGGCGCCGCAGAAGGATTGGGAGGTCAACCGGCCCGACCAGCTCACGAAGGTGCTGGACGTGCTGGAAGGCATCCGGATCGATTTCAACGCGTCGCAGTCCGGGGACAGGAAAGTCTCCATGGCGGACATCATCGTCCTTGCCGGCTGTGCTGCAGTGGAAAAGGCGGCGGGCGATGGCGGCATCGACATCACCGTGCCGTTTACTCCGGGGCGCACGGACGCCTCCCAGGCGCAGACCGACGAGGAATCCTTCTCGGTCCTCGAACCCGCTGCCGACGGCTTCCGCAACTACCGGAAGGCGAAGTACACGGTATCCCCCGAGCAACAGCTGGTGGACAGGGCGCAGCTGCTGACGCTGACACTGCCGGAACTGGCCGTGCTGGTGGGAGGCATGCGGGCACTCGGCACCAATGCGGATGATGCCGGTCACGGCATCTTCACAGACCGGCCCGGTGTCCTGAGCAACGACTTTTTCGTCAATCTGCTGGACATGGGCACGAACTGGGCGCCGACCCCGGAAGACGGCGACGTGTACGAAGGGAGGGACCGAAAGACCGGCGAGAGGAAATGGACGGGTACCCGCGTGGATCTGACTTTCGGTTCCAACAGCGAATTGCGCGCCCTTGCCGAGGTCTATGCGGCCGCGGACTCCGGGGAGAAATTCGTCAGGGACTTCGTTTCGGCCTGGGACAAGGTGATGAACCTTGACCGGTATGATCTGAGTTGATCCCGATCCGGGGGCGGTGTATTCCTCGCGGCATATGCCGTCCCCGGTTTCCCGTTGTCCGGTCCGGCACGACAGGTTGCAGGGTACTCACGGACTTCATGGTTCTGATCCTGCCTGGTACCGATCAACGCCACCAATGTCCTCGCGTTGGACCCGTTGAATGAACGGGCCTGGATGAAGGCCGGCAATCCTTCTCGGGTTGCATCACCGACTTCCTCGCGCCTGCCTTGCCATCCATCAGGCGTGCCCGCATTCCCCAGCGGTGCCGATTCATCTGCATTTTCCCCGGCGTGGGGAGAACCGAACTGCTTGATCTCCTCAGATATCCTGATTCCCTCGGCTGGTGTACCCCATCCCGGAAAGCTGCAATATCTCCGGTCGTATTGGCTGTGTCGACTGCCGTCGGCATGCGGCGAATCTTCTGGGCCCCCTGGGTAGGGATGCCACGGATGGTATCTCTCACAGAAGTCCCGCAGCCCCTTAAGGCGAAATGATCGGATCATCACCAAACGTAGTGCGCCGCATCTCGCACGCCAAATCCCGTTCAGTAGCTTTCGTGAAAATCGGTTGAAACCAGTGTCAGGTTTTGGATACAGTTAGCACGAGAGCCGGAGGTTTCCTCGTAATAATATTTGCTGACCAAATAACGCCAGTGTTTCTGGGTGACTCCGGATCCTTATCCAGCGATGCTGCCTGCCTTGAGGCAGGCGAACCCTCCCAGTATTTGCAGGGAATCCAAACAACGTGATTCGAACAAGACAGTTTGCGATGAATGACATCCCGTGGACCAGGCATTTCTGCTCCGCTCCTGGAAATCAGTCCTTGGGCACGACGCCCGTTCCCGTAACAGGCGGCTCCCCTGCGCTTCGCCGATTGCGGCCAGGGGGCAGGGCATGACCGCGGGCGACACCGACCTGCGGCGGGGAATCCGGTACGAGGCGGACGAGAAGCCGCCGCCGCTGCTGTCGTTCGGTCTCGGTCTCCAGCTCGCGATCCTGATCCTGGGCGGCATCGTGCTCACGCCGGCAATTGTCGTGCGGGCAGCGGGCGGTACTGAAGACTTTCTGACCTGGGCCGTCTTTGCGGCGGTCATGATCAGTGGCGCAACAACGGTCCTGCAGGCTGTCCGGGTCGGCAGGCTGGGCGCAGGTTATGTCCTTGCCATGGGTACGTCAGGGGCCTTCATCGCGATCTGCGTAGCGGCGATCGCCAAGGGCGGCCCAGCGATGCTCGCGACCCTCGTCGTCGTCTCCGCGCTGTTCCAGTTCGCGCTCGCTACCCGTCTGTCGCTGTTTCGCCGGATCCTGACACCCACCGTTGCGGGAACTGTCATCATGCTGATTCCCGTCACCGTCATGCCGATCATCTTCGGGTTGCTGAAGGAGGTGCCCGAGGGAAGCGCCGCGTCGGCTGCTCCGGTGAGTGCGCTGCTGACATTGCTCGTGATCGCCGGCATCGCGCTCAGGGCAACGGGCGTGCTGCGACTGTGGGCGCCCGTCATCGGTGTTGTTGCCGGTGGCATCACTGCCGGAATTTATGGCATCTATGACACGGGCATGGTGGCGGAGGCTTCCTGGTTCGGCCTGCCGGCAGGCTCGTGGCCCGGCCTCGATCTCGATTTCGGTCCGGTATTCTGGACACTGCTTCCGGGATTCGTCTTTGTGACACTCGTCGGCGCCATCGAAACGATCGGCGATTCGGTTGCCATTCAGCGGGTCTCATGGCGCCGGCCCCGGGCGGTGGATTTCCGGGCCGTGCAGGGCGCGGTGGCAGCGGACGGGATGGGCAACCTGTTGTCCGGCATTGCCGCCACGGTCCCGAACACGACCTACTCGACGGCGGTATCGGTAACCGAGCTTACCGGGGTGGCCGCCCGCCGTGTCGGGATCGCCCTGGGCGCGGTGATCATCGTCGTGGCGTTCATCCCGAAGGCGCTTTCCATGGTGCTCGCAATACCGGGACCGGTCGTGGCGGCGTATATCACGGTGCTGCTGGCGATGCTCTTCGTGCTCGGGATGAAGATCGTGGTCCAGGACGGCATCGATTACCGCAAGGGGTTGATTGCCGGTATTTCCTTTTGGGCCGGTGTGGGGTTCCAGAATGGACAGATATTTCCCGAGTATTTTGCCGGTTTCGCCGGCGGCCTGCTTGAGAACGGCATGACGGCGGGCGGTCTCGTGGCGATTGGCATGACCCTGTTCCTGGAATTGACCGCACCCCGTCGACGCCGGCTGCAGGTTCCGTTCGACATCTCCGAACTGCCCAGGATCAGGCAGTTCCTCTCGGAGTTCTCATCCCGCAGCGGCTGGGGAGACGATATGACCCAGCGTCTTGAAGCCGCCGCCGAGGAGACGTTGCTGACGCTGTTGCAGCATGGGGAAGGGGAAGCGGAAGGGACGGGTGAATTACAGCGGCGCCTGCTGCTCACCGCGCACAAGGAGACCGGCAGCGCGTTCCTGGAGTTCATTGCCGCTCCTGGAGAGGATAACCTCCAGGACCGGATTGCGCTGCTCGGTGAAAGGGCAGAGGAGAGCCATGCCGAACGCGAGATATCGCTGCGGCTGTTACGGCATCTCGCATCCTCGGTCCATCATCAGCAGTACCATGACACGGATATCGTGACCATACAGGTGGAAACCCAGGCAACCCACTGATTTCCCGCCTGTTTTCTTGAGCATGCCGGGCCGGTCAGCGGCCAAATCTGGCAACCGGGAAAGGCCGCGGTGACTTGGCCTGACCGGTCCGCATGTCGACGGGCTTCGGAAACCGGCACAGATCATTTGCCGGCGGACGAATTCCAGCAACGGGACGACCCGTAATCCTGCGATCAGGCCGGATTCTTTTGTCGACGGCAGCCAATCATTTTACCGGGCGCCTCTCGCGCCAGAAGATCAGCAGCCCGCCGCCGACGATCAGGAAGACCCCGGGGATCAGCCGTTCGAACGGGGCCTCGCCGAATACCACCCAGCCGATCACGAAGGAGAACGGAATGCCGAAGTATTCGAACGGGGAAAGGTTGCTCGGCAGGGTCAGCCGGTATGCGGCGATCAGCGAAAAGACCGCCATGCCCCCGACAAGTCCCATGAGCAGCATCCACATCCAGTCCTCTACGCTGGATACCGTGATGTAGGAGTCGGTGGCAAGCATCAGTAGGAAAGTGAACACCAGGGCGCTGAGCGTGGTGTGGAAATTGATGACTGCGGTGGTGCTTGCGTCGTCGAACAGGCGGACAAGCACACTCGACAGGCCATAGCCGAAGGCGGCGCAGATCGGCAGGAGGGAAACCCACTGGAAGATGTCCCCCCGGGGCCGCATGACCAGAACGATGCCCACGAAGCCGACGATGACCGCGAGCCAGCGAACGGCACCCACATGGTGGCGCAGTATGGGTACGGACAGCGCCGTGATGAACAGGGGACCGGCAAAGGCGAGCGTGGATGCAGTGGCAAACTCCATCAGGGTCAGGGACAGGTAGAGGCAATACTGTGCGCAGGCAATGGAAGCGCCCCGCAGCACGGCGAGTGGCCACTGGCGCAAACGGAAGCGCGCCGGACCCCGAACCCCGGTCCTGGCAAGGTAGACCAGCAGCAGGGCGGGAAGGAGTCCGAATATGTTGCGGAACGTGGCAATCTGGGGAATGCCGTAGCGGTCGCCGAGAAACTTGATGATCGCGCCCTGGATGTCGAACAGGAGGATGGCGATCAGGATGATCACCACGGCGCGGCTGAATCCGGCATCACGCATGTTCAGGCATAGCGGTCGAGGACCGCGTGGACCCGGGGCAGCCACCCGCTGCCGAAGAGGTTGAGATGGTTGAGCAGGTGATAGAGATTGTAGAGTGGTGCCCGCTCATCGAATCCGGGCTCGAGGGGGCGGACCTCGTTGTAGGCGGCATAGAAGGGCGGGGCCATGGCGCCGAACAGGCGGGTCATCGCCAGGTCCGCCTCGCCCCAGCCGTGATGGGCCGCAGGGTCGATCAGGGTGGGACCGTGGGCGCTGAAATGGATGTTGCCGCTCCAGAGGTCTCCATGAATCAGCGATGGCGGCTGGATGGGAATCCACCGCCGCAGGTTGTCCGCCAGCCGCTCGAGGCGCCGGCGATCACGGGGAGGCAGCAGGCCGGCATCGTGGGCCAAGCGACCCTGGACGCCGAGTCTGCAGCGCGCGAAAAACACATGGCCGTCAGTGTGCCGGGTGTTGTCCTGGGGCGTCAGCCCGCAGTAGTTGTTCCGCGCAAACCCGAATCCCGCTACGGCGCGCGAATGCAACCCGGCCAGCTGCCTGCCAAGCTGCTCGGCGTCGTCCGGTCCATGCCCCGCAGGGGGCAGCCATTCCAGCAGGATGTGGGAAGCACCGCAATCGACCACCTCGGGTACCCGTACCTCGCCGCCGGCGCCGAGGGCGTCGATTCCGTCCCGCTCTGCAAGGAAGAAGTCGGCCGGTGCGCCGGTGCGGGTTTTCAGGCACCAGCTGCGGCCGCCGCGTTCCAGGTGGTATACACGGCATATGCTGCCGCCGGGTATCGGTGTCAGTCGGTCAATGGTGCCGCCGAGGACGGCCTCGACGGCAACGGGAATCTCATCCATGCTTTTTCCCGGACAGAATCTGGAGAATCCTTGCCACAGTCGCGGCCGCCAGCACCAGCAGGCCGAAAGGGTAGACAAACCAGCCCGCGGCCCATGCACCGAGGGTGAGGACGAGCAGTAACAGGATCAATGCGAGGGGCCAGTCCATGGGCGGATTCTAGCGCCCATGGACGGGGAGTACGTGGTTTGCAGGCGGCCCATTCGGGTGAATTCCCGGCAAGCGGACGCCGTTCTGGCCCGCCGAAATGCACCGATCTTGTGGATTTTCTATTCCGTCGCCCCCATCACTTGGGATGCGTTATGGCATAATACCGCGCCTGTTGCCGGAGCCCATCCGGTAAAGCATAAATTTTTCAATAATTAACCTGTATTTTCAGGGAAATATCATGAACTTTTTTATCCAAGATGCATGGGCCCAGTCGGGTTCCGGCGGTACTGGCGGACTGATCGGTCTGTTGCCGCTCGTCCTCATGTTCGTCATCTTCTATTTCCTCCTCATCCGCCCGCAGCAGAAAAAGGCCAAGGAACACCGCAACATGGTAGCGGATCTGTCCAAGGGCGACGAGGTGGTGACCAATGGCGGCGTGTTGGGCCGGATCACCGGTGTTGGGGAAAACTTTGTCACGGTGGAAGTGACGGACGGGGTGGAGTTGCGGGTGCAGCGGTTCGCCATCGCGCAGATGATGCCCCAGGGAACCATCAAGTCGAACCGGGCCGACAAGCCCAAAAAGTCCGGCAAGTCCGGCAAGTCCGACAAGTCCGAGCAGGCGGAACAGTCCGACGGTTCGGAACTACCGGCGCAGTCAGATCAGTAATCCCGTGCCGCCGTTTCACGGCCCGGTCGGGAACAAACGGGAATATACCGAATCCGAATACCCATGCTGAATAAGACACCCTGGTGGAAATACATTGTGGTTGCGCTGGTGATGGTGTGCGGGATGTATTACGCACTGCCGAACATTTTCGGCAACGATCCCGGTATGACCATCCGTGGTGCGCGCGGACTGTCGCTGGACCAGGGGGCTCTGGAAAGGGTGCAGGGCATTCTCAATGCCGCCGCGATCAGGCCCCTGTCACTGATACAGGATGACCGCGGCATCCGGGTCCGATTTGCCAGCAGTGAGGACCAGCTCGGCGCCCGGGACGCCATGGCGCAAAATCTCGGAGACCAGTACAGCTCGGCACTGACCCTGGTGTCCGGCGCGCCGGACTGGCTGTTGAATTCCGGGGCGCATCCGATGTACCTCGGTCTCGACCTGCGCGGCGGCGTCCATTTCCTTCTCGAAGTGGACATGGAAACCGCCATCGACAATGCCCGGGAGCGGTACGAGGATGATATTCGCCTGGTTCTCAGGGAGGGCAAGCTGCGCTATCGCGGGCTGCGCATTGCCGGGGACGGCGCGGTAGAGGTCACCATGCGCAACCCCGAACAGCGCGACGAAGCCGTCAGGCTGGTGGAAAGGGAGCTGGGGGAACTGGACCTGGAGATGGACGAGGTCCGGCCAGATGTGTTCCGCGCCGACCTCAGCCAGACCCAGATCGACGAGATCCGCAGGTTTTCCCTGGAACAGAACATGACTGCCCTGCGCAATCGCATCGACCAGCTCGGGGTCGCGGAACCGGTCGTGCAGCAACAGGGCGACAACCGGATCGTGATTCAGCTGCCCGGCGTGCAGGACACCGAACGCGCCAAGCGGATACTCGGCAGGGCGGCCACCCTGGAAATGCGGATGGTGGACGAGAAAAACACCGCGGAAGCCGAGCGGAGCGGGCAGTCTCCGGCAGGCGCGCGTTTGTACAGGTTCCGTGACGGCCGGCGTATCCTGCTCAAGCGAAGCATCATCTATTCCGGCGACAATATCGTCGATGCCGCAGCGAGCATCGAATCCCAGACCGGATCTCCCATCGTCAGCATCACCCTGGATGCCGAGGGGGCGCGCAAGAACAGCCGCATCACCGCGGACAACATCGGCAACCGCATGGCGGTGGTCTACGTGGAAAACACCTCGGAGACAGAGAAGGATGCCGAGGGCAACGTGGTTCTGGACGACAGCGGCGTGCCGAAGCGGGTGAGCCGCAAGCTCGAGGAGGTGATCACCGCACCAGTGATCCGTGACCAGCTCGGCAAACGCTTCCAGATCGAGGGCATCGACAGCGTGGATGAGGCACGGGACCTGGCGTTGATGCTGCGTTCCGGTTCCCTCGCGGCGCCGGTGGAGATTATCGAGGAGCGTACCGTGGGCCCGAGCCTTGGCAAGGCCAATATCGACCAGGGGTTCATGTCCGTGGTGGTGGGATTCGCCGTGGTGCTGGTTTTCATGCTGGTCTATTACCGCCTGTTCGGCCTGGCGGCGAACATCGCGCTGACCACGAACCTTGTGCTCATGGTTGCAGTGCTGTCCTTCTTCCAGGCAACGCTGACGTTGCCGGGAGTTGCCGGCATCGTGCTAACGGTGGGTATGGCGGTGGACGCCAACGTGCTCATATTCGAGCGTATCCGGGAGGAACTGCGTAACGGCAATTCGCCCCAGGCCAGTATCCACCTTGGCTATGACAAGGCCCTGTCCACCATCGTGGACGCCAACGTGACCACGCTCATCGCCGCCGTGGTGCTGTTCAATTTCGGCACCGGGCCCATCAAGGGTTTTGCGGTGACGCTGAGCATCGGCATCCTGACCTCCATGTTTACCGCCATCCTGCTGACGCGGGTGCTGGTGAACTGGTATTACGGGGGCAGGAATGTTCGGCAGTTGCTGATTTAGCGGTCCGGCAGGAGACGTCACATGAAATTTCAGCTCGTCAGAAATACCAGTATCGATTTCCTCGGCAGGCGCCGGTCGGCCATGTTCGTGTCCGTGATTGTCCTGGTGGTGAGCATCGGCTCCATTGCGGTCCGCGGCCTGAATTTCGGCATCGATTTCACCGGCGGCACCCTGGTGGAGGTGGGCTACAGCGATGCGGTGGAAATCCAGGGTGTACGTTCGGCGCTGGCCGAGGGGGGCTTCGCTGATGCCGTCGTCCAGCACTTCGGCACCTCCCGGGACGTACTGATCCGCCTCCCGGTAACCGCGGAGCGGGAGGAGATCAAGGCGGCGGAGCTGAGTTCTGCGGTGATGCAGTCCCTGCGAAGTCCCACCGGGGAGGTATTGGCCGAACAGGCCGGGACCGGGAACCAGCTTTGCAACCGCAGCGGCGTGGTGCAGGACTGTGCCGTGCAGATGCGCAGGGTGGAGTTCGTCGGCCCCCAGGTCGGGGATGAACTTAAGGAAAAGGGCGGCCTTGCCATGCTGTATGCCCTGATCGGCATCCTGATCTATGTCACCTTCCGTTTCGAATGGCGTTTTGCCGTGGGCTCGGTGGTGGCGCTGGTGCATGATGTGCTGATCACGGTCGGGATGTTTTCGCTGTTCCAGCTGGATTTTTCCCTGGCGGTGCTGGCGGCCGTGCTGGCAGTCATCGGCTACTCTCTCAATGACACCATCGTCGTGTTCGACCGGGTGCGGGAGAATTTCCGCAAGTTGCGCAAGTCCCAGCCGATCGCGGTGATGAACCAGTCCGTCAACGAAACTCTTCCACGCACGCTGCTGACCTCGTTGACCACGCTGTTCGTGGTGCTGTCGCTGCTGTTTCTCGGCGGGGAGGTGATCCATGGATTCGCCCTGGCGCTGCTGGTGGGCGTTCTGGTGGGCACCTATTCATCCATCTTCGTTGCAAGCCCCACGGTGCTGTCGCTTGGCATCAGCCGGGAAGACCTCATGCCGGTGGTCAAGGAAGGCGCGGAGGCGGATACCAGTCCTTGACATCCCCCGATCCGGATGATGCGCTGTCCCTACTGCACCGCCACCGATACCAGGGTCGTCGATTCCCGGCTCGGAGACAACGGCGATGCCGTGCGCAGGCGCCGGGAATGCCAGCAGTGCGGAGAGCGGTTTTCCACCCTGGAGCAGCCGGTGCTGCAACTGCCCCGGGTCATCAAGTCCGACGGACGCCGGGAACGCTTCGACGAGGAGAAGCTCCGGAGGGGCGTCGACCGCGCACTGGAAAAGCGGCCCGTGGACAGCGGGATCGTGGCCGCGGCCCTGAATCGTCTGATGCGGAAATTCGCCCACGGCGGCGAACGTGAAGTCCTGGCCAAGCAGATCGGCCGGGAAGTCATGGAGGAACTGCGGGAACTGGATGAGGTCGCTTACGTCAGGTTCGCGTCGGTCTACCGCAATTTCCAGGACCTCGAAGCCTTCAGTGACGAGGTGGAGCGGCTCAAGGAAACCCTGAGCGACAACAACAAGGTGCAGTTGTCCTTGTTCGTCAACTCCCGGGACTGACCCGGACGGAAGCAGTCCATGGCCATTTTTCCAGGTATCCGGGAATTCAGGGAATCCATCGGCGCCCAGCCCGAAGGCCGCCAGGAGATTCCCGCAACCTACGACCATCCCCCGGGGGATGATCACCGGTTCATGGCACGGGCGCTCGAGTTGGCCACAAAAGGGACCTGCACGACGCATCCCAACCCGCGGGTGGGCTGCGTGATCACCCGAAATGGCGTGGTGGTGGGTGAGGGATGGCACCGGTTCGCCGGAGAACCCCATGCGGAGATCCACGCGCTGCGTCAGGCGGGCAGGCATGCCAAGGGCGCAACGCTGTATGTGAACCTGGAACCCTGTTGCGTTCACGGCCGCACCCCTCCATGCACGGATGCCATCATCAAGGCGGGAATCAGCCGGGTCGTCTGTGCCATGGAGGATCCGAATCCGCAGGTGAACGGCGTCGGCATCGCAGCCCTTCGCCAGGCCGGCATTAGTGTGGATGTGGGCACCAACCAGCAACATGCGCTCCGGCTGAATCGCGGTTTTGTCCGCCGGATGACCCGGGGCGTGCCCTGGATCACGCTGAAGATCGCCGCGAGCCTCGATGGCAAGACAGCCATGGTCAGCGGGGAAAGCCAGTGGATCACATCGGAAGCCGCGCGCCGGGATGCCCACCGTTTGCGGGCGGCCAGCGCGGCCGTCGTCACAGGCATCGGTACCGTCCTGAGAGACAATCCCAGGATGACCGCCCGCCTCCCCGGAATCCGGCGCCAGCCCCTACGGGTGATTCTTGACAGCCGCCTGAGCACATCCGTAGACGCTGCGATCCTGGCGGAACCGGGCAATGTGCTGATCATGACGGATCCGGAAATCGTGGCGGACGCGGACCGGTACCCGCAGAAGAACGTGGAAGTGGTTGGTTGTGCCATGCAGGGGGGCGGCATCGATCCACAGGAGGTGCTCGCGGAATTGGGGCGGCGCGAGGTCAACGAGGTGATGCTGGAAGCGGGCTCGAGGCTGAGCGGCGCCATGCTGGCCAGGGGGCTGGTGGATGAACTGGTCGTCTACATGGCGCCGGACCTGCTTGGTGGCGATGCCCATGACATGTTCCTGATCCCCGGAATCGAAGCCCTGGCGGACCGAAGACGTCTGTCGTTCCGCGACATCCGCACGGTCGGGCGGGACCTGCGCCTGACCTTGGACATCGAGCCCGGGAAAGGCTGACGGCATGTTTACCGGAATCATCGAAGCGAGGGGGAGAATTTCCGGCATCGAGCCGGTACCGGACGGCCTGACGCTGTTTGTGGATCTCGGGACCCTCGAGTCGGAGACCATCCGCGCCGGTGACAGCATCGCGGTGAATGGCGTATGCCTCACCGTGACACGCCTTGACGGCGGCATTGGCCGCTTCGATGTTTCCAGGGAAACCATGGACAGGTGCCTGGTGGGCGAGTGGAAAGTCGGCGACGGAATGAATCTGGAATCCGCGCTCACCCTCGCGAAGCCTCTCGGCGGTCACCTGGTATCGGGGCATGTGGACGGCACCGGCGTGTTGGATTCCGTTGTGACCGGGGAGGAATCCACCTGGATGCGAATTCGGGTGCCCCGGAACCTGGGACGTTACGTGGCGATCAAGGGTTCCGTGGCGGTGAATGGAGTCAGCCTGACCTCCAACCGGGTGACAGATGATGGTGAAGAGACACTGTTCGAGCTGACCCTGGTCCCCCATACCCTGTCGATGACGACCCTGGGAGGGCTTGCGGCAGGGGACGGGGTGCATATCGAGGTGGACATCCTGGCGAGATATCTGCAGCGTCTGCTGCAGTCCGAACGGCAGTACGAGGAAAACTGAACAATGGAGACGATCAAGGTCGACCACATCGAAGACGTGCTCACCGACTATCGCCAGGGAAAGATGGTGATCCTGGTGGACGAGGCGGACAGGGAGAACGAAGGCGACCTCCTGATGGCGGCGGAGTGTGTCACGGCGGACCACGTCAATTTCATGGCCTCCCATGCGAGGGGACTGATCTGCCTGACGCTCACTGAGGAACGCTGCCGGCAACTGGACCTGGAATTGATGGTCAGCCGCAACAATGCCCGGTTTTCAACGAACTTCACGGTTTCCATAGAGGCGGCGGAAGGCGTCACCACCGGCATTTCCGCCCAGGACAGGGCGATTACGGTGCGTGCCGCGGTCAAGCGGAACGCGCGACCGGAGGACCTGGTGACGCCCGGACATATCTTTCCCATCAAGGCGCAGCCCGGCGGGGTGCTCACGCGCGCGGGCCATACCGAGGCCGGGGTGGACCTGGCGCGCCTGTGCGGCTTCGAACCCGCCAGCGTGATCTGTGAAATCCTGCGGGATGACGGCACCATGGCACGGCTGCCGGACCTGGTTGCCTTCGCCCGCCAGCACGATCTTCGGATCGGAACCATCGCTGATCTCATCAAATTCCGTCTCCGGAACGACCCCACCCTGGTGCGTGTCGAATCCCATTCACTGGACCTGGAGCAGGGCGGGTTCGAAGCCATGGTCTACCATGACGTCGCCGAGGGAGGCACCCATCTTGCCCTGACCCATGGGGATATCGATCCGGAAAGACCGGTCCCGGTAAGGATCCAGGTCCATCGGGGGTTGCTGGACACGATCCTGGAGGCCGGTGCGCCGGAAAGCTGGAGCATTCGTTCCGCGCTGGAGGCCATCGTGGAGCATGGTGCCGGGGTCCTGATCCTGCTGGCGTATTACGAAAGCGCGGATGAGCTGTCGTCGCGCATTCATGTGCGCACGAATCGGGAGCGGCAGGGCACGCCCCGGCATGCCACCGATGATCACCGGCGCCATCCGGGAGACCTGCGAATGGTGGGCGCCGGCAGCCAGATTCTCGCGGATCTCGGTCTGCACAAGGTGCTGTCCCTCGGCAGGGAATGGCGTACATTCGGCCTGTCTGGCTTCGGCCTTGAGGTTGTAGAATACCTACCCGACCGTGAGGCCCTCGATTCCTGGAAACAGTCCAATGCGTGAATTCAGCGGAGATTTCGTTCAGTGCACGGGCCGCTACGCCATCGTGGCCGGCCGGTTCAATGCGTTCATCACCGAACGGCTTGTGGCGGGTGCGCGGGATGCCTTTGTACGCCATGGCATCGGCAAGGATGATATCGACCTGATCTGGGTGCCCGGCGCGTTTGAAATTCCGTTTGCCGTGCGCAGAGTCGTGGACAGCGGCAGGTACCAGGCCGCAGTGGCATTGGGTGCTGTGATCCGGGGCGCAACGCCGCATTTCGATTATGTCGCCGGAGCTTGTGTCGACGGACTTGCCCGCATCAACGCCGAAGGCGGAATCCCGGTAGTGCTCGGTGTCCTCACCACAGACACCATCGAGCAGGCAGTGGAAAGGGCGGGCACCAAGTCCGGCAACAAGGGTGCTGAGGCTGCGCTGACCGCCATGGAAATGGCAAGCCTGGCATCCAGCCTAGGGGATTGAGGCCGGACCGTCTTGGCGAGGAGCGGTCGACACCTGGCGCGGCGATGCGTGGTCCAGGCCCTGTATCAATGGCAAATCACGGGACAGGCGCCGGACCAGATCATGAGGACCTTCATTGACAATGACAATCTGACCGGAAAGCACAGGGACTTCTTCCAGGTGCTGATGGATGCGATACCGATGCACATTGACCAGATCGATACCCTGATCGAACCCCACCTCGACCGTGGGGGAGACCGGGTGGACCCGGTTGAGCAGGCCATCCTGCGTCTCGGCACCTATGAATTGCGATTCGACCAGTCGGTACCCACCAGCGTGGTGATCGACGAGGCGATCGATCTTGCAAAGACCTTCGGTTCCGAACATGGCTACCGCTATGTCAACGGAGTGCTGGACAAGGTGGCAAAGGCCGTCCGTGAATAGGCCCGCGACCCGGGCGGATCTCTTTTCCGGCGCCATCCCATTCCTGGGGCTCGGATTCGGCACCGGGCTGATTCCCCGGGCTCCCGGCACTTTCGGTACCCTGGCGGCCATTCCACTGGCTGTCGCCGCCGCCCTGGCGGGCCAATGGGCGTATCTGCTGGTCACGCTGTTGGCGGTGACCGGGGGCGTGGTGATCTGCGAAGAAACCGCCCGCCTGCTGGGTGCCCATGATCATGCCGCCATCGTCTGGGATGAAATCGCGGGATTCCTCGTGACCATGCTTCTGGTGCCCATGACCGCGGTCAACGTCATCGCCGGATTTATCCTGTTCCGGTTGTTTGATATCCTGAAACCCTGGCCCATTCGTCGCATAGACCGGCAGGTCGGAGGCGGTCTTGGTATCATCCTTGATGACCTGGTCGCCGGGCTGTTCGCCGCGCTCACACTCCTCCTGCTCGTGCAGACCGGGCTGTTCGGGCCGTACACCGGAATTTCCTGAAAACCAACCCCTTGAAAGAACACCATGACTACTTTCAGCGCTTACCGAATCGACCGGACGGAAGAAAAAAAGATCACCGCCGGATACCAGAACATGACCCTGGACGAGTTGACTCCCGGGGAAGTGGTCATCCGGGTCCGGTGGTCGGACATCAACTTCAAGGATGTCCTGGCAGCCACGGGGAAGGGAAAGATCCTCAGACGCTATCCGCTGAACGGCGGTATCGATCTTGCCGGCGTGGTGGAGAGCTCGGAGGATGAACGCTTCGGGCCCGGTGACGAGGTGCTGGTTGCCGGTTGCGGACTGTCGGAAACCGCTGACGGCGGGTATGCCGAAATGGCCAGAATCTGTGCTGACTGCGTGGTACCGATGCCGGCGGGCCTTTCCATGAAGGAGGCCATGGCGCTCGGCACCGCGGGCTTCACCGCCGCCATGGCGGTCATGCGGATGGAGCAGAATGGCCAGACACCGGAACACGGCAAGGTGGTGGTGACCGGCGCCACCGGCGGCGTGGGCAGCATCGCCATCGATATCCTGGCATCCCTGGGATACGAAGTGGTCGCGTTCACCGGCAAGAAGGACCAGTACGATTACCTCCGCACCCTGGGCGCCAGTGAATTCATCGACCGGCACAGCGTGGAAATGGGCACCAACCCCCTGGAAAGCGCCATCTGGGGCGGGGCCGTTGACAACGCCGGCGGGGAAACCCTGGCCTGGTTGACGCGCACGGTGAAACCCTGGGGCAATATCGCCAGTATCGGCCTGGTGGATGATTTCAGGCTGAACACCACGGTGATGCCTTTCATCCTCCGGGGCGTC
Organism: Gammaproteobacteria bacterium; assembly: GCA_009842505.1. GTDB lineage: Bacteria > Pseudomonadota > Gammaproteobacteria > Arenicellales > Poriferihabitantaceae > VYFG01. Next base: position 49,914 of record VYFG01000040.1, read on the forward strand.
TCCCTTCTCGGCATCAACTCCATTGAGATGCCCAACCACGTGCGCAATACCCTGTGGGAGCGCCTGGGCCGGGATCTGAAGCCCGCGCATCTCGACAAGATCGTGACCAGGGAGGTGGGTTTCGACGAGTTGCCGCAGACCTTCGACAGTTACCTTGACGGGAGCAACACCGGGCGGACGCTGGTCAGAATCTGCTAGCGGGGAAGCCGGTGTTCCCGTGGGTCACGCCAACAGCCGCCCCGCGGAACCGTTCACGATTTCCGTGTCCCTGCACCGGCCCGCCTGCGTGAAGGTGGCTGATCGGGAACATCGTATGCCGGAATCACGTAACCTGCCCACCCATGTCCTCTGAAACGTTTTCCTGGGTCGTCATCGCCCTGCTGGTCTGCAATGCCGGGCTGCTCGTGTGGATCTGGCGTGTGGTGAGGCATGCGCGTGATCACCGGGAGTCGCTGGAGCCGGTGGTGCGGGAAGAGTTCCGGGTCGGCCGGGAGGAGGCGGATCGGACGATCCGGGGGCTCAGGGAGGAGATCGCCCGGACACAGCATGCGAGCACCGAGCAGCTCGGCGCCGTGCTGCACCAGATCGGGAAGTCCCAGGGCGAGCGGCTCACGGAAGTCACCCGCCAGCTCGAAAACCTGGCCCGATCCAACGAATCGCGCCTCGACAGGCTTCGCGAGTCGGTAGAGCAGCGGCTTGACCGCCTTCAGAAGAACAACGAGCTGAAGCTCGACCAGATGCGAAAAACGGTGGATGAACAACTCCAGGGCACGCTCGAGAAACGGCTCGGAGAGTCGTTCAGGCTAGTGAGCGAGCGCCTTGAACAGGTGCACAAGGGACTCGGGGAAATGCAGCAGCTCGCGACCGGAGTGGGGGATCTGAAACGGGTGCTCACCAACGTCAAGACGAAGGGTACCTGGGGTGAGGTACAGCTGGGTGCATTGCTTGAGCAGATATTGACGCGGCACCAGTACGAGGCAAACGTGAAACCGAAGCCCGGCTCGAACGAGATCGTCGAGTTCGCGATCAGGCTGCCAGGTCCGGATGATGCTCCGGCAGGTGTGGTGTGGCTGCCGATCGATGCAAAGTTCCCGCAGGACTACTACCACCGGCTGCTCGATGCCGCGGATTCCGGGGACTCCAAGGCGGTGCAGCAAGCGTCCGCCGCGCTGGCGCGGGCGGTTGGGTCGGCCGCGGCCGACATCCAGAAGAAATATCTCGCGCCGCCGCATACAACGGATTTCGGGATTCTCTTCCTCCCGACCGAGGGACTGTACGCCGAAGTGGTGCGCGACCCCGAACTCCTGGACAGGCTCCAGCAGCGTCACCGCGTGGTGGTTGCCGGGCCGACCACGCTGTCGGCGATCCTGAACAGCCTCCAGATGGGATTTCGCACCCTTGCCATCGAAAGGCGTTCGAGCGAGGTATGGACGGTCCTGTCGGCGGTAAAAACCGAGTTCGGCAAGTTCGGGGAGGTGCTCGACAGGGTGAAGAAACAGCTCGATACAGCGTCGAGGTCGATTGATCAGACCGGGACACGCTCACGCGCCATTGAACGTAAGCTCCGTTCGGTCGAGGAGTTGCCGTCTGACGGGGACGCGGCCGGGCTGCTCGGGCTTTCGGCCGAAGACCACGAGGACCCCGAGGAGTCCCGGACATAGGCCCGAGCGTTGCCTCGGTTGGGATTTTCGCGTCCCGCACGGGGGGTCGTCCGCGCAGCCGTGGAGGAGAACCGGCGGACGGATCACTTCCTGCGCCAGCGGTGGAATTTCTCCAGCAGTTCGAGCGCCCATGACGGCGCATGAGCCTTTTTCCAGTTGCCGGCGACGTACTTGTTGGCTTCCATCCATGTGGGGTAGGCATGGATGGTGCCGAGAATCCTGTTAAGGCCGATGTTCTGCTTCATGGCAAGCACGAACTCGGCGATCAGGTCGCCGGCATGGCTCCCGAGTATGGTGACACCGAGGATCCGGTCCTTCCCGGGTACCGTCAGAACCTTGACCACCCCCTCGGCGTGGCCGTCGGCCAGGGCCCGGTCCAGGTGGGATAGTTCGTACCGGGTCACCTCGTAGGGAATGTTCTTCTCCTGCGCGTCTTGTTCGTTGAGTCCCACGCGGGCCACTTCGGGATCGGTATAGGTGGCCCAGGGGATCACACGGTAGTCCACGCGGAACTTCCGCAGCGGTCGGAACAGGGCGTTGACCGTGGCATACCAGGCCTGGTGGGATGCGACGTGGGTGAATTGGTAAGGGCCCACAACATCGCCGCAGGCGAAGATGGAGGGATAGCCCGCCTGCAGGTAGTCGTTGGTTTCGATAGTCTTCTTTTCCGTCAGCGGAATATTCACGGCCTCGAACCCGGAACCGGTGGAGCGGGGCGCCCGACCCACCGCCACCAGGATACGGTCGAAGGGCACTTCCACGGTTTCCCCGTTTCCCTCGCAGTGGATGACATGCTGTCCGCCGTCCGCGGTCACTTTCACGGCCCTGTGGCCGGTCAGCAGCCGGATCCCTTCGGTGGTGAAACGCTCCGCCATGAATTCCGCGATTTCGCGGTCCTCCCGGATCATGATCTGGGGGAGCATTTCGACGACGGTGACCTCGCTGCCCAAACGGGCAAAGCACTGGGCCAGCTCGCAGCCGATGGGACCGCCGCCCAGAACCACCAGCCTTCCGGGAAGCTGTTCCAGTTCCCAGATATTGTCGGAAGTCAGGAACTCGACCCCGTCGAGGCCGGGGATGGGCGGCACGAAAGGCTGTGCGCCGGTGGCGAGAATGATGTTCCGGGTCTTGATCACGCGGCCGTTCACCTCCACTTCCGTGGGAGAACGGACCGTGGCCTCACCCTGGATCACCTCGACGCCGAGACCGGTATAGCGCTCCACGGAGTCGTTGGGTTCGATCGCAGCGATCACCGCGCGGACCCGGGCCATGACGTCGGCAAAATCGAATTCCGCCTCGGCCTTCCGGATACCCCAGTTCCGGGCATGGCGAATCTGGTGCAGCAGCCTTGCCGTGGCGATGAGCGACTTGGAGGGAACGCAGCCTGTGTTCAGGCAGTCACCGCCCATCTTCCCCCGTTCAATGAGAATTACCCGGGCCCTGATCGCCGCCGCGATATAGGCGCTGACCAGGCCCGCGCTGCCGGCGCCGATGACCACCAGGTTGGCATCGTATCCGTTCATGATCACGCATCTTCGGTCAGGTCGCCGCTCTTCCTGACCTTCCTGATCAGCCTGAGGAGGTACCTGGCGATATAGGGAAACACCGCCAGCAGGGTGAAGGACGCGATCATCACGGGTGACAGCAGGCCCTTCACCGACTCAAGGCGTGAAAGCTGGGTTCCGGCATTGACGAACACCATGCTGCCCGGCGCCATGCCGATGAACGAGGCCACGGCGTAGGTCAGTGTCCGGATCGGCGTCAGCCCCATGAGCAGGTTCACGGCGAAGAAGGGAAAGACCGGAACCAACCGCATGGAAAACAGGTAGAGCGCGCCCTCCCGGCGAAAATTTTCCTGGATGGCGCCCAGCCGCTCTCCCATTCTGGATTCGACGAGGTCGCGAAACAGGTACCGGGCGAGGAGAAACGCGATGGTGGCGCCGATGGTGGCGGAAAACAGCACGACCAGGGAGCCCGCAACGAAACCGAAAATCGCGCCCCCGACCAGGGTCAGGACCAGCGCCCCCGGGATCGATGACGCCGTCACCACGATGTAGATCGCGGCATAGGCCAGCAGGGAACCGACTGGGTTGGCCACCCGGTACTGCCGGATGGTTTCCAGTTGGGACTGGACGAAGTCCAGGCTGAGATAGTGCCTTGGCCCGAAAAGAACAAAACCGCCGATGGCGGCTATCACCAGGACAAGTACCAGGATCTTGGATTTTGACATGGGTCTCGAATACCGTGTTCGATGGTGGCAGGGTCACGGATCACTCCCGACTGGCACATTCGGACTACCGGGAACGCGACAAGTTCCACCTGCGGACTGTAATCCGCAGGAAGTGTAACGGAAAAGGGGCCGGGTTACCCTGATTACGGCCGTTCCGGCAAAACGAACGACGGATCCGGGCTATTCCATCCTGGCGATCAGTGCATCGGCGAAACCGCTGGTGGAAACCTCACGGGCACCGTCCATCAGCCGGGCGAAATCATAGGTCACGGTTTTTTCCGCCAGCACCCTGACAAACGCGTCGTTGATCAGGTCTGCGGCCTCCTGCCAACCGATGTGCTCCAGCATCATCACGCCGGAAAACATCAGTGAGGACGGGTTCACCTTGTTTTGGTTGGCGTACTTGGGCGCGGTGCCGTGGGTTGCCTCGAACACGGCCACCTCGTCGGAGATGTTGGCGCCCGGCGCGATGCCGATGCCTCCCACCTCCGCCGCCACCGCGTCGGACAGGTAGTCGCCGTTCAGGTTCATCGTGGCCAGGACATCGAACTCGGCAGGCCGGAGCTGCAGCAACTGGAAGGTGATGTCGGCGATCCGGTCCTTGATGACAATCTTTCCTTCCGGCGCCTGGCCGCCGTGTTCTTCCCAGAGTTCCTCCTCGGTCACGACCTGGTCGCGGAACTCCTCCTTGGCAAGTTCATAGCCCCAGTTGCGGAATCCGCCCTCGGTGAACTTCATGATGTTGCCCTTGTGCACCAGCGTTACGCTGGCGCGATCGTGGTCGACTGCGTACTGGATCGCCTTGCGAACGAGACGGCGTGAACCGAATGGACTGACCGGCTTGATGCCGAGGGCCGCCCCCTCGAAGAATTCCGCGCCCATCTCCTCGCGCAGGAACCTGGCCAGCTTCTCGTTCTCCGGTGAGCCGCTTTCATACTCGATGCCGCAATAGACATCCTCGGTGTTCTCGCGGAATATCACCACGTCAACGTCCTCGGGACGGCGTAGCGGTGAAGGCACGCCCTGGTAATAGCGCACCGGCCGCACACAGGCAAACAGGTCCATTTCCTGGCGCAGGGATACGTTGAGGGAACGGAAACCCCCGCCCACCGGCGTGGTCAGGGGACCCTTGATGGCAACCTTGAGATCCCGGATCGCGGCCAGCGTTTCCTCCGGGAAATAGTCCCCGCCATAGATGCCCGCCGCTTTTTCCCCCATGAAAAGCTCGCACCAGGCAACCCTGCGTTTGCCGCCGTAGGCCTTTTCCACGGCGGCGTCCCAGACGCGCAGCGAGGCCGAGGTGATGTCGGGACCGATGCCGTCCCCCTCGACAAAACCCAGGATCGGCTGATCCGGCACGACCAGCTTGCCGTTGGAGATGGAGATCCGGGTGCCGCTTTCCGGCATCTTGATGTGCTGATAGGTCATTGCTCGTCGTTCGGGAGGATAGTGCTGAAGGAGGGATTTTGCCTGAAATCCGCGTCCGGGGCGATCCGACCAACAGTGGAAATCCATCAGGATGCCTTACCTGGGACGGATACCCTCTCCGACGGGAACCTGCCCCGATCGCGGCATGTCCGGGAAAACGGCCCGTGATGGCCCGGGACCCGGCATCCCGGTAGAATGGCGGTCCGCCCCATGACCGCGTCCCCGGGTGCGCCGACGGGGCAGCCGGCACCGGCTGCGACGGCTCAAACCATGGTCTAGGTTATCGCCGGGATTGATGTCTGTTAATGCCGTGGGCTTTGGGCTATATTGATCGTTCCGAGAATTAACTGCCTGAAATCCAATGACAAAACTTCCGAACAGCCTGGATCAGTGGTGTCAGGTCGCCACTGCGGATCTCAGGGGCAAGGAGCCCGCAGTTCTCGACTGGGAGACACCCGAGGGGATTCAGGTAAAACCACTGTATACCGCGGCAGACCTGGAGAAGCTGGAGTTTGTCGATAGCCTGCCGGGATTCCCCCCGTATACCCGGGGTCCCAGGGCCACCATGTACGCCGGCCGTCCCTGGACGGTTCGCCAGTATGCCGGCTTTTCCACCGCTGAGGAATCCAACGACTTCTACCGCAAGAACCTGGCGGCGGGACAGGCGGGGCTGTCGGTGGCTTTCGATCTGGCCACCCACCGGGGCTACGACTCCGACCATCCGAGGGTGCAGGGAGATGTAGGCAAGGCCGGTGTTGCCATTGACTCCGTGGAGGACATGAAGATCCTGTTCGACCGGATTCCCCTGGACAGGATGTCGGTTTCCATGACCATGAACGGCGCAGTACTGCCGGTCATGGCAATGTATGTCGTCGCCGCCGAGGAGCAGGGCGTGGAACCCGGTTCGCTGTCCGGCACACTGCAGAACGACATCCTCAAGGAATTCATGGTGCGGAACACCTACATCTATCCGCCGGGGCCGTCGATGCGCATCGTCTCCGATATCATTGCCTTCACTGCGGAACAGATGCCCAGGTTCAATCCCATTTCCATTTCCGGGTACCACATGCAGGAGGCGGGCGCCACCTGTGTGCAGGAACTGGCCTATACCCTGGCGGACGGCCTGGAGTACGTGCGCTCGGCGGTGGATGCCGGCCTGGAGGTGGACCGGTTCGCACCGCGCCTGTCGTTCTTCTTCGCCATCGGGATGAACTTTTTCATGGAGGTGGCCAAGCTGCGCGCGGCGCGGACTCTCTGGGCGGAACTGATGCGAGAACGGTTCCGTCCCCGGGACGAGCGCTCCCTCATGCTGCGCACCCACTGCCAGACTTCCGGGGTGAGCCTTACCAGCCTTGACCCCTACAACAACGTGATCCGTACCACCATCGAGGCCATGGCGGCGGTGCTGGGCGGTACCCAGTCCCTGCACACCAACGCCTTCGACGAGGCCCTGGCGCTGCCCACGGAAAACTCCGCCCGTATTGCTCGCAACACCCAGCTGATCCTGCAGCACGAGGCGGGCTTGACCAAGGTGGTGGATCCGATGGCGGGTTCCTATTACCTGGAAAGCCTCACCGGCAGCCTGGTGAACGAGGCCCGGAAGGTGATCGCGGAAGTGGACGAACTGGGCGGCATGACCCGGGCCGTGGAAGCCGGTCTGCCGAAGCTCCGGATCGAAGAGGCCGCGGCCAGGCGCCAGGCCCGCATTGACCGGGGGGAGGAGGTCATCGTCGGGGTGAACCGGTTCCGGCGCGACGAGGAGGAGCAGGTCGACATCCTGGTGGTGGACAATGACGCGGTCCTGAAAAGCCAGCTGGCACGGCTGGAGGCCGTCCGTTCCGGCCGGGACGAAGAGGCCTGCCAAAATGCCCTGGAGGCGCTGTCGAAGGCTGCCGCGGCAGGTGACAACCTGCTTGCCGGGGCGGTGGACGCGGCACGCGCCCGGGCCACCGTGGGAGAGATATCCTTCGCCCTGGAGAGGGAATTCGGCCGTCACCGGGCCGAGATCCGGTCCATCGCCGGCGTGTACGGCTCCCTCTACGAGGGGGACGACGAATTCGACGCCCTCCGGGAGCGGATTGCACACTACGCCGAAAAGGAGGGCCGGCGGCCCCGGATGCTGGTGGTGAAACTGGGGCAGGACGGCCACGACCGCGGGGCCAAGGTCATTGCAACGTCCTTCGCGGACATGGGGTTCGATGTGGATGTCGGACCGCTGTTCCAGACCCCGGAGGAAGCGGTTCGCCAGGCGATCGAGAACGACGTGCACCTGATCGGCATCTCGTCCCAGGCCGCGGGCCATCGCACCCTGGTTCCCGGGGTGATGGACGCCCTGGCGGCCCAGGGGGTGGACGACATCCTGGTCATCTGCGGCGGCGTGATTCCCCCGGGAGACCATGCCATGCTGAAGGAAGCCGGTGTGGCGGCCATTTTCGGTCCCGGCACCAATATTCCGGAAGCTGCCGGGACGATCATTGATATACTGGAAGCAGCCTGAGATTCCGCCCGGGTTCAGGCTCCCTGCAAAAGCCCATTCAAACCTGCCCATGCAAGAGATCATTCAGCAACTGGAACAGAAGCGTGCCGAGGCCAAGCTCGGTGGCGGCGAGAAGCGGATAGAGGCCCAGCACGCGCGGGGCAAACTGACCGCCCGGGAACGCATCGATGTCCTTCTGGACGAGGGAAGCTTCGAGGAATGGGACATCTTCGTCGAGCACCGCTGCACCGACTTCGGGATGCAGGACAAGGCCATCCCCGGGGATGGCGTCGTGGTGGGATACGGAACCATCAACGGCCGCCTGGTGTTCGTATACAGCCAGGATTTCACGGTATTCGGCGGTTCCCTGTCCGAAGCCCATGCCGAGAAAATCTGTAAGGTGATGGACCAGGCCATGAAAGTGGGCGCGCCGGTGATCGGCATTTCCGATTCCGGTGGTGCCCGGATCCAGGAAGGGGTGGCTTCTCTGGGCGGCTATGCCGAGGTGTTCCAGCGCAATGTCATGTCTTCCGGGGTGGTGCCGCAGATTTCCCTCATCATGGGGCCCTGCGCCGGGGGCGCGGTGTATTCCCCGGCAATGACGGATTTCATTTTCATGGTGGAGGACAGCGCCTACATGTTCGTCACCGGACCGGACGTGGTCAAGACGGTGACCCATGAAAATGTCACCGCCGAGGATCTCGGCGGAGCGGGCACCCATACCTCCCGTTCCGGGGTGGCGGATCTCGCATTCAGCAATGACGTGGATGCATTGCTCATGACCCGGCGGTTTTTCGGCTTTCTGCCCGCGAACAACCGGGAGAAACCGCCCCGTCACCAGACCGCGGACCCCGAGTCCCGGGTGGAGGCATCCCTGGACAGCCTGGTCCCGGACAATCCGAACCAGCCCTATGACATGAAGGAACTGATTGTCAAGCTCGCGGACGAGGGGGATTTCTTCGAACTGAAGCCGGATTACGCGAAGAACATCATCACCGGATTCGCCCGCATGGAGGGCAGCCCGGTGGGGATTGTCGCCAACCAGCCCATGGTGCTGGCCGGGTGCCTCGACATCAATGCCTCGGTCAAGGCCGGGCGCTTCGTGCGATTCTGCGATGCGTTCAACATTCCGATCATCACCCTGGTGGACGTCCCCGGGTTCATGCCCGGCACCGCCCAGGAATATGGCGGCATCATCCGCCACGGCGCCAAGTTGCTCTACGCCTACGCGGAATGCACCGTGCCCAAGATCACGGTGATCACCCGCAAGGCCTATGGAGGGGCCTACGACGTCATGGCATCCAAGCATCTGCGTGGCGACGTGAACCTGGCCTGGCCCAGCGCCGAGATCGCGGTGATGGGGCCCAAGGGCGCGGTGGAAATCATCTTCCGCGAGGATGCCAAGGATCCCGACATGCTGGCCGAGCGTACGGAAGAATACCGGCAGAAGTTCGCCAATCCCTTCGTCGCGGGACGCCGGGGTTACATCGACGACGTGATCCTGCCGCGTGACACCCGCAAGCGGATCTGCCGTTCACTGGCCATGCTGGGAAGAAAGAACATCAGCAATCCATGGAAGAAGCACGGCAATATTCCACTTTGATCCGGGCACGTCCATGTTCAAGAAGATCCTGATCGCCAATCGTGGCGAAATCGCCTGCCGGGTGATACGGACCGCCCGGCGCATGGGCATCGCCACGGTTGCGGTGTACTCCGATGCCGACCGCAATGCGCGCCACGTGGACGAGGCCGACGAGGGAATCCACATCGGCGCCGCCCCCGCAGCGGAGAGCTACCTGGTCTCGGAGCGGATTTTCCAGGCCTGTCACGACACCGGTGCGGAGGCCGTGCATCCGGGCTACGGCTTTCTCTCCGAAAACTCGGCATTTGCCACCGGCCTCGAAGCCGAGGGCATCGCGTTTATCGGTCCCGGCGTGCGCGCCATCGAGGCCATGGGGGACAAGATCACCTCCAAGCACATCGCCGAGGAGGCCGGGGTCAACGTGATACCCGGTCACACCGATGTAGTGAAGGATGCCGACGAGGCCGTTGCCATTGCCGAGGGCATCGGCTATCCCGTGATGATCAAGGCCAGCGCCGGGGGCGGCGGCAAGGGCATGCGGGTCGCCTTCGACGAGGCCGGATGCCGCGACGGATTTGAGCGCGCAACCAGCGAGGCGGTGTCGAGCTTCGGGGACGGCCGGATTTTCATCGAGAAATTCATCGAACAGCCCCGGCACATCGAGATCCAGGTCATCGCTGACGCCCATGGCAACGTGATCACACTGAATGAGCGTGAATGCTCGATCCAGCGCCGCCACCAGAAGGTGGTGGAGGAGTCGCCGTCACTCTTCATCGATCCGGAGACCCGGGACGCTATGAGCGCCCAGGCAAGGGCGCTTGCCCGGGCGGTGGACTACCGCTCCGCCGGAACGGTGGAACTGATCGTGGATGCCCAGCGGAATTTCTACTTTCTCGAGATGAACACCCGGCTGCAGGTGGAGCATCCGGTGACTGAATTGGTCACCGGCTTCGACCTGGTGGAATTGATGATCCGGGTCGCCGCGGGCGAGCGTCTGCCCGTTACCCAGGAGGAGGTCGGCATCCATGGCTGGGCCATGGAATCCAGGATCTACGCGGAGAGTCCGTTCCGCAATTTCCTGCCTTCCACCGGCCGGCTGGTGAAATACCGTCCGCCGGTCGAGAGCGAGTCGGTCAGGGTGGACACCGGGGTCACCGAGGGCTCCGAGATCTCCATGTTTTACGATCCCATGATCGCCAAGCTGGTTACCTGGGGGGCCGACCGTGAGGAGGCCATCCGGACCATGCAGCAGGCCCTGGACCGCTACTACATCCGCGGCGTGGATACCAACCTGCCGTTCGTCTCCGCGATCATGTCCCATACCCGCTTTCAGCGCGGCGAACTGACCACTGAATTCATCGCCGAGGAATACCCCGAAGGCTTCCAGGCCAATGCCATCGACCTTGGCGATACCGAAGTGCCTGCTGCGGTGATGGCCTGCATCCATTACCGCGTGATGCTGCGGGCCGCCACGATCTCCGGGCAGATGCCGGGACACGGCCGCGACCTGGGCAATCGATGGGTGGTGCTCATGGGCGGGAAGGCCCATACCATCGAGGTGACCCGCGAGCAGGATACGTGGCGGCTGGAAACCGGGCAGCGGAGCTTCCAACTGGCGGATCAATGGCAACTGATGGAACCGGTCTACGTCGGACGTCTGGACGACGAACCGGTCTGCTTGCAGGTCGAGCGGCCCGGTGACGGAATTGTCTACCGCGTTGTCTACCGCGGTCTTCCCATGGAAGTCCGTGTGCTCAGCGAATCCAATGCGGCCCATTTCGCGAAGATGCCCCTCAAGGCACCGCCGGATATGTCCGGTTTCCTGCTGTCGCCCATGCCGGGGCTCCTTCTGTCGGTGGCGGTGTCACCGGGCCAGTCGGTCAAGGCCGGGGAGGTTCTCGCGGTGATCGAGGCGATGAAAATGGAAAACGCGCTGCGCTCGGAAAGGGACGCTGTGGTGAAGGAGGTGCTGGTGGAACCGGGCAGTACCCTGGAAGTGGATCAGCCCATTATCGCATTCGAGGCCCAGGACTGACGGCTTGATCGACATCCAACAACTCCGCGTCGGAGATCGACGTACCTTGGCCAAGGCCATTACCCTGATCGAATCAACGCGGGCCGACGACCGTGCCGCGGCAGAAAAACTGCTGGAGCAGGTCATGCCCGATACCGGGCAGTCCCTTCGGCTGGGAATTTCCGGTATTCCGGGCGTCGGTAAATCCACTTTCATCGATGCCCTTGGCCGGTTGCTCATCGGGCACGGCCAGCGGGTCGCCGTGCTCACCGTGGACCCCAGCTCCGCCATCAGCGGCGGCGCCATACTCGGTGACAAGACCCGCATGGACTGGCTGGCGGTGCAACCGTCGGCCTACATCCGGCCTTCGCCGGCGGGCATGACCCTGGGCGGTGTGGCAAGGCGCACCCGGGAGGCCATACTGCTGTGCGAGGCCGCAGGGTATGACGTTGTGATCGTGGAAACCGTCGGCGTGGGCCAGTCGGAATCCCTGGTCGCGGAGATGACCGATGTCTTCCTGCTCATGCTCCTGCCCGGCGCCGGGGACGACCTGCAGAGCATCAAGCGCGGTGTCATGGAGCTTGCCGACCTAGTGGTGGTGAACAAGGCGGACGGCGACCTCATGGCCAAGGCGGGGGTCGCCGTTGCCGACCTGCAGTATGCGCTGCATTTGCTGCGGCCCAGGCTGCCCGGCTGGGAAACGCCCGTGCTGGCGGTTTCCAGCCGGGAGCGGCACGGCATCGAGGCGGTGTGGGACAGGATCACCGCGTATCGCGCGGCGCTTTCCGAGAACGGCGGACTGGAGGCGCGCCGGAATCAGCAATCGGTGGACTGGTTCTGGCGCGAGACTGGCGAATTGCTGCTGGAAGCCCTGCGTGCCGATCCGTCGTTCAGGCGGGAGATGGCGCAATTGCAAGAACAGGTGCGGAGTGGAACAATACCGGCTTCCGTTGCCGCCGCCAGGCTGGCGCGTGGATACGCGTCCCTTTCCTGGCCCGGCTGATGAACCGGACACACACCGCGGAGTGTTGACAACATGATCGGCAAACTCAACCACGTTGCCATCGCCGTCCCCGACCTGCAGGCCGCCTCGGCCCAGTACCGTGACATTTTCGGAGCCAGGGTTTCCGACCCGGTCGACCTGCCGGAGCACGGCGTCACCACGGTTTTCGTGACCCTGCCCAATACCCATATCGAACTGCTGCACCCCTTGGGCGAGAACTCTCCGATCGCGGGATTCCTGGAGAGGAACCGGGCCGGCGGGATCCACCATGTCTGCTACGAGGTCGTGGATATTGGCCTTGCCGCGGAAAAGCTGGCCGCGACGGGAATGCGGATTCTCGGCGACGGCAAACCCCGAATCGGTGCGCACGGCAAACCGGTGCTGTTCCTCCATCCCAAGGACGCCCTGGGAACCCTGGTGGAACTCGAACAGATTTGAGCATTCCGGTTTGCCCTGCCGCCAAAGTCGTCCCTGGCAAGAGGACCGGTGGACCATGAGTGCTTCATGAGCAAGTCGGACCGGATTTACGCGGAATCCAGGTCATTCGTGGTGGATTTCACCTTCGACCGGGCCGTGGCGGAGGTGTTCCCGGACATGATTCGAAGGTCAGTTCCGGGCTACGAAACCGTGATCTCCACCCTGGGGGTGCTGGCGCAATCCCATTTCCGGCCCGCTACCCGGGTCTACGACCTCGGCTGCTCCCTGGGGGCCGCCACGCTGTCTGTCCACCGGTGCCTGGGGGATGCGGATGCACACTATGTCCTGGTGGACAACGCGTCGGCGATGCTGGGGCGTTGCCGTGAGCACCTGGACCGACTGATGCCCGGTGCGAGTGTCGAGTACCGGGAGGCGGACATCCGGGCCGTCCCCGTGGAGAACGCCAGCGTGGTGATACTCAATTTCACCATCCAGTTCGTGCCGCCCGGTGACCGACTGGCGCTGCTCGAGAATATCCATGCCGGCCTTGTGCCAGGGGGGTGTCTGATACTGTCGGAAAAAGTGCTCGGCGAGGACCCCGGTGAAGATCGCTGTTTTTCCGATCTTCATCTCCGCTTCAAGGCTGCAAACGGCTACAGCGACCTGGAAATCAGCCAGAAACGAAGCGCGCTGGAAAGGGTGCTGCGCCCGGATTCCCTGGCGCAGCACCAGGAACGCCTTTCTAGGGCCGGCTTTGCCAGCATCAGGACCTGGTTCCGCTGCCTCAATTTTGTCTCCCTCCTGGCGGTCAAGTAATCCCGGTATCGTGTGGGAGTTCGACGAGTTGCATGGCGCCCTGGCGGAGACGCCGCTGGCGGCCTTGGCGGAACCCCTTGCCGGCACCTCGCGGTCGGTATTGTCAGGCCGTGCCCACGGGGACCGGGCACGGTGGCTGGCGGCCATCGAGGCCCTGCCGGAGATCCCGGTTGCCGCAGTCCGGCTGCAGGAGGATGCCGTATGCGCTGCAGCCACCCGGCCGCCGGATGCCGGCACCATGGCCCGGTTGCGCCGCTCGATGCAGGCCCTGCATCCCTGGCGCAAGGGCCCGTTCGACCTGTTCGGCATGGTCATTGACGCCGAATGGCGATCCTGCATGAAATGGTCCCGGGTGGCGCCCCACCTGTCGCCGCTGGACGGAAGGGTGGTGCTGGATGTGGGGTCAGGCAACGGATACTACCTCTACCGGATGCTGGGCGCTGGTGCGGCCGCGGCTATCGGTGTGGATCCCACGGAACTGTTCGTGGCGCAGTTTCAGGCCCTCAACCGTTACCTTGGGGCATCGCGGGCGGTGGTGCTGCCGCTCAGGTGCGAGGACCTGCCGGCATCGATGACGGGCATGGGAACCGCCGGCTTCGATACGGTGTTCTCCATGGGCGTGTATTACCATCGCCGCGATCCCCTGGCCCATCTCGGGGAACTGGCGGAATTGCTCCGGCCGGGCGGCGAGCTTGTCCTGGAAACACTGGTCATCGAAGGCGATGGAGCGCGCGCCCTTGAGCCGGGGGGCCGATACGCGCGCATGCGCAATGTCTGGACCGTGCCGTCTCTCCCCTTGCTGACCACCCATCTGCTCGAGTCGGGATTCATCGCACCGAGGCTCGTGGGCGTCACCCCCACCACGGCGGCGGAGCAGCGCAGCACGACCTGGATGACCTTTGAGTCCCTGGCGGACTGCCTCGACCCGGCGGATGCCACCAGAACCGTGGAGGGTTATCCCGCCCCCGTCCGGGCCTGTATCATCGCCACCCGCGAGCTCCCGGCTGCCTCATCGAATGCGTCCTGACACCGACAATTACCAGCGGCTGTTTCTTCAGGATATTCCCCTGATCGATACCCGTGCGCCGGTGGAATTCATCCGGGGCGCGTTCGAGCATGCGGTCAACATGCCGCTCATGACCGATGCCGAACGCCACCGGGTCGGGATCCGCTACAAGGAGGCGGGACAGGAAGCCGCCATCGCGCTTGGCCGCGAGCTTGTGGGCCCGGCGCTGCAGGCGGAACGTACCCGGTTCTGGGTGGATTTCGCAAGGCAGCACCCGGAGGGGTACCTGTACTGTTTCCGGGGCGGCCTGCGGTCACGCATTACCCAGGACTGGATGGCCCGGGCAGGCGTGCACTACCCGTACATCAAGGGCGGCTACAAGGCCATGCGCCGCTTCCTGCTGGGGGTGGTGGCGCGCCTGGGCGGCGGCATCCCGTTGATTCTGGTCAGCGGCCGCACCGGGACCGGCAAGACCCGGTTGCTGGGCCGCATCCGCCGCTCGCTGGACCTGGAGGGCCTGGCCAATCATCGCGGCTCCAGCTTCGGTACCATGGCGGAGTCCCAGCCAACCCCGATCAACTTCGAAAACCGGATTGCGGTCCGCCTGTTGAAGCTTGCCCGGGGTGATGAAAGCTCGCCGGTGTTTGTCGAGGGGGAAGGGCGCCTGGTGGGAAGCCTCACGGTGCCGGATCCGCTCTGGATCAACATGCAGCGCTCACCGGCCCTGGTGCTGGAAGCCGATATGGAGCAGAGGGTGGATATCGGAATCTCCGACTACGTGGTGGATCTGCTGAACCGGGTCCGGCTGCTGGAGCCGGGTGAGGCCGGATTTGAGCGCTTCGCCGAACGCCATCGGCAGAGTCTCTATCGCATCCGTCGCCGTCTTGGCCTGGAGTCCTACGATGAGGCTATGGCCATGCTGGAAGCCGCGCTGGCCGCACACCGGGACCACGATGACCTGGAAGGCTACCGGCCGTTCATCCGCCTGCTGCTGGAACGCTACTACGATCCCATGTATGACTACCAGTTCTCGCGCCGGCAGGGTGTAGTGCTTGCCAGGGGTGATGCTGATGCGCTCACGGGCTGGCTGCAGCACCGGGGTGTGGCGCTGGACCGATGAACCGCACGACTCCCATGGCCCGGGACCTGGTCCTGTTGGGCGGCGGACACAGTCACGTCATCGTCATCCGGAGATGGGCGGCGAATCCCGTACCCGGGGTTCGGGTAACCCTGGTTTCGCCGGACACGCTGACACCGTATTCAGGAATGCTACCCGGCCTGGTGGCGGGTCACTACTCCGTTGCACAGGCCCACATCGACCTGGCGCGCCTGTGCCGCTGGGCCGGAATCCGGTTCGTGCGGTCCGCCGCCAGCGGGGTGGACGCCGCCGGCCGCCGGGTCCTGTTCGACACCAGGCCGGCCATCGAATACGACCTCCTGTCCGTGAACACCGGTGGTGCACCCTGCCTCGTCAATGTTCCCGGTGCTGCGCAATATGCAACACCGGTGAAGCCGGTACACCGGTTTCATGCACGTTGGCGGGGACTGGCGGCCCGTGCCCGGGAAAGTGAAGATTCCCTCGATATCGGCGTGGTGGGTGCCGGGGCGGGGGGATTCGAGATTCTGCTGGCGATGAACCATGCCCTGAACTCGGTAGACGGTCGCCCCGTAACGGCCACGGGAACGCTCCGTCACCGGTTGCACTGGTTTGTCCGGGATACCGCGCTGGAGGAATATCCCGCTGCGGTACGGCGAATGGCTCTCAGGGCCTGCGCGCAGCGCGGCGTGGATTGCCATCATGAATTCGACGTGGTTCAGGTTAACGCCGACGGCTTGCTGTCGGCGACTGGCCAGGAGGTCCGGCTGGACGCCGTCGTGTGGTGCACCGAGGCCATGGCCGCTGCGTGGCCGACGGAGTCGGGACTCGACTGCGACGAGAGAGGATTCATCCGTGTTTCCGACACGCTGCAAAGCCTGTCCCACCCGGATATTTTCGCCGCCGGCGATGCCGCAATGCAGCGGCACCACGCGCGGCCAAGGGCGGGTGTTTTCGCTGTCCGCCAGGGCCCTGTTCTGGCAGAGAACCTGCGCCGGGCGGTGCTGGGCGAAAGGCTGCGGAAATACCGACCCCAGAAACGGTTTCTGACATTGCTGTCCATGGGTGATCGTACCGCCATCGGCCGCAAGGGACCGTTCATTGCCAAGGGAACATGGGTCTGGCGGTGGAAACACTGGATTGATGAAAGATTCATGTTTAATTTCAATAAATTGCCTAAATTTATTGAACAAAAATCACAACAAATGCCGTCTGCGTTTCAGGCTGAGCTGGCATCGGACGAAATGCCGGACGGCATGCGCTGCGGAGGTTGTGGGGCCAAGCTGGGGGGTGATGTGCTTGCGTCGGTCATGGACGAACTGGATGTCCTTGAGCGGGATGACCTTCCGGTGGGGCTGGCGTCAAGGGGGGACGTGGCTGTGATTGACTGCAATGGAAGGCCGCTGGCCCAGTCCGTGGACCAGGTACGGTCGTTTGTCGACGATCCCTGGCTATTCGGCCGGATTGCCACCATCCACGCGCTGAGTGATTTGTATGCCGCACGCAGCCTCCCCCAATCCGCCATGGTCATCGTCACCCTGCCGTGGGGAGCCGAATCCACCATGCGCAGGGAGTTGTCGCAACTGATGCGGGGCGTCACCGTGGAACTCTCCCGGGCGGGGTGCGCCCTGTCCGGGGGACATACCGCTGAGGGGCTCGAAACCTCCCTAGGATTCGTGGTCAACGGCTATTCACCCGGTGCCGGTGAGTCCGGTGCAAACGGTCCCCGGGCAGGCGATTGCCTGATCCTGACCAAGCCGCTGGGAACAGGTGTCATCCTGGCGGCAGCGATGCGGGCCAGAGCCGCCGGCCCGGTACTGGACATGGCCCTGGAGTCGATGCTGCAGTCAAATGCCCGCGCCGCTGGGATCATCGGGGATCTCGGTACCAGTGCCATGACGGACGTGACCGGGTTCGGCCTTGCAGGTCACCTCCTGACACTCCTCAGGTCCTCGGGACTATCCTGCCACCTGTGGCCGGATGCGGTGCCGGCATTGCCGGGTGCGGCGGCACTCCACAGGGAGGGGATCCACAGTTCGCTGCAAGGCGCCAATGTCCGCATGCTGCGAAGCGGCGGGAACATGGAGGCACTCGACGCCATCCCGGGATGGGAACTCCTGACGGATCCGCAGACCAGCGGGGGGCTTCTCGCGGTCATCCCGACCGAGGCGGTTGACGGCTGCCTTGAGGCCCTGCGCCGGGCCGGATATGACCGGGCGGCCTGTATCGGAATGCTGGCCGCCCGCGCTGGCCGTGAGCCCCTGATCGCCTGCGGGCCGGTTCCGCAGTCTTTTCGTTGCCCGTAGGGCTTCCCGAAGCGCCCCGCGTCCACAGATCATGCGGGCATGCCGGGAACCCATGACCTGGGTACCGGGACCAGCTGTTGCTGGACGGAGGAATCCGGCGGAATACCGGGAGGAGGGACGTTTCCCGGTTCGCGCGCGCTTGGTCGACGCGCCAGGTTGGGTGGGGTATGATGATTCCAGGGGTGTAACACGGGACCGATTCAGGACGGGGAATTGAGCATGGGCGACAGCAAGTTCGAAATGAACCGGATCGACAGCCGACTGTCTCGGCTGTATACAGGCCGCGACAACAAGCAGGAAACCTACGATCGCTGGGCGGACGACTACGAGAAAGATCTGGTCGGGGATCTGGGGTATGTGGCCCATGTCGATGCGACCAGGATCTTCAGCGAGGCGGTGCCGGATCGGTCATGCCGGGTGCTCGACGTCGCCTGCGGCACCGGCCTTGTGGGAATCGAGTTGCAAAACCATGGATATTCGGACGTGGACGGTACGGATTTCTCACCGGGAATGCTGGAAAAGGCGGCCGATACGGGTACTTACCGCACCCTGTTCCGGCACGATTTCACGCGGGACCTGGAAAACCCAGGGCAATATGACGCGTTGATCTGCGTGGGTCTGTTCGCGTTCGACATTCCGCCGATCACGGACATGATCCGGGTGATCCGCTCTGCCAGGTCCGGGGGAACCTGCGTGATCACCGTCAATGGAGCTGCCTGGCACCAACTGGATCATGAAACCACGATCAGGGACGAGGCAGACCGGTATGGGTTCACCATCGAAGCCATCCACCGCGTAGGCTATATACGGGACCAGGGCATCGATGGGCGGGTTCTCGTGATCCGCGCCCCCGGGGATGCGGTTGGCTGACTCGCTTCATATCCCGCTGTTTCCCCTCGGGACAGTACTGTTTTCCGGAGGCGTCCTGCCGCTCAGGATTTTTGAACCCCGCTACCTGTCCATGATCGGCAACTGCATGCGCGACGACGCCGGCTTCGGAGTGGTACTGATCACGGAGGGCAGGGAGGCCGGCACGGCGGCCAGGTTTCACCATGTCGGGACCCTGGCGCGTATTGAGGATTTTGACAGGCTCGAGGACGGGCACCTCGGCATCACCTGCCGCGGGGAGCGCCGGTTCCGTGTCATTGAACACGCGATCCAGGAGGACCATCTCATCACTGCGGATGTGGAATTCCTTGCCGAACAGGTGGCGCCACCGCTGCCGGACAGTTATCCCGAGATGAAGCGGTTCCTGCAGGGCCTTTATCGGCGCGAGGAACTCAAGGTCTGGGCCGATTCCATCATCCCCGACTGGGAAAACGGCCATTGGCTGGCCTGTCGCCTGATCGAGGTGCTGCCGCTGGCCGCAGAGGGGAGACAGGCCTTCCTCGAAATGGAGGCTGGGGAAAGGTTGGTGAATCTTGCACGGGTGATGGATGAGAACGGCCTGATATAGGGGCCGGACGAAGATTGCAGCCCCGGTGATTTGTCGGGAAAATACCAGCCATCCGTTGCAGACCTTTGACCATCTGAACCGGGGTTATGTGTCAATTATTCGGGATGTCGACCCGTACACCGGTGCGGGTACGTTTCCGCTGGGAACGTTTCGCCAGCCAGGGGGCCGTTGCCGGAAATCCGGACGGCTGGGGTGTGGCCTATGGGGGCGGTGACGTGCAAGTGATGCGCGAGCCAGTGCCGGCGGTGGACAGCGAACTGGTCAGGTTCCTTGCCGAACATGGTCCCCTGGCGACCACCGTGGTCTCCCATGTCAGGCGGGCTACGCAGGGCGGGCGGATTCTCAGCAATACCCAGCCCTATGCACGGGTACTGGGCGGATTCACCCATGTCTTCGCCCACAATGGACATGTCCCGCTGGATGCCATACCGGAAAGTCCCTGGCTGCGCCCGGTGGGTGACACCGATTCGGAGGCCCTGTTCTGCCTGCTGCTCTCACGGCTCGAGCCGCTGTGGCAACACGGCGTTCCCCCGCTGGAGTCGCGCTGCGAGGTGATCTCGGAATTCGCCGGCGAGATGCGCCGGCGGGGTGCGGTCAATTTCCTCTATTTCGACGGTCTGACCATGTTCGCCCATGCCCACCGGCGAACCATCCCGGGTGAGGGGATTTCGACGGATCCGGGGCTCTACATGACCTTGCGGTCCGGAAACGGTCCCGCAGGTTCCGGCAGCTGTGTCGGCATGGACTGTAACGGACCGGTGCCGGAGCAGACCCTGATTGCCACGGTACCCGTCGACAACGGCATCTGGGAACCCATGGAAGAGGGTGCGCTGATACGGCTGGAACAGGGACGCGTAGTGTAAGTGCTCCGAGGGCGTTCCGGGCGCCGGGCGCCGGGCGCACCGTCCAGCTATTCCATGCCCATCTCCCCCATGACCTTCTTCGCTGCGCGGAAGCATTCAAGGGACTGCGGTACGCCGCAGTAGATGCCGATGACATGGATGATGGCGCGCAGTTCCTCCCTGGTGACGCCGTTGTTGATGGCGCCGCGGCAGTGGAGTTCCCATTCATGCATCTTCCCGAGGGCGCCGATCATGGAGAGGTTCATCATGGAGCGGGTCTTGGGATCGATGCAGTCGTCCCCCCAGCCGAACCCCCAGCACCATTCCGTCATCATCTCCTGGAACGGGCGGGTGAAGTCATCGGCATTGCCAAGCACCTGTTCCACGTACTCGGCGCCCAGGGTGGCCTTGCGCTGGGCGAGACCGGTTTCAAAACGTTCTTTGTCCATGGTTCCTGTCAGAGATGTTTTGGTTGAACTTGTACCGGGGCCAATCCGGCGGGAATGGCCGTGCGGCGGCTGATTGTGCGCCTAGTCGCCTGCGCGGGGCAACCGGTTCTGCGGGTCGTAGACCGCGCCGGGGATGATCCGGGCCCTGCGTGGGCTGCCCCGCACAAGGACAGTCAGTTCCGTATCCGGTGACGCAATCGCCGGATCGACGTAGGCGAAACCGAGCCATGCGCCGACGGCATAGCCGTAACCCCCGGAAGAGATCTGTCCCACCGGCCCGTCTCCCTGCCACACGGACTCGGAACCCAGAGGATCCACCAGAATCTCCCCTGGCGCCGGCTCGTCCAGCCGGAGCAGGACGAGCACCCAGCGCGTGGCCGGGGCCAGTGACGCTGCCGCACCCTGGAATCCGCCGTCCCGGGAAAAGCGGGTGACATCCGCCTCGGCAAGGGTGACCTCGTTGGTGATCTCGTGGCCGGAGCGATAGGCCTTTTCCATGCGCATGGCGTTGAGAGCGGCGGAGCCGATATGCACCAGGCCTTCCGCGTCCGGTACCGAAAGCAGGGCATCGTAGACGGGCTGCATGTCCGCCATGGGAATGTGCAGCTCCCAGCCGAGTTCGCCGGTATAGGTAACCCGCATGGCGCGGATGTCCTGCACTCCGGCTACGGAAATGTGCCGGGCTGTCAGCCAGCGGAACGCCGCGTTGTCAAGCGGTGCCTCAGTCACGGCGCCCAGGATTTTCCGCGATGCGGGTCCGGCAAGCATGATGACACCGTACTTCTCCGACACATTGTCGAACCCGACCGCCTCGCCGGGCCGCACCTGGGTCCGCATCCAGTGGAGCAGGGCGGCTTCCCGCACCGCGGCGTAGACCAGGTAGAAGTGATCGTGACCCAGACGCACCAGCGTGCCCTCGCCCTCGATCCGGCCATTCTCCAGCACCAGGTAGGTCAACGTGATGCTGCCCACCCTTTGCGGGATCCGGTTGCTGGAGATACGGTCGAGGAAACGCTCCGCGTCTTTCCCGGTCACCTCGATTTTGGCGAAGGCGCTGAGATCTGCGATTCCCGCATGGTCGCGCAGGCCGCGCACCTCACGACCCACGATGTCCCACAGCCCGGTGCGCCGGAAACTGTGGATGTGTTCACGTGGCGTCCCTGCCGGGGCATACCAGTGCGGACGCTCCCACCCGTACACGTCCTCGTATACCGCACCCCGGGATTTCAGCGTTTCGTACAGGGTTGATGTCCTGGAGTGGGAGGGGCGGCATGCCGGGCGGTCCAGGGCGGGGAAAGGGATTTCATGCCTGAGGAGGTAGTCCTCGCTGGCCTTGCGGATATGGTAGTCGCGGTCCATGCGGGCGCCGAATCGCTGGGGGTCGAAGCTGCGCAAGGAGATATCGGCGGCGCCGTGGATCATCCACTGTGCCAGGTACCGGCCGGCGCCGGGTCCCCATGCGATACCCACCTGGGAACCGCAACAGAGCCAGAAATTGGGGACGCCGGACGGCCCGAGCAGCATGTTGCCGTCCGGCGGCTGGGTGATAGCGCCGTGTACCACGCGCCTGATGCCGAGTTCGGCGAACACGGGCATGCGCTCCATGGCGTTCTGGAGCCAGGGCATGATCCGTTCGTAGTCGGGTTCGAACAGTTCGTTTTCTGACTCCCAGGGGGTTCCGTCGTCCCAGACGGACGCGGGGTTGGCCTTCTCGTAGATGCCGATCAGGCCAGATTTCTGTTCCATGCGAATGTATCCGGAAACCTGGCGATCGTCCCGTACCACCGGCAGTTCTTCCTCGAGGCCGAGGAATTCCGGCACGGTGTCCGTGACCAGGTAGTGGTGCAGCATGTTGGCGATGGGCAGGTCCAGCCCGACCCAGGCGCCTACCTGGCGGGCATAGGTACCCCCGGCATTGACCACGTGTTCCGCGCGAATGTCCCCCTGTTGGGTATGTACGGCGAATTCCCCGCCCGGTTCCATGGTAATGCCGGTCACACGGTTCTGCCGCACCACTTCGGCGCCCATCATCCGGGCACCCCTGGCCATGGCGAAGGCGACCCCGGCGGGATCCACGTGACCGTCCTCGGGGGTGTGCAGTGCTGCCTGGATGCCGTCCAGGTTGTAGAAGGGGTGCAGTTCCCTGATCCGGTCCGGTCCGACGATTTCCATTTCGTGCCCCAGCCCCTTGCCGACGGAGAGGGTATAGTGCAGCCAGTCCAGCTCGGCGTCCTCATAGGCCACCCGGAGACTGCCACAGCCATGCCAGGTGCAGGATTGGCCCGTTTCCGCCTCCAGTTTCGGATAGAGCTCAGTGCCGTAGGCGGCCATCTTGGCCAGGCCGTAATGGCTCACGGAGTGGGTGATCTGGCCGGCGGCGTGCCAGGTTGATCCACTGGTGAGTTCGCCTTTCTCGATCAGCAGGACATCGGTCTCCCCTTCCTTGCAGAGATGGTAGGCGAGGGAGCAGCCCATGACGCCACCGCCGACAATGACCACACGGGCCTGGGTTTTCATGTTGCGTTAGAAGGTGTCCGGAAAAAGCGTGACGATACATACGTATCAAACAATAAATCAATAGTTCAAATGTATTTTTCGGATCCGCGGCTGCGTGCTGTGACCGTTCACATGCCTGCGGGCGCCGCTGAAGTCTCTTGGGTATACTGCACCCTCCATATCCACCCCTGAATACTTTGAGGACCATCACTATGGAGTTGACAGATACCACGCATGAACTGTTGTCTGCCAAAAAGGCGAAAGGCCTGAGCTTCACGGATCTCGGCGCCGCCATTGGCCGCGACGAGATCTGGGTAGCGGCCCTGATGTACGGACAGGCCAGCGCACTGCCGGATGAGGCGCAAAAGCTGGTCGCGGCATTGGGACTGGACGAAACGATTGCATCGGAACTGACCGAACCGCCACTGAAAGGGCTTGGGCCGGTCGTACCCACGGATCCTGTGGTATACCGGTTCTACGAGATCATTCAGGTCTACGGCATGGCCCTCAAGCAGGTTATCCACGAGAAGTTCGGTGACGGCATCATGAGTGCGGTCGACCTCACCATGCAAATGGACAGGGAAGAGCATCCCGAGGGCGTCCGCGTGAATCTCACGATGTCCGGCAAGTTCCTCCCCTACCGGAGATGGTGACGGGATAGCCTGCAGGGAACAGCGTAGGATTTCCGCGGAATCCCGGTATTTTGTACTGGCATCCATGCGGGGTTTCAGGGACGGGGCGCCTCCCGCGAGCCATGCCCAATTCGACAGCAGAAGCCTTTCCCGGTTTCTCCCTGATCGGGTGCCAATCCGGGGTTTGCCGCGGTCAATCCATTCGATTCCGCATCAAGCGGTGACGTCGCCCTGCGTTTTTTTCACCTGGTGGAGCGTATCCTTTGCCCCATCCCGGCTTACTCCACCGTCACGCTCTTGGCCAGGTTGCGCGGCTGGTCGACATCGCGGCCCATCAGGACCGCCGTGTGATAGGCGAACAGCTGCAGCCCGACATTCATTACCAGCGGATGCAGCAGCGGGTGGCAGGGAGGCGAACAGATCACATCGTCCGCCAGGGAGTGGATGTCCTCGCGCCCCGAGTTTGTGACCGCGATGACCGGTCCCCGGCGGGCGCGAATTTCCTGCAGCGATGACAGCGATTTGTCCAGCAGGTCGTTGTCCGGCAAGACCACCAGGGTCGGGGTGTCCGGATCGATCAGTGCCAGCGGCCCGTGTTTCAGTTCCGAGGCGGGATACGCCTCGGCGTGCACGTAGGAGATTTCCTTCAGCTTTTGTGCACCTTCCAGCGCCACGGGATAGGCGTCGGTTCTGCCGATATAGAACGCGCTGGAGGCCCCGTGGTATCTGGCCGCGATTTCCCGGATCCGGGGGCTTTCCCCGAGGGCGTTCCTGATCAGTCCGGGTAATTCGCCAATCGCTTCGACCAGTTCGTCTCCCCGCTGGGGAGAGATGTCCCTGATCCGTCCGAGTTGCAGGGCCAGGAGCATGAAACAGGCGAGCATGCCGGAAAATGCCTTGGTGGAGGCTACGGAGATTTCCGGGCCGACATGCATGAAGACACCGCCGTCCACCTCCCGCGCGATGCTGCTGCCCACCACGTTGCATATGCCGAGGACGCGCCCGCCCCTGCTCCGCACCTCCCGGATGGCGGCCAGGGTGTCGAAGGTTTCCCCGGACTGGCTGACGGCGATGTAGAGGGTGTCGTTCTCGATGACCGGGTTGCGGTAGCGGAATTCCGCCGCCGGCTCCGACGCCGCCGGCAGTCTGGCCAGGGATTCGATCATGTTGGCGCCCGAGATGCCGGCATAGTATGCCGAACCGCAGCCGAGAAAACGGACCCGGCGGATATCCCGCAGTTCCCTGGCCGACAGGTTGAGCCCCCCCAGATGGGCGGTGCCGAACTGCCGGTCAAGGCGCCCGCCCAGCGTGCGCGCGATGGCTTCGGGTTGCTCCTCGATTTCCTTGAGCATGTAGTGGTCGTAGCCGTCCCTGGACAGCGCTTCCGGGCTGTGGTCCAGCGTGACCGGGGGGCGGGAGATCATCGATTCGTCCATCGTGGCGATGGAAAAGATCCGGGCCTGCACGGTAGCCAGTTCGCCATCCTCCAGGTGCACGACCTCCCTGGTGTGCGTCAGGATGGCGTTGGCGTCGGAGGTGATGAACATCTCCCGTTCGCCCACGCCGATGATCACCGGGCTGCCGTTGCGCGCCGCCACCAGCTCGCCCGGCCGGCTGGCATCCATGACCACCAGGCCGTAGGTTCCCTGCACCTGGCGCAGGGCGAGCCGCACCGAGTCGCGCAGGCTGTCCGCAGGATGCATCGCCACCAGGTGGGCCAGGATCTCGCTGTCGGTTTCGGAGTTGAATACCGCGCCGTCGGCCTGAAGCGCCCCCCTCAGGGCCGTGGCGTTCTCGATGATGCCGTTGTGGATGATGGCGATCCTGCCGTCCGGGGAATGGTGGGGGTGGGCATTCGAATCGGTTGCCTCTCCGTGGGTCGCCCAGCGGGTGTGGCCCATGCCGCACTTGGCGCCCGACTGGGCCGGCAGCCGCGCTTCCAGTTGCGACAGTTTCCCGGCCGCCCGCCAAGTAGCGAACCGGCCGCGCCGGTGCAGGGCGATGCCGGCGGAGTCATAACCCCGGTATTCCAGCCGGCGCAGCCCCGCCACCAGGATCGGAAGGGCTTTCCTTTGGCCGCTGTAGGCGATGATGCCGCACATGGTCCGGCCTCCGGGTCAGCCGTATACCATGCGGCGGATCTGCCGCATGCTGACCGGACGGGCAGGGAACCTCCGGCCCGGAATCTCCGCCGAAATCCGTGCGAAGATCTCCGGGTTCGGGAGCCCTGCGCCCTGCAGTTCACGATGACGGCGACGCACGAATTCCTCCGGACTCTCGCGGAAGTAGTTCAATACCTCCAGTACCAGCAGTTCGACCTCCTCGGCTGCCAGTCCCCGGGTCTCGGAGAGGTGGTGTGCCAGTTCGTTGTGCTCAGTGACAGGGTTCATGGAAAGCTAATATCGACAAAATGAATTAAAAAGTCCATATATTTGCCCTTAATCGGGCAAATATTACTGCATGGATTCGATTAGACAGGGTTGGTCCGGGTACGGTACATTCGTACTCCCGTACGCCAGCCGAGATGTGAATGTCCCAGAACCAAGCCGTGCCGGATACCCAGGAGGCCGTCCTGGAGCGTCTATTGGCGGACTTTGACCGGTTGCCCACCCAGCTCCAGATCACTGCACGATTCATCATCGACCATCCGCGGGAGGTGGGGGTCCAGACCATGCGCAGCCTGGCCGGGCAGGCCGGTGTGCATCCCAACAGTTTCGTGCGGCTTGCGCGCCATCTCGGATTTGCCGGGTATGACGACATGCGCGAGAGGTTCCGGGATTTCGTCCGCGGCGGCGCCGGCAGCTTCCGCGAGCGGGCCAGATGGCTGCAGTCCATGGCCAGGCAGGGCGGATCCGCGGCGGTCAGCGGGGAGATCGCCCAGTCCGTGCTGGTCAACATTGAAAACCTGTACCAGGGAGGCCAGCAGAAGGCCATGGAGCGCGCGGTTCGCTGGATGACCGGGGCGAAACGGGTCTATGTCGTCGGCGTCGGGTCGAGTTATGCGCTGGCCTACAATTTCTGGTACCTGGCGCGCATGATGTATCCCCATTTCATCCTGATCCCGCGCCACGGCAGCCTCCCCATGGACGACATCCTGCATGTCGGCCGGCAGGACGTGTTGTTCGCCATGACGTTCCAGCCCTACCGGGCCGAGATCATCGAGGTGATGCGGTTCGCCAGGGAGCAGGGCGCCCGTACCATCGGGTTGTCGGACAGCAGGACCTCGCCCGTGTTCCGCGATGCCGGGCTCGGGCTTTTCGCTCCCACGCATACGCCGCAATTCTTCCACTCGAACAGCGCCACCACCGCGCTGCTCGAAACACTCTGCGCCCTGATGGCCTCGGAGGGCGGGGACCGGGTCCTGGCGGAGATCGAGACCTTCAATGAATGCCGCTGGCAAAGCGGGGTGTACCTCAGGTAACTGGCGCTTGCGAAAATGATACATTTGTACTAGATTTCCTGTTTTGATACATGTAGCCGATTTCCGGCGCCGGGTTTCGCCATGCCAGCATCCGCACAACCCCCCGTACGGGGATTGCCGGCCGTCTATTTCAACGATCCGGCTATCTTTCACAGGGCCAAGGAGGAAGTCTTCTTCCGCACCTGGCAGTACGCCTGCCACGCCAGCCAGCTGCCCGCCCCCGGGGACTATCTGACCTTCACCCTGTTCGACCAGGACATCGTGGTGTTGCGAGACCGCGGGGATACGCTGCGTGCGTTCTACAACGTCTGCCAGCATCGGGGGCACCGCCTGCTGGAGGGCAGTGGCAACCGCCGCCTGCTGGTCTGCCCCTACCATGCCTGGAGTTACGGTCTGGACGGGCGTCTGAAAGGGGCGCCCGGGAGCGACGCGGTCGACGGATTCGATCCCGGGGAGATCTGTATCCCCTCCATACGGCTGGAGGAATTTCTCGGCTTCGTCTTCGTCAACCTGGATGACGGTGCCTCCTCCATGGACCGGTGCTATCCCGGCGTCCGGGAGGCCATCCTGGCATTGTGCCCGGATATCCGGGAGCGCAGTCTGGCCGACGAGCACAGTACCGAGGAGGGTTGCAACTGGCTGGTTGCGGTGGAGAACTACAATGAGTGCTATCACTGCAAGGGGGCCCATCCCGACTTCGCCGAGGGCGTCATCGACCCGGCGTCCTACGGCGTTCTGCCGTTCGGTGACGGCAAGGTGCTGGTGCACAGTTCGCGGCCGGCCCGCGGGGACAGCGCATGGTACGACGTCAGCGGATCGGATTACGGCAGTTTCTACCTCTGGCCGGCGACTTCCATCCAGATCTACCCCGGGTGCGTGGTCAACAATTACCACTGGCGCCCGCTGGCGGTGGATGGCACCCGGGTATGCCGGAGCTGGTTTTCCCGCGACGGACAGGTTGACGACGTCCTCCGCCAGGTCATCGAACTTGACCGGAACACCACGTTCGCCGAGGATCTCGTTCTGCTCAGGAACGTCCAGCGCGGCATCCGGTCCCGGGGCTACCGGCCGGGGCCCCTGATCATCAGTCCCGACGGAGGAATCGACAATGAACTGTCCATTGCCTGCCTGCATCGATGGCTGCGCGAAGCGGTGGACGGAAATTCCAGTCCAACCCGAGCCCCGACATGAAAGCCGCCCCGGAGAACACCCCGTCCGCCTCCCCGGAGTTGTTCGCAATTGCGGAAGATTCCCTGCCTGGTGCGGGGCTCGGAAGCTATTCGCTGGCTGACGACATCCGCCTGGTGTTCGCCCATGGGAAGGGATCACGCCTGTGGGACGTGGACGGGCGGAAGTACATCGACTATGTCGGGGGTGCCGGTGCGCTGATCCTGGGACATTCCCATCCGGCGGTGGTCCGGGCGATGTGCGCCCAGGTCGAGCGGGGCGCCCACATGTTCGGCTCGTTGAACGACGTCGCCGTTCGCCTGGCCGACAGGCTCGTGCGGGACATTCCCTGTGCAGAAAAGATTGCTTACGCCACCACCGGCTCGGAAGCCACCGCCTACGCCATGCGCTTGGCGCGGGCCCATACCGGCCGGGACAAGATACTCAAGTTCGAGGGTGCCTACCACGGCAACCACGACTATGCCATCGTGTCGACGTTTCCGCGGGAGACGGGTCACTATCCCGAAGGCGTGGCGGATTCCCACGGTCAGCCCAGGGCAACGGTGGAAACCATGCTGGTCAGTCCCTACAACGACCTCGAAACCCTGGCCAGGATCGTGTCGGAGCAGGGCCGGGATATTGCCGCGATCATCGCCGAGGGTGTGCAGCGGATCATCCCGGCAAGTCCGGAATTCCTCCGGGGCGTCCGCCGCATCTGCGATGAGCACGACATCCTGTTCATACTCGACGAGGTGGTGACAGGATTCCGGCTCGGCTATGGCGGCGCCCAGGAATGGTACGATGTGAAACCGGATCTCGCCACCTACGGCAAGGTGGTGGGCGGCGGCGGCCCCCTGTCCTGCATCTCCGGCCCCGCCGAGATCATCGATCTGGCCGACCCCCGCCGCAAGGGCAGGCAGGGCTTCACCTATTTCAACGGCACGCTCCACGGCAATCCCGTGGCCGCCGCCGCCACCCTAGCCATGCTGGACGAACTGTCGCAACCGGATACCTACCGCCGGTTGAACGAATATGCCGCCGAACTGTGCCGGGAAAGCCAGAAGGTCCTAGACCGCTACGGGATCGGGGCCATTGCCTGCAACACCGGCTCCCTGTGGCAGATCCTTTTCACCGACCGGGTGCCCCGGAACCAGTCGGACATGCTCGCCGGCGACCAGGCCGCCATGCGCCGGCTGGATTCCGAACTCATGAAACAGGGCCAGTACGTGCTTCCGGGCGTGCGCCGGTTCGTGTCCTGCGTGCATGACGGGGAGGACCTTGAGGATTCCCTAAGGGGTCTGGATGCGGCCTGCCGGGCGTTCAGCAAGACCGGTTGAACCGTTCGGCAATCCTGCCGTTCCGGTCCGCTCCTGATCCCGGTGTCGGGATCGTTGGCTCCGCGGGTGGAGGCCAGCGCCGTCCCGCGGGGGAACCCGGATACTTGACGGGGCCCCGCCGGAGGCATTGAAATCCCGTTCCGTTTTCCACTTGCCCATCCCGAATATCCATGCTGACACTCTACGGACGGTTTCCCACGCGCTCCAACCGCGCGCACTGGGCGCTGGAGGAACTCGAGGTGCCCTACACCTTCTATCAGGTTGATTTTGCCGCGGGCGACACCGACTCTCCGGCTTTTCGCAGTCTCAATCCCGGCGGGAAGATTCCCGTGCTCACGGACGGTGACCTGGTGCTCACGGAATCCGGGGCGATCTGCAACTATCTCGGAGACCGGCATCCGGCGTCGGGCCTGACACCGAGCCCCGGTTCGCCGGACAGGGCGAGGTACGACCAGTGGATGTTCTTTGCGCAAAGTGAACTGGAGCAGCCGCTCTGGACCAAGGCCAAGCACAAGTTCGTCCTGCCCAGGGAGTGGCGGGTCAAGGGTCTCGAAGACACCGCTGCCTGGGAGTTCCAGCGCGCGGCCGAGGTTCTGGCGAAGGGGCTTGGCGACAACGAGTTCATTGTCGGTGACCGGTTCACCATGGCGGATATCATGCTCACCCATACGCTGGGCTGGGCGAAGGCGGCGAACATGGAGATCCGGCAGCAGAACCTGCTGGACTACGCCAACCGCAACTTCGGACGCCCTGCGGTGAACCGGATGGCGAAATGCCGGGGCCAACCGCTTCCGGGGGGCCGGGAAATCCACTGAGATAGCGGTCCGGCCACCTGTTGCACGGAAATCCTTCGCGCACAACCCCCGGCCAGGTCTTACATGCGGCTTGCGGATTCCGGGGCGCCGCTGTCAAATGTGACCGGGCGGGAGTTTCCGGCGTTGCTCAGTTGTCCGGCCCTGCATGGGTTTCCCGGAGTTCGCGCTTCAGGATCTTCCCCGCCACGTTGCGGGGAAACTCGTCCAGGATCAATGCATCCACGATTTTCTGGAACCTGGCATCAACCCGTTGGTTGACCCATTCCACCAGTTCTCCGGGGGATACGGTCCCTGTGACCGTGACGGCCGCGACCGGCACCTCGCCCCATTTGCTGTCCTCCACCTCGAATACCGCCACTTCATTGACCGCGGGATGCCGGATGACGATTTCTTCGATGTCCTTGGGGTAGACGTTGACGCCGCCGCTGATGATCATGTCCTTGGCGCGGTCGACCAGGTACAGATAGCCGTCCTCGTCGAGGTAGCCGAGATCGCCGGAGCGGAGCCAGCGGCCGTGGAATGCCTTTTCCGTGAGATCGGGGCGGTTGTGGTAGCCGGGCATCACCATGGGTCCGGTGCCGCAGATTTCCCCGATCCCGCCCGTCGGCAGCGGATTGCCCGATTCGTCCAGGATGGCGATGTCGTTGAAAAACGCGGGTCTGCCCACCGACCCGGCCTTGCGTACGGACTCGTTGCGGTCGAGTATGGTCATGAAACCCTCGGTGACGCCGTACAGTTCGTAGAACCGGTCCGGGAGCTGTTCGTTGATGATCTGCTTGTAGCGCAGGTGCAGCGGCGCACCCACGTTGTGGATCATCTCGAGGGAGGCCAGCCTGTCGGGATGGTACTCGGGGCTGCCCAGGATCGAAATGATCTGGGCGGGGACCATCACGACGTGGGTGACGCGGTAGCGTTCGATGTCGCGGATCACCGCGTCGGCATCGAAACGCCGGTGCATGATGTAGCGGCAGCCGAGTAGCATCCAGGGCATGAGATCGAGCATGGCCCCGTTGAAGACGATGGCCCCGGCATGCAGGCAGACGCTTTCCGGGGACATCCGCCAGGCATTCGCGAACAGGGTGCAGTACATGCTGCGGATGCGGTGGGTGTGGATGATGCCTTTGGGCAGTCCGGTCGTGCCGCTGGAATACATGATGTTGTACACATCATCCGGCTCCACCGGGACGCCGGGGTCCTGGATGGAGGCCGAGGCCACGAGGTCCGTATAGGAGCAAAAGCCAGCGGACTGCTTCCCGGTAATGATCAATCCGTCCGGTATCAGGTCCGGCAGGTCCCCGCGGATCGCTTCCAGGTTGGCCGCCTGGTCCGCGGAAACCAGCACCACCCTGGCCCCGGCATCCCCGAGGAGGGTACGGAGTCCGCCGGGCTGCAGCAGAACGCTACACGGCACGATCACCAGCCCGCTGACCGCCGCCGCCCAGTAGGCCGCCATCAGTTCAAGGCTGTTCGGTAGAACGGTGGCGAAACGGTCTCCCTTCTCAAGGCCAAGGCCCAGCAGGGCATTGGCCAGCCGGTTGACCTCTTCGTTCAGCGACGCGAAATTCCAGGTCCGGCCCTCGAAATCCAGCGCCGGGGCGTCGCCACGAAATCTGGCGTGATGCGGCAGGAGACGGGAAATGGTTGGCATGGGAATCGGCGGGTCAATGGCACACTGTACCCAAACTGTACCGGGTCTGCCAGTCCCGGAATTCTATGCAACCTGTTCTTGCAACCGGCATGGCATCGGGATGTCTGGTTTTCAGTGGCTCCGGATTCTCGGGTCCAGGGCGTCCCGCAAGCCGTCACCGATGTAGTTTACCGACAGCACGGTCAGCGAGATGGCAAGCCCGGGCCAGACCACGCGTTCGGGGTAGAGTTCCATCCGGTCGACCGCATCGAACAGGAGTTTTCCCCACGTCGGGAAATCCGGTGGAAAGCCGAAGCCGAGGAAGGAAAGGGCCGACTCCGTGATGATCGCCGTGGCGATGCCGAGCGTGGCGGACACCATGATCGGCGAAAGCACGTTCGGCAGGACATGCCGCAGGATCATCTTCGGGGGTGAAGTGCCGATGGACCGTGCTGCCAGCACGAATTCACGCTCCTTGAGCGCCAGGACATCCCCGCGGACGATGCGGGCGGTCTGCATCCAGGAGGTAATCCCCACGAGTGTCACGATCAGGACGAATATGCCGCCCTCGGGTCCGAAGGCGGCGGACAGCGGCGCACGGAAAAGGAGGACGGCAACCAGCAACAGTGGCAGCAGGGGCAGTGCGAGAAAGAGATCGGTCAGGCGCATCAGCGGCCCGTCCAGCCGCTGGAAATATCCCGCCAGCACCCCGACGACGGTGCCGATGACCAGGCTGAGGAGCATGGCCGTGAGCCCCACGGCAATGGACACCTGTCCGCCCGAAAGGAGGCGCGCCAGGATATCGCGTCCCAGGTTATCGGTACCGAGCGGGTGCGCCCAGCTCACCTTTGCACCCGTATCCCAGAGCGTGACGTAGACAGGGCGCATATCCCTCAGCTTGATGAAATCGCGGCCCGTGGGCACGAATTGGGGGTCGTTCCAGTAGACCAGTGGGCCGGCGAGGACCCCAAGCATGATCAGCGCGAAGACCATCATGCCCACCAGCGCCCCGCGGTGTATCCGGAACTGGCGCCAGACATCCCACCATTGAGAGCGGCCGACTTCTGCGACTCCCTTGCCGCCGGCGTCCTGTTCCCGAATTTCAGTCATAACGGATCCGCGGATCAAGGATGCCGTAGATGATGTCGGCAACCAGGTTGAACAGCACGATCAGCACGGCGAAGATGAAGGTCAGTGTTTGGACCATGGGGAGGTCGTTGGCCTGGATAGCCGTGATCAGAAGATGACCGATGCCGTTCACCTTGAACACCTGTTCGGTGATGATTGCCCCGCCGAAGATGGCGGGTACGCCGAGGGCGATGACGGTGACAACCGGGATCAGGGAATTGCGCAGGACATGTACCAGCACCACCGTGCGTTCGGACAGTCCCTTGGCCCGGGCGGTGCGCACGTAGTCCTCGCCAAGATTGTCCAGCATCGAGGCCCGCATGAAGCGGCTGAGCTGCGATGTGATCTGCAGGGCAAGCACCATGACGGGGAGGATCATCTGTTTCAGCTGGACCAGGAAGCTGTCCCAGTCGTTCACGACATGGGTGGTGTTGTAGATCGAGGGAAACCAGCCGAGCTGGACCGAAAAGATCACGATGGCAAGCACCCCGGAGAAGAACGGCGGAATCGCGAACCCGACCATCGTGATGAAGGTCCCGGCCTGGTCAAAGATCGAATACTGGCGATAGGCCGAATAGATGCCGACCGGCAGGGCGATCAGCACCGCCACCACGTAGGCC
The DNA here is from genome assembly GCA_009842505.1 of Gammaproteobacteria bacterium. Taxonomy (GTDB): domain Bacteria; phylum Pseudomonadota; class Gammaproteobacteria; order Arenicellales; family Poriferihabitantaceae; genus VYFG01. The sequence goes on from VYFG01000040.1 coordinate 83,939, forward strand.
ACGCCAACCACCCAGAGTGTCTGCGGGATGCGCTGTATCACGATGTCCATGACCGGTGAACGGGTCTGCCACGAGATCACGCGCTGGTTACCCTCGGCGAAGGCGGTCCCGAAGAGCGAATCCGCGAGAACCATCGGTTCGACCACGAAAAACTGGTGCAGCCACTTGGTGAAGCGAATGTGCACGGGCTGTCCGAGGCCGAGCGCCTCGCGCATCTTCTCCTTGACTTCCGGCGGCACGGTCAGTGGAACCTGTGCCATGGGATCGCCGGGGGCGAGTTCCAGCAGAAGGAAGATGACCAGGCTGATGAACAGCAGCGTCGGGACGGCCAGGACCAGGCGTCTGATGGTATAGGTCAGCATCTCGGGCCTGGTCCTGATGCGGCGGCCGGCGCGGATTCCCGGAGCGCGCGGGCAACCGGCTTCAGGTTACGCCATGGCTCCGGACGCTATCGGATTCGATACCAGTCGGCCACGTTCCACAGTTCGCTGTCCCAAACATTGAGCCTGACGCCGCCGAGGTTGCTGGCATGGGCGGAAAGACGTCCCCGGTGGACCAGCGGAATCATCACGACTTCCTGCATCAGCATGTCGTTGAGTTCCCGCGCGATACGCGCCCGTTCGCTGAGTTCCGCCGTCTGGGTCAGCTCCTTGTGGCGTGCGTCGTACGCGGGGTTGCAGTAGCGTGGAATGTTGCCCCCCTGCCACTGGGTATCGGGGCGCGGGCTGTCCGAGCAGAGCCAGTTCGCCAGATAGGACTGCGGGTCGGTGCCGCTGAAGTTGTTCGCGTACATCTCGAGGTCGGCATAGAATTTCTGGTAGGTGTCGGGTGAGCCCGGATCACTGCCGAAGAAGACCGAGGCGTCAATATTGCGAAGTTCGGCGGCCACGCCGATCTCGGACCACCACTGCTTGATCAGTACCTGGAAGTCCTGGCGCACCGCATTGGTGGAGGTCTGGTAGAGGACGCTCAGTTCCACGCCATCCCGGTCGCGGACGCCGTCGCCGTTCGAATCGACCCAGCCGGCCTGGTCAAGCAGCGCGTTCGCCCCGGGGATGTCCTGGACCAGGCAGCCGTCGTTGGCCGACGACGTGTAGATGTCGGGTGCCGGGACGACGTTGCAGGTCGGCTTGCCGGCCTTGCCGTAGCCGATTTCCACCAGCAGGTCCCGGTCGATCGCCATGGACAGCGCCTTGCGGACATTGATGTCCGAAAGGAACGGGTGCGGATGGCTTGCCGTGGAGCGCTCGGCATCGGCCAATCCCGAGTCGGGATTGGTGAGGTTGACCATGATTCTTTCGACCAGGGTGCCGAAGCCCGCGACCGGCACGCCCGTGCCGCCTTTCTCCATCTCGGCGATGACGTCCGGAGCCAGTTGCAGGTTCCAGGCATAGTCGAACTCGCCGGTCTCCATCACGGCGCGGCCCGCCGCGGTGGCATCGCCGCCACCCTTGAAGGTCAGTGTCGCGAAGGCCGGCTTGTCCGGATCCCGGTAGTTCGGGTTCGCTTCCATGGTGATCACGTCATTGGGGCGGAATTCCACCACCCTGAACGGACCGGTGCCGAAGGGATTGAAATTCTGTTCGGTGCAGTTCGGGGCTGCCGCGCCCAGGCAGTCGGCGAACTGTGCGGCCTGGATGATCGGACTCTCGGCGCCCACGAACGGGCCATAGGGAAACGGGGTGGGTCCCTCGAAAGTGATCTTCACCGTATGCGTGTCGGTTGCCTCGACATTGCTGACTCCCGAGAACTTGGCCAGTTGGGCACAGCCGCCCTCGGGGTGCATGCAGTAGTCCGCGGTAAACTTGACGTCGGCCGAGGTGAAGGGCGTGCCGTCGGACCACCGGATGTCATCGCGCAGCTTCCAGGTGATCGAGGTCAGATCCTCGCTGACGCCGCCGTTCGAGACGGTCGGGATTTCGGCTGCAAGCCAGGACATCATGTTGCCGCCTTCATCATATCGTGCCAGGGGCTCGATGATCAGGCTGGCGCTTTCAATGTCTTTCGTTCCACCCGACAGGAACGGGTTCAGGGTGGATGGCGCCTGCCAGTAGATGATATTGACATGTCCGTCACGGCCCTGCTGGGCCATGGCCATGGGAGTCAGGGCCAGCGAGGCGGTGGCGAGGCCAAGGGTAAGGAGCTTCATGGCGTATCTCCGGTCGGTGATTGGTCGGTCCGCTTCCAGTACCCGGATGCGGGCAGCAATCGTGGCCTATGTCTCCGACCCGGGAAGTGGCAGCGGTCGCGAAATATTATTGGTTGAATCCATGCCGGATGCAAGCGCCCGCCGGTGCAGCGGGCCGTACCCGGTTCCGGGGTTGATCTTGCGAATGATCCCTGATTACATCGGGTGAAGTTTCGGAGGAAGTCATGTCCGGTCAACCGCTCGTCGATGTCAGGAACCTGCGCGTGGAATTCGGTTCCGGTCCTGGCGTCGTCGTGGGGGTCGAGAACGTGTCGTTCCGGATCATGCCTGGCGAAACACTGTGCGTGGTGGGCGAATCCGGATCGGGCAAGTCGGTATCGGCGCTCAGCATGATGCGCCTCGTGGAGTTCGGGGGCGGGGAGATTGCATCCGGCACGCTCCTCTACCAAGATCGTGAAGGCAGTGTTGACCTTGGCGGGGCGGGCGATGCCATGATGCGCCGGATCCGCGGCCATCGTATCGGGATGATCTTTCAGGAGCCGATGACCGCCCTGAACCCGGTTTTCACGGTGGAGCGCCAACTGACGGAGGGACTCAGGGTACACCTGGGAATGAACGGGACAGATGCAAGGGAGCGTGCGCTCGAGCTGCTCCGGAATGTTCAGATACCGGAGCCAGAGCAGCGGATGAAGCAGTATCCGCACGAATTGTCAGGGGGGATGCGCCAACGGGTTGTCATTGCCATGGCCATGGCCTGCGAGCCGCAGCTGCTGATCTGCGACGAGCCCACCACTGCCCTTGACGTGACCGTCCAGGCCGAGATTCTCGCCCTGATCAACCGGCTGAAACGGGAATACGGCACGGCGGTCATGTTCATCACCCACGACATGGCGGTAGTCGCCCAGATCGCGGACCGGGTAAGTGTCATGTATCGCGGGCTGCAGGTGGAGGAGGGGACCGTGTTCGAGATTTTCGAAAACCCGCAACATGATTACACCAGGTCCCTGCTGGCCGCCGTGCCGAAACTCGGCGACATGCGCGGCCGGCCCGCTCCGGAGCCGATGAAGGTCTTGGGTGCCACCGAGTCCGCAAGGATCCTGGATACCGACACCCAGGAGCGCCGGGTGTTGCTGGAGGTCGAAGGCCTGACTACGCGATTTCCCGTGCGCAAGGGACTGTTCCGCCGGGTGGTGGCCAATGTCCATTCCGTTGAGGATGTTTCGTTCACGATATGCAGGGGGGAGACCCTGGGGCTCGTGGGTGAATCCGGCTGCGGAAAGTCCTCCTGCGGGCGCTCGATCCTGAGACTGGTGGAACCCCTGCGCGCAAGGTACGGCTTGGCGGCGACGATATCATTGCGATGGACGAACAGGGCCTTCGTGCCGCCCGGCGCAACATGCAGATGGTATTCCAGGACCCGTTCGCTTCGCTCAACCCGCAGGTGCGGCTGATCGACCAGGTGTCGGAACCCCTGCGAAACTACGGTCTGGCACGGGGGGATGAGCTTGTCGATCGCGTGGCGGCCCTTTTCGACCGGGTGGAACTGCCCCGCAGTTTCATGAAACGGTATCCGCACGAGCTTTCCGGGGGGCAGCGCCAGCGGATTGCCATCGCCCGCGCCCTGGCGCTGAATCCCTGGCTCATTGTGGCGGACGAGGCGGTCTCAGCACTGGATGTCTCGGTGCAGGCCCAGGTTCTGAACCTCATGATGGGATTGCAGGCCGAACTGGGAATCGCCCTGCTTTTCATCAGTCACGACATGGCCGTGGTCGAACGCATCAGCCATCACACGGCGGTCATGTACCTGGGGCGCATCGTGGAGATCGGGCCACGGGAGGCCGTCTTCGGGAGCCCGCGACATGCATACACGAAATCCCTCCTGTCGGCCGTGCCGGTGGCCGACCCGCGCCGGCGCGGGAGCCTCGAGGACGTCCGGTTCAGACCGGTTCCCTCGCCGATTTTCCCGGTGGGGCATGAACCCGGGCCTTCCGTCTATGAAGAGGCCGGGCCGGGACACCTCGTGCTGATGTCCGACGCGGGCTGATGCGGGAAATGCGCGGTTGCCCGCACCCGGGCTGCCTTCCCTGTGGTCCGGTCAAACCTGCCGGGCCGGGACCAATGGCAGGCACAGGTCCGTCATCAGCTCATCGGCAAGGATGTCGTATGGTGGGCAGTGAATCGATGCGAAAGGGGCGGATTCAACGGTGCTTGACCGCGTCCGGAACGTTGCAGACCGGTATCGGGTCCATCTTGTGCCGGTTGGCGGCATGCAGCCTGCGGTAGATCGCGAGTACTTCCTCCTGCCTCGGGGTCAGCGGTTCCGGGGCAGCCCCGGGGTCATGGTCCATGGCCCATTCCAGTTCGGGGTACGAGGCGCCGATCTGGTCCTCGTCGGAACGGTTGTCTCCCCAGAGCCCGTCCGTCGGGGCGGCCTCCATGATCTCCCGGTTCACGCACAGCGCCCTGCCGAGTTCGTACACCTCGGACTTGACCAGGTCCGCGATGGGACTCAGGTCGACCCCCCCGTCGCCGTACTTGGTAAAGAACCCGACTCCGAAATCCTCCACCTTGTTGCCGGTGCCGGCCACCAGATAACCGTGCAGGCCCGCGAAGTAGTAGAGGGTAGTCATTCGAATCCTCGCCCGGGTATTGGCCAGCATGAGAAAGCGCGCCTCCTCGTTCGCCACGGGGGGCATGGCGGCGACAAATTCGTCGAACACGGACGAAAGTTCGGTGCGCACGGAGGTGACATTGGGATATTCCCCTTCCAGTTGCGAGATATGTTTCCTGGCCCTGGAAACCTGGTTGTCGGACTGGTGGATCGGCATTTCGCAGCAAATCACCCGTTGCCCGGTCCGCGCCGCCAGGCCGGATGTCACCGCGGAATCGATCCCGCCGGAAACACCGACAACGAAGCCCCCCGTGCCCGCGGCGGCGGCGTGCTCGTTGAGCCAGTTGACAATATGGGATATGACTGCTTCTGCGTTCATGGGGAATGGTACCGGGTCACGGAATGCGGGGTCCGGACTGGGTCCGGTGTTCAGGTGCCGGTGCATTATATCGCTGCCGCGGCATGAAATCGCCGGTATGCCGTTTCCCCGGGCAGGTTACCCAATTGGGGCGGTAGCGATGGCGATCAATTGCGCGATAATAAGCGCTCAATTTTTTATTTTTCCCGTACGTTTCCCGTGACTATAGAAAGCAGCAAGGCTCATCTGGCGGCCTACACCAAGGACCAGAATCTCGCGGAACTGATGATTCCCGCGGTCGGTCACCTGTACCGTGAAAACGGCATTATCGTACTCGTCTTCGGACGGAAACTGATGAATGCGTCGGTGATCGACATCATCAAGGCGCACCGTTTCGGCAGGCGCATAGCGGGCAAGGACCCTTCCCTGGAGCAGACCAGCGAGGTGCTCAAGGCTCTGGCCAGGATGGATCTTGGGATTTGCCGGATCGACATCGGCAAACTGGCGCACCGCTTCTACCATGAAAACGGCAGCAGCGAGAGCCTGGACGAGTTTCTGGCCAGGGAACTGGCGCCCGCCGCCGCGAGCGGTGACCATGCCCCGGAAGATCCCCAGGACGTGGTGCTGTACGGTTTCGGACGTATCGGCAGGGTGCTTGCCCGCCTCCTGATCGAACGGAGTACCGCCAGGCACAACAAGCTCCGCCTGCGTGCCATCGTGGTCCGGGGCGGTAGGGATGGAGACCTGGAAAAACGTGCCAGCCTGCTCAGGCGGGATTCCATTCACGGGCCGTTCAACGGTTCGGTCACGGTGGATGTCGAGAACAGCGCCATCATTGCCAATGGCAACTATATCAACGTGATCTATGCCAATCAGCCGGAGGACATCGATTACACGAAGTACGGAATCCGCGATGCGCTGGTCGTCGACAATGCCGGGGTCTTCAAGGACGAGATGTCGTTGTCCCGCCACCTTGTTCCCCAGGGTGCCGCCAAGGTACTGCTGACCGCGCCGGCCAAGGGGGATGTCCGGAACATCGTCTATGGCGTGAACCATCACATGCTCGACGACCAGCCCATCGTCTGTGCCGCATCCTGTACCACCAACGCCATCACGCCCGTTCTGAAAGCCATCAATGACCGCTACAGCATAGTCAATGGTCACGTGGAGACCGTGCACTCCTACACGAACGACCAGAATCTGATCGACAACTATCATTCGGCGGAGCGACGGGGCCGGAGCGCCCCCCTGAACATGGTGCTGACCACCACGGGGGCCGCCGGGGCGGTGGCCAAGGCCTTGCCGGAACTGGCGGGAAAACTCACCGGCAATGCCATCCGGGTACCCACACCGAACGTGTCCCTGGCGGTCATGAACCTGAACCTGTCCGAGGCCCCGACGAGGGATGAACTGAACGCCTACATGAGGGACGTGGCATATGATTCTCCCCTCAGTGAACAGATTTCCTATTCCGCGTCCACGGAAGCGGTCTCCAGCGACATGGTGGGCACACCGGAGCCGGCGATCTTCGATTCGGTGGCCACTATCGTTCAGGGCAACAGCTGTGTTGTCTATGTCTGGTACGACAACGAATTCGGGTACACGGTGCAGGTACTTCGGGTGATGCGCCACATGGTGGGCATGCACATCCCCCTGTATCCCGCCTAGGGCATCCCTGGTGACGCGTGCCGGCGGTCATAGGGGGAATTTCCCCATGCGGAAATTCCCCGATCCGCCCATGGTGCACGCGGAATGTGCCGGGCTCGCGGGTTGACCGGCTCAAGGTCTGAGCGTCTGCGGCCCGGCACCGACCAGGGCTTTGATCGGTCCCGGCGGTGGACTGCCCGGGTCCCTGCCTGGCAAGGGACGAGGTAGGGTCGTTGGATCCCGGCCTGGTCTCCCTGTTCATCGGCTCCCTGCTGGCATCCACGCTGGTGCCCGGGGGGGTCGAGGGCCTGTTGCTGGTAATGGTGAAGGAGCAGTTGCATGGCATGGCGGCACTGTTCCTGGTCGCCACCATCGGCAATACCCTGGGCGGAATCATTACGTTTCTCATCGGTGCGCTGCTTGCCGGGGGCCTCAGGTATGGCAGACCGCACCCCCGGCTTGAGCGCTGGTTCAGCGTGGAGAACAAAGCCCTCGGCAGGATCAGGCGATACGGAACGCCCGCGCTGCTCTTTTCCTGGATGCCCGTGGTGGGGGACCCGCTTTGTCTTGCCGCCGGGTTTCTCGGCCTGCGTTTCTGGCAAAGTGCCCTCATGATCGCTGCCGGAAAGGCTGCCAGGTACCTGGTGCTTTTGTGGATCCTGCAGAAAGCAGTCTGAATCCCCGGAACCCGCCTTATCCCGTGCATAAGTATTCCGTATTGATAAATAAAGATATGTTTATATCGTGATTTATACAGTATGATAATTCTTGATGATGATCAGCCAATGGAATGCCAACCCCACCGCGTACCTGGACAGGCCGGTCCGGGAAGGACCGCTCTCGGTATCCGTGGAAATGTTTCCGCCGGGAACCGAATCCGGGTGGAGGGGATTTCGCAGGAGCCTGGAACAGTTGTCGCTGCTTGGTCCGGAATTCGTTTCCGTCACCAGCGGAGCGGGGGGAGGCGGGAGCCGGAAAACCCTGGAAACCATTGTCAAAGCCAAGGATGGCTGCGACATTCCGTTCGCCGCCCACCTCACGTCCATCGGCAAGTCCCGGCGGGAGGTTCATGGGGAACTGGATGCCGCCATGGGCTCGGGAATCCGTCACGTGGTCGCCTTGCGGGGAGACCTTCCCAGGGGCAGAGCCCGGCACCCGGAAGGGTACCAGTCCGCCCTTGAACTCGTCCGCGCCATGCGGTCCAGGGAGGAATACGAAAACTGCAGCATTTCCGTGGCCGCCTATCCCGAAGGCCACCCGGAAGCCGTCAGCCAGGAGGAGGAGACCGGTTATCTGAGGCGCAAAGTGGATGCGGGGGCGAACCGGATCATTACCCAGTTCTTCTTCGATACCGAGGTGTTTGCGGTGTTCATGGAACGTATCCGGAGCGCCGGCATCGACGTGCCCGTGTTGCCCGGGATTCTGCCCATCGTCGATTTCCCGAAGGCGGTCGCTTTCGCTAATAAATGTCAGACGCGGATTCCCCGCTGGTATCACGTGATGTACCGGGATCTCGAGCAAAGCGTGGAATTGCACCAGGCCATCTCGGTGTCCATTGCCGTTGAACAGTGCCGCCAGCTCATGGCGCTGGGGGTGAGGGATTTCCATTTCTACACGCTGAACCGGTCCGAACTGACCGTCGAGGTCTGCCGGGAACTGGGAATATCACCCGAACGGCCCCGGGCCTCCGTGGAGCCGGGCCGGTCCCGCCCGGTGAAACGAATCGGCCAGGCCGCGTCCATCGCGTCCTGATCCTATCCTGGCCGGGCCGCACAGCGGCCAGTTACGGGATCACCCTTGCCGAATGGCCTAACAGGTCATAAACGGACCTATTTCAAGCCCGAAAATATCCTGATTCTCCACTTTGCGGCAAATATGCTTATTTCGGAGCTGAAATCGTGCATCGACATTCCCACTTTCTTGGAACAACTGAATCCGGACACGCTCGGAATTCCCACCAATTGAAAATCACTACGGGGCAGCCGGGAACCCGGGTTTGCCATATCGGCACAACCGGCCGGCTACAGTACCCGGCTGATCCGGCAGTGCCGGGATACCGGCAGGATCCGGAACCGCCGCGGACGGCCCGCCAACGCCTTTTCCCGGCGTTACATCGAGGAGGACGCGATCGACCTGGCGGTAATGGACGCCCAGCAAGGTGACGCGGACCGTGCGCCGTCATCTGCATCGGCAGACTGCGGCTCCCTGCGGCGCCCTGTTGTCGAGAGGCCGTAATTGGCGCTCGCAGGCCGATTCCGGCGAGGTCGGCGACAGAATGAGCGTACTCGACAAGGGTTTACGGGTGTGTTGCCAGCTTGGGCTTTTGACCAAAAGGAGGGCTGAAGGAGATCTGAAAGCGGTACTTGGCTTCATAGCACACATGCTATAGGATGTGGCCATATGGCCTGGCGCGTCAGAACCCTGAATGCAACCGTGGACAGGGAGCTCGACGCGCTCCCCGCCGACATGCGGGCACGATTCGTTCGCATCGCCAGATTGATCGCTACAGTCGGCCTTGAGCGCGTTGGAATGCCGCATGGCAGACACCTGACCGGCCAGTTATGGGAAATGCGCCTTGGCGGTCGGGACGGCTCGCGCGGGCGCTGTATGTTACCGCGAAGAACCAGCAGGTCGTGGTGGTGCGGGCGTTTGTCAAGAAAACCCGGCGCACACCGCAACGGGAAATCGTGTTGGCGCTGCGACGCGCCCAGGAGGTATCGCAATGAGCACACTTGAAGAACTGCACGAGCGGTGGAGCCGGGACGCGGACTATCGCAAAGCCTATGAGCGCCTGGAGCCGGAGTTCGAGGTGGCCCGTGCACTCATCGAGGCGCGCCAGCGCGCCGGATTCACCCAGGCGGAGTTGGCCGCACGGATGAAGACTACGCAATCGGCGGTTGCGCGCCTGGAGAGCGGGCGGATACCGCCATCCACACGCACACTGGAGAAGGTCGCGAAGGCAACGGGAACCCGGCTGCGTATCCGGTTCGAGCCCGTGTAAACCCGCTATCCGATCCTGTGGACGCCCCGGGATCCCGAATAGCCACAGGTGCACAGTTTCCTGACGAACTTCAGCAGGGGCCAGGGAAAACGCTCCACCCCGGAACTGGAGGCGGCCAATTCGGCTTGGTCGATCGGCTACAACAGCCGATAAACGCTGGTCCGACTCATCCCGTACCTTTCCGTCAGGTTCCGGTTCCCGATATCATCCAGAGTGCACCTGCTGGTCCGACCGCCCATGATCGCCATCCCCTGGAAGTCCCTTTCACCGGAAACCCTGGATTCGCTGCTGGAGGAAATCGTCACCCGGGACGGTACCGACTACGGCGCGATGGAGAAGTCCACCGCGCACAAGCGCATGCGCGCCCGTGAACAGCTGGAAGCGGGATTGACGGTGCTGGTCTGGAACAGCAGGACGGCGACCGCATCCCTGGTTACCCGGGAAGAGGCGGGACGACTCGGTCTAGTCTGAGCGCTCCGAATGCCGTTCCAACGCCCAATGGACGTGTTCGCGAACCAGTGACGAGGGATGGGCTGCCCGGCGCCGCAGCGTGGAGATCACGAAATCGCTGCGCGGCGCATTGCCAAGCGCTACGGCAATGTTCCGCAGCCAGCGAATGAATCCGATGCGTCGAATGGCGGATCCCTCGGTCCGGTTCAGGAACGTGGTCTCGTCCCAGGAGAAGAGCTCGCCGAGCCCGCGATCATGTAACGGGTGCCGGGCGAGAAAATCCGTCTCCGCCGTCACCCGGGCATAGCGGTTCCAGGGGCAGACAAGCTGGCAGTCATCACAGCCGAAGACGCGGTTGCCGATCGCCGTGCGGAATTCCTCCGGGATGGCGCCCGGCAGTTCTATTGTCAGGTAGGAGATGCAGCGGCGGGCATCCAGCACCCAGGGGGCGACGATTGCCCGGGTCGGGCATATGTCAATACAGGCGGTGCAACTGCCGCAATGGGCGCTGACGGGTTCATCCACCGGCAACGGCAGGTTCACGTACAGTTCCCCGAGGAAGAACCATGACCCGGCGTCCCGTGAGAGCAGGTTGGTATGTTTCCCGATCCAGCCGAGTCCCGCCTTTTCGGCGAGGGGCTTTTCCAGGACCGGGGCACTGTCACAGAAGGGCCGGTAGTCGAATTCGCCCGCGGCCTCGCGGATCCGGCCGGCCAGCGTGGCAAGCCTTTTTCGCATCACCTTGTGATAGTCCCTGCCCAGCGCATAGCGGGAAATGTAGCCGGTATCCATCCGGTCCAGTGCCCGCCACATGGCCTGCTGGGATTCCGGCAGATAGTCCATGGCGACGGATATGACCCTGACTGTGCCAGGAACGAGTTCGGGCGGATGCGAGCGCCGGGTGCCGTGACGATGCATCCATTCCATCTCTCCTGCGAACCCGCGTTCGAGCCATTCCTTCAGGCGGGTCTCCGAAGCGGCGAGATCAACGTCTGTGATACCCAGCCGGGTGAACCCCAGTTCGCGGGCCCAGCGTCGGATATCATCCGTCAGGGGTTGAAGATTCTCGGGCATGATCGGCAAGGCATTGTTCCAGGAATCCATGGGACATCCGCCGGGTCCGGACGATCCGCGATGGCGCAACGGATTGGGAGCTTAGCATCCAGATGGTAGAATCGCTCCCGTTGGAAACGGCGCGGCCGCGGCTGAAAATTGCATACGCACACGTATACCACTTGACGCTGTCAATAGAAATAGCCGGTGAAGCCGCCATGATCGAACTGGGAAAGCGGATCGCGCCGAGGATATCCCGGGGCGCCATGATCTATCTGTCCGGGGATCTTGGGGCCGGGAAGACCACCCTTGCCAGGGGCATTCTTAAGGGATGCGGCCATGCAGGGAGCGTCACCAGTCCCACCTATACGTTGCTGGAGACCTACACCCTGCCTTCCCTGGTGGTGCATCACTTCGATCTTTACCGGATGAAAACGCCGTTTGAACTCGAACAGATCGGGCTCCGCGACCTCCTGGACGGGGAGGCGATCGCCCTGGTGGAATGGCCGGACCGGGGGCGGGGGGTCCTGCCTCCCGCGGACGTGAGGATTGATATCGGGTTTACCCCATCCGGAAGGAGCATCGCGCTGCCGCATTGTCTGCTGGAAGATCACGGGGCGGCACCGGGGTGATCCACGTCGGGAGAAAACTCCGTGTTCTGGTGATCCTGGCGGGTTTCCTCGTATCGACGGCGCACGGCGCCGTGATTAAGGAAATCCGGATGTGGCACGCGCCCGACCGCAGCCGGATCGTGTTCGATATGGATCATCACAGCAGGTTCAACGTGTTCACCCTGGAGGACCCCGTAAGGGTGGTGATCGACCTCGATAATGCCGTGCTCAAGGGCAGGATACCCGCACCGGGAACCACCGGGCAGTTCATCCGGCGGATCCGCCAGGGCACGCACGATGGCGGGACCACGCGGCTGGTGTTCGACCTGGCGAAGCCGGTGCGCTATTTCGTTCGCATGCTCAAGCCCTCCAGCGGCTACCAGTACCGGCTCGTGGTGGATTTCTACCATCATACCTACAATCCCGAAAAGCCGGCGCCGGACATTCCTGCGGACCGGCGGGGGGATCGCGGCTTCCTGGTCATTGTCGACCCCGGCCACGGCGGTGAGGATCCGGGTGCTCTCGGCAGAAAGAGCAAGGAGAAGGACATCGTTCTGCAGATTTCCAGGCGCCTGAAGAAACTGATCGATGCCAGTCCCGGGATGCGCGCGGAACTGACCCGGACCGGCGACTACTACGTCAACCTGCGCCAGCGCAGCGCCCTGGCGCGGCGCCGGCGTGCCGACATGTTTGTCTCCGTTCACGCCGATGCATTCACCAGCCCCTCCGCCCGTGGTGCCTCGGTATACGCGCTTTCCCTGCGTGGCGCCACCAGTGAAGCCGCACGTCTGCTGGCCAACCAGCAGAACCTGTCGGACCTCGCCGGGGGGGTGAACCTGGCGGGAAAGGATCCCCAGGTGGCAAGAACCATGCTGGGGCTCTCCATGGACAAGACTATCGACCAGAGTATCCTATTCGGGCGGGAGGTGTTGGATGAACTGGAAAATGTAGGCAGAATTCACAGTGCCCGCGTGGAACAGGCAGGATTCGTGGTATTGAAATCACCGGATGTGCCGTCGATACTGGTGGAAACAGGCTATATCACCAATCCCACCGAGGAGAAACTGTTGCGCAGCGATCAGCACCAGCAGCGCATTGCCAGGGCGATCATGAAAGGAATCGAGCGATATCTGGACAAGAACCCGGGCTATTTCTCGCAGAACTGAGTGTCATGGGAGCATCTCGACGTTCGATACGCCAGCTGGATGACAGGCTGATCAACCAGATCGCCGCCGGCGAGGTGATCGAACGGCCCGCGTCCCTCCTGAAGGAGCTGGTGGAGAACAGTCTGGATGCGGGTGCCGGCGTCGTCCGGGTGGAGGCGGAGCGTGGTGGCATGAAGCGCATTCTTGTCAGTGACGACGGCAACGGGATTCCCCCGGAGGAACTCGCCCTGTCACTCTCCCGCCACGCGACCAGCAAACTGTCGGCATTCGACGACCTTTACGATGTTTCGACCCTGGGGTTCCGGGGAGAGGCCCTGCCTAGCATCGGTGCGGTCTCGCGGCTGGAAATCCGGTCCAGGGTGCCCGGGGTCGACAGCGGCTTTGCCCTTGCCTGCCACGGCGGGACCCTGGATGAGGCCCCTCGGCCGGTGGCCGGCACCGAGGGCACCACGGTGGAGGTGCAGGATCTCTTTTTCAATACGCCGGCCAGGCGGAAGTTTCTCCGGACCGAAAAGACCGAACTCGGGCACCTGGATGATGTTCTTCGCAGGGCGGCGCTTGGCCGTTTCGACGTCGCGTTTGAGTTCAGCCATAATGGCCGGGCGGTGTTTTCCGCACCGGCGGCGGATACGTCCGTGGGACGGGAAAGGCGGATCGAGACCCTGCTTGGCAAGCCGTTCGCGACGGGTAACCTGTGGTTCAGCGAGGAAAACGGACCCATGGAACTCGAGGGATGGATTGGCCTGCCGACGGTTTCCCGAAGTCAGCGGGACATGCAGTATTTTTTCGTCAATGGCCGGTCGGTACGGGATCATCTGGTCGCCCACGCCGTCAAGCGCGCCTACAGCGATGTGCTCTATCACGGCCGACATCCGGCATTCGTGCTCAGCCTTCGGCTTCCCCCGGGACTCGTGGACGTCAATGTTCACCCTGCCAAGACCGAGGTGCGGTTTCGGGAGGGCAGGTCGGTCCATGACTTCGTCTATCGTGCGATTCACCGTGTGATCGCGGGTGCCGGGCCGGGTGAGGTAGCCGTGGACCTCCCGGGACCCTCGGGGGCCGATCCGCTGGCGGGCGATGCGCCGTCCGGTGATCCACGACTCCGGGAATTGCCGGGATCCGGTCGGTGGGGTGCGGGGGGAGAATATGGAAGCCCCGCGGCCCAGACGCAACTGCGGGTGCATATTCGCGAACAGATGGATGCCCTGGACCGGCTGTACAGGGCCCCGGATGATACCGAAGGCGATTCCCTGGATGCAGACCGGGAAAACGGGAGCCCCGGTGACATCCCGCCTCTTGGGTATGCCCTGGCGCAGCTTAAGGGCGTTTACATTCTCGCGGAGAACGCGGAGGGCCTGGTCATGGTGGACATGCATGCCGCCCATGAGCGGATCACCTATGAGAACCTGAAACAACAGATGGCGCATCAGGGTGTGGAAAGCCAGCCGTTGCTGGTGCCGCTGATGATCCATGTAAGCGCGGCGGAACTTGCCGTAGTTGATGACCACCGGGCACTGTTTGAGCGTCACGGATTCGACGTGGAACCCCTGGGAGAGGAGCAACTGGCGGTAAGGTCCATACCGGTTCTCCTGTCCCGGGTCGATCATGAAACCCTGGTGCGGGACGTGATTGCGGATCTCGTGGAGTTCGGGGACAGTGACCGGCTTGGCGAGACCGGCAACGAGATTCTGTCCAGCATGGCCTGCCATGGTTCCGTGCGGGCCAACAGGCGCCTTACACTTGACGAGATGAACGCCCTGCTCAGACAGATCGAGACCATTGAACGGTCGGGACAGTGCAATCATGGGCGGCCCACCTGGATGCGGGTTGGACTCGGGGAAATCGACAAATGGTTCCTGCGCGGCCGCTAGTTGCCGCAGGCGGGTAACTGATGAGCAGGGAAGCAGGCGGGGTTCCGGGTGCGCCACCCATCCTGGTTCTCATGGGTTCCACCGCCAGCGGAAAGACCGATCTTGCCGCAGCGCTGGCCCGGCGGTTCCCGCTGGAACTGATCAGCGTGGATGCCGCCCAGGTCTACCGCGGCATGGATATCGGGACCGCGAAGCCCTCGCGGGAGTTTCTCGCGCGGTACCCCCATCACCTGATCGATATCCGCGATCCTTCCGATACCTACTCTGCGGCGGAATTTGTGGCGGACGCGGGGCGGCTGATCCAGGAAATCCGGCTGCGGGGCCGGATTCCCATGCTGGTGGGGGGGGCGATGTTCTATTTCCATGTCCTGGAATACGGCCTTTCCTCCCTGCCGGCGGCGGATCTGTCGGTACGTGATGCGCTCAGTCGGGAAATGGCCGAACGGGGTGTCGAGGCATTGCACGGAATGCTGAAGTCGCTGGACCCGGCCACGGCCGCGCGGATTGATGCCCATGACACCCAGAGGGTGCAGCGAGCGCTGGAGATTCACCGCCTGACCGGCCGTCCGCCAAGCGAATTGATGCGTGCTGCCCGGGGCCAGTCCGGGGTGACCGCCAAGTTCGCACTGTTCTGCCCAGACCGGGCAATCCTGCACCGGCGGATCCGGGACCGGTTCGGGGCAATGCTGGACGAGGGGCTGGTGGAGGAGGTGGCGGCGATCGCCAGTTCACTGGAAGACCCGGATTCGGTACCTGCAATGCGTACGGTCGGGTACCGGCAGGTACTGGAGATGCTGCAGGAAAAAACCGGCACTGCGGAGATGACGGAAAGGGCCGTGGCCGCCACCAGGCAGCTGGCCAAGCGGCAGTTGACCTGGCTCAGGCAGCAGCGTGGCCTGGTCTGGGTGCAGGGAGACGGGAACGGCCGGGTTCTGGATGCCATTTCCGGTTATCTGGCACACCATCCGGGATGCGCTCTCCCCTGACAGGCCGGGCGCTCAGCGGGCGGATATGTACTAAAAATTAAGGCGTTGTGTTTGTCCTTTATGCTAATATCAATCATCCGGGTATGGTTGGTTTACTGCCATCGGGCGGGGCGCGGATTACCCGGGAAGTTTCGACAGACCAACTGCATATTCGACGGAGGAATATCTGATTACCGGAAAACGGATATGGTGTGCAGCCCGAACCCTGGCCCGGGGCGGGCACAGTCGCGCCATGCGCGTTGACAGGAACTTGAAAATCCCTGCTGCGCACCGATATTGCAAATATGAAATTATAATTTATTCAACCATTTGCAGTTAGCGATTGGGCAACACAAGAAGGAGCCGCTTGCAAAATTCCAATAGGGACAAGGGAATTGTGCAATGCACAATGA
>VYFG01000048.1 GCA_009842505.1 Gammaproteobacteria bacterium
CCTCAAGCCGGAGGCCGCCCCGGTCGACAGCCCCCCTGCCGCGCCTTTGCCGACTCAGGCAGGAAGCCACGACACGGAGGAAGCTGCCGACAGGACGGAAGAGACCACAGCGGACCGCCAGGCCCCACGGACCGATGGCCCGGATGACAGGATGCAGCTGGCCAGCCTGGCGCCGATGGTCACGGGGGAACAGGCATCACCGCTGGACTACATCGTGGAAGACGAGTTCCCCGGCCTGGCAGGGAAAACCCCCGTCGACCCGCTGGAAGCCGTGCTTCGCGAAGGCGACTGGGTGACGGAAACCGTCCGCAAGAAGGACACCGTCTCGCACATCTTCAGACGCTTCGGAATCAGCACCCGGGAGGCCTATTCCCTGGTCAAGCTGGAGAATGCATCCGTCCTGAACAAGATCAGACCGGGTGAGGAAATACACGTCACCACGCTTCCCCCCGAGGGCGACAGCAGCCGCAAGCGCCTCGGGAAGCTGAAATATGACCTCGGGCGCTTCACCACCCTGCTGGTCCGCCGCCAGGACGGCGGATTTGTTGCCGATATTGTCCGGCGACAACCCGAGATCCGCCATCAGACCGCCCAGGCGGTCATCGGCAGCAGTCTCATGGGAGCCGCAAAAAAGGCGGGTATTCCCTTCGACGTGGTCTACTCGCTGGCCAACATTTTCGGCTGGCAAGTCGACTTCGCCAGGGATATACGGAGCGGGGACCGGTTCACGGTGATCTACGAGGAACAGTACCTGGATGACGAGCATGTCGGAAACGGCCAGGTGGTTGCGGCGGAACTGGTGACGAGGGACAAGTCCCTGCAGGCGGTGCGTCATGTGGATGACGACAACGTGGTGACCTACTATGCTCCCGACGGTGAAGGCATCCAGGGTTCGTTCCTGCGCTCCCCCATCCAGTTCGCCACGGTGACCTCCACATACAGCAAACGCCGCCTGCACCCGATCCAGAAAGTATGGAAGGCCCACAAGGGTGTGGATTACGGCGCCCCCATGAATACGCCGGTCCGGTCCACCGGGGACGGGGTGGTGGAATTCACCGGTTCCAAGACAGGCTACGGCCGCACGGTGATACTCCGCCACGGAGCGAAATACCAGACGCTCTACGCCCATCTCAACCGCTACCACAAGGATCTTCGCATCGGCAAGCGCGTCAAGCAGGGCGATGTCATCGGCTACGTGGGCACGTCGGGATGGTCGACCGGACCGCACCTGCATTATGAATTTCGCGTCGACGGGCACCACAGGAACCCCCTCACCGTGGAACTGCCCAAGTCCCTGCCCATCGACCGGCGGTTCAGGGATGACTTCGCCCGGGAGGCCGCACACTGGGTGGCGAAACTCGAAAACGTCAGCCAGACATCCCTGGCCCGGAACGATTCCTGAACCCCGCACCGGGCGCATTTCGCCGGCCCCCGCCGCCGCAGCGGCAGGACCGGCTGTGACCGAAGGAGCAGGAGCGGTGGAATGACTTACGCGATCGGAATCATGTCCGGCACCAGCGTGGATGCCGTTGATGCCGTGCTGCTGGAGATTCCGCCGGACGGGAACCCCGTGCTCAGGGAGACCGCAACCCGCGACTTCCCGGCCGAACTGCGGCACACCGTCCTCGGCTTGATGACCCCCGGCGAAAATGAGATCGACCAGGCCTGCCGGGTCCATGTCGAGTTGGGGAAACTGTACGCGGAAATCGCCCTGGACCTGGTCGGGCGGGCCGGCAGCGTTACCATCAGCGTGATCGGGTGCCATGGCCAGACCGTGCGGCACCGGCCCGACGGCCCCCATCCCTTTACGCTGCAACTGGGCAGCGGTGCGGTCATCGCGGGACGCACCGGCATTCCCACGGTGACCGATTTTCGCAGTGCCGACATCGCCGCCGGGGGGCAGGGCGCACCGTTCGCGCCGTTCTTCCACCGCGCGGTGTTCTCCAGCGATATGTCCTGCCGGGCGATCGTCAATCTCGGCGGCATCGCCAATGTCACGCTGCTGCCACGCGACCGGTCAGAGCCGGTCACCGGGTTCGACACCGGACCGGCCAACTGCCTCATGGACCTGTGGACCCGGCGGCACCTCGCGAAGCCGTTCGACGAATCCGGTGCCTGGGCGGCCGGGGGAGCGCTCGATGAACACCTGCTCGGACAGATGCTGGCCGATCCCTACTTTTCCAGGCCCCCCCCAAAAAGCACCGGCAGGGAATATTTCAACGAGGCGTGGCTGGACCGGGCCCTGGCCGGTTCCGGCGAACCCGTCTCCCCGGCGAACGTGCAGGCCACACTTGCCATGCTGACCGCCAGGAGCATCTCCGGCCAGCTGCCGCCGGCGGTGGACGCCTTGTACCTGTGCGGCGGCGGGTGCGCAAATCCGCACCTCAGGGCCCTGCTGGGCGAAGAGAGCGGTCTGCCTGTGGACGACACCTCGGCCCTGGGATGGCCCCCGGAATGGATCGAGGCGGCCGCTT
Organism: Gammaproteobacteria bacterium; assembly: GCA_009842505.1. GTDB lineage: Bacteria > Pseudomonadota > Gammaproteobacteria > Arenicellales > Poriferihabitantaceae > VYFG01. The sequence continues at coordinate 2,475 of VYFG01000048.1, forward strand.
TCGGCTGGATGGCACTGGCCACCCTGCATCAATCTCCGAGCACCCTGCCATCGGTGACGGGGGCGAGCCGCGCCACCATGGCCGGGGCCATCCATTACCCCTGACCCGGTGGCTCCCTCCATCGGGCACCGGAACCGCCCTTCGTACGCGCCCGGGGGCGATCGGCATGCCCGCCACGTGATGAATCCTTGAAATCAGTTCGGGAAGTCCGATACAGTCCAGCCGTGGATCATCAGGGGGTTTCCCGTTATTCCCGCCAGGATTGTCCTGGCGGCTTCCTGTACCCCTGACGGTTCCGCACCCTGGTGCATCATCCGCCATGGCCGGACCGGCCAGGATCACCGCTGTCCCCGCAGTTCTTTATGGACATCAGCCAGATACACACCCGTACCCGGATACCAACATGACCCGTCGAAGAATCATCCGCACCGACCAGGCGCCCGACGCCATCGGCACCTATTCCCAGGCTGTCCAGACAGGGAATACCCTCTACATCTCAGGCCAGATACCCCTTGTTCCGGCCACCATGGAGCCGGACACGGAAACGTTCGAGGCGGCGGCAAGACGGGTCTTCAGCAATCTCAAAGCGGTCGCGGAGGCGGCGGGCGGGTCCCTGAACGACGCGGTAAAGATCAATATATCAATGACCGATCTGGCCAATTTCGCCACGGTGAACCAGGTCATGGCGGAGTTTTTCTCGGAGCCCTATCCCGCCAGGGCCGCCGTGGGAGTCGCCTCTCTGCCCAAGGGGGTACCGATCGAGGTCGAGGCGATCCTGGTGCTGGATCAGGACTGACCGGGCAATTTACTGGAATCACATCCTCTGACATCGCTGCGGGGCATCGGTCCCCAACTCGCGTCCCGGCTGGAGCGGTTGGGAATCCGCGAGCCCCGGGACCTGCTGTTCCACCTCCCGATACGTTACCAGGACCGGACCCGCGTCACACCCATCGGCGGCCTGCGGCCCGGGGTGGACGCGGTCATCGTCGGCCGGATCGAACTGGCGGATGTGCACTACGGACGCCGCCGGAGCCTGCTGGTGCAGATATCCGACGAAACCGGCCTGCTGACCCTGCGTTTCTTCCATTTCAGCCAGCAACAGCAACGGGGATTCATCCGCGGGCACTGGATCTGCTGCTTCGGCGATGCCAGGCCCGGACCCGGCAGGCTGGAGATGGTGCACCCGGAATACCGCATCAGCAAGTCCCCTCCCGAATCCCCGACCCGGGAATCCCTGACCCCGGTCTACCCTGCGACCGAGGGCATCGGACCCAACCTGATCAGGAGCCTGGTCGGTGACGCCCTGAACAGGATCGGCGCATCCTGCGAGGAACCCATCCCATCGCAGGCGCGCGAACGCTTCGACCTGGCAGGCACATGGGACGCCATCCGCTACCTGCACCAGCCGCCGCCGGACACGGACACCTCCGCCCTTTCCGAGGGCATGCATCCCATGCAAAGACGCTTGGCACTGGAGGAACTGACTGCCCACCGCCTTGCCCTGCTCGGGATCAGGAAACAGCGGCAGGTTCTGTCCGCACCTGCGTTCCAGGGGAATTCCGCATTGTGGAAGAGGCTCGAGCCGCGGCTGGGGTTCACGCTGACGGGCGCCCAGCAGCGGGTCATCGGTGAAATCCTCGAGGATCTGGGCCGGGACAAACCCGCCCTCAGGCTAATCCAGGGGGATGTGGGGTCGGGCAAGACCGTGGTCGCCGCCGCCGCCGCTCTCCATGCCATTGACGCCGGCTACCAGGTCGCGCTCATGGCGCCCACCGAACTGCTCGCGGAACAGCATCGCAACAATTTCGTCCAGTGGTTCGAGGCCATCGGTATCGACGTGCAATGGCTGGTGGGGAAACTGCCCGCCGCCGAAAGGCGCCGCACCCTGGGCGCCATCTCATCCGGGGATGCATCCATGGCGGTCGGCACCCATGCGTTGTTCCAGGAACAGGTGTCATTCAATCGGCTGGGACTGATCATCGTCGACGAACAGCACCGCTTCGGCGTGAATCAGCGGCTCGCCCTGCGGGGCAAGGGCGAGAATGACACCACCGCTCCCCATCAGCTGATCATGAGCGCCACCCCGATTCCGCGGTCCCTGGCGATGATATTCTACGCGGATCTGGATGTGTCCAGCGTCGACGAACTGCCGCCCGGCCGAAAGCCGGTCAATACCGTGGTGATGCCGGACACGCGACGTGAAGAAATCATGCGGCGGATTGATGCAGTCTGCGCGAAGGAGCAACAGGTGTACTGGGTCTGCCCGCTGATCGAGGAATCCGAAAAGCTGCAGGCCCAGGCCGCTACAGAGACCAGGAGCGTGCTGGCGTCACAGCTGGACAGCCTGCGCATCGGGCTGGTCCATGGCCGCCTCAAGGCCGCGGAAAAGGATCGGATCATGCATGCCTTTCGTGAAGGCGAATACGATCTGCTTGTGGCCACCACGGTGATCGAGGTGGGCGTGGACGTGCCCAACGCAAGCCTGATGGTCATTGAAAACGCGGAACGGCTGGGACTCGCCCAGCTGCACCAGCTGCGCGGCCGGGTCGGCAGGGGGGCGGAGCAGGCAAACTGCGTGCTGCTCTACAAGCCCCCCCTTGGCCGACAGGCAAAAGAACGCCTGGCCCTGCTCAGGGAAAGCAACGATGGATTCGTCATCGCACAAAAGGACCTGGAACAGCGTGGACCCGGGGAACTGCTGGGAACCCGCCAGACCGGGCTGCAACAGATGCGCATCGCGGATCCGTGGCGCGACCGGGACCTGCTTTCACTGGCCGGGTCGCTGGCCGACAACCTGCAAAGGCACCATCCCGACGCCGTCGATCCCCTGGTCAGTCAGTGGATCCGTCGTACCGATGCCTACGCCAATGTCTGACGGATCAGAGGACCGCCGCAGATGATCGGCCCCTACCTGCGCCTGATCAGGATGGACCGGCCCATCGGAACGTTCCTGCTCCTGTGGCCCACCCTCTGGGCACTGTGGCTGGCGGGCGACGGTTCCCCGGACCCCACCGTGGTCCTGATCTTCGTCGCCGGCACCTTCGTCATGCGGGCCGCAGGATGCGCGATCAACGACTATGCCGACCGGCATATCGATGCCCATGTCGCCCGGACCAGCAACCGTCCGCTGGCTACCGGCGAATTGCTGCCCTGGCAGGCGCTGGCAACCTTCGGCGTTCTGCTGGCCGTCGCCTTTGCCCTGGTCTGGCAGCTCAATGCCCTCACCATCTGGCTATCCGTCGCCGGGGCCCTGGTGGCGGTGGTCTATCCGTTCACGAAACGGGTCACCCACCTGCCCCAGCTGGTGCTCGGCGTGGCCTTCTCCTGGGGTATCCCGATGGCCTACGCCGCGGTGGGTGGACGCCTGCCGGTGGAGGCCCTGGTCCTGTTCCTGGCCAACTTTGCCTGGATCGTCGCCTATGACACCCAGTACGCCATGGCCGACCGCGAGGATGACGTGCTGATCGGCGTCAAGTCCACCGCCATCCTGTTCGGCAGATGGGACAACCTCGCCGTCGGGCTTCTGCATCTGGCGGCCCTGGCCGTGCTCTATGGCATCGGCTGGCAGCGTGGCTTCGGCTGGCACTACGATCTCGGCCTGCTGTCTGCGGCCGCGTTCGCTGTCTATCAGCAGTACCTCTGCCGGAACCGCGACAGGGACCTGTGTTTCCGGGCCTTCCTGAACAACAACTGGTTCGGTGCCATGGTCTTCGCCGGCATTGTGCTTGGACTGCTCGGTCCCGGCTGAACCGGTCTTCTGCGGCATTGTGGCGCTCCACTGGAAACCGATATGATCATGTCATGACGTTCGACACATCCATCCGTTTCTGCAACAGCTGCGGTGCAAGCATCGAGATTGCCATACCCGACGGGGACACCCGTGAACGTCACGTTTGCAATAACTGCGGCAGGATCCAGTACCAGAATCCGAAAATAGTCACGGGATGCGTACCGCTGTGGCAGGACCGCATCCTGCTTTGCCGGCGGGCGATCGAACCCCGCCTGGGCCTCTGGACGGTTCCCGCCGGATTCATGGAAAACAATGAAACCCTGGCCGAGGGGGCGATGCGCGAGACACTGGAGGAAGCCTGCGCACCGGTCAGCGACATCCGGCTGTTCGGGGTCTACAGCCTTCCGAGGATCAGCCAGGTGTACGTCATGTTCCTGGGTAATCTCCTGCGGGAGAACGGATTCGCCGTCGGCGCGGAAACACTGGAGGTGCGGCTGTTCCGGGAGGACGAGATCCCCTGGGACGAAATGGCGTTCCGGGTCGTGGAAACCACCCTGAAACGGTACCTGGGAGAGCGGGAACACGGCGGATTCTCCATCGCCCTGACAGACCTGCATTGACGGAATTTTTTTGAAACCGCTTTCATTGGCGGTTCCCGGGGGTGCTAACTGATTGATTCTGAACCACCTGCAACAGTGACTTTGCCGCGTTCGGTTAACGAAGTTATGCACAGCCGTCACATGATTGTCACATTCCTTTCAAGTTAGCAGTTATTTGTCTGAAAAATTTTTAATCTAAAGTCATAATCTATTGATAATAATAAAAAAATTGGAAATTATGCAAAAATTAATCAACTTTCACTCCACCGCATCAATACAGGGCTTCCGGCCGGACAACGGCGTGTTATACACAAAGTTATCCACAGATTCTGTGTATAAAGGCGGGTATCTGCATGCCCGCCGCTGAAACCGTACACCAGATCGCGGTACCGGTTCCCCTGCGGAAATCCTTTGATTACCTGGGGCCGGGAAACCTGCTTCCCGGGGTCCGGGTCGTGGTGCCCTTCGGTCCGCGGCGGCTGACCGGTGTGGTGCTTTCGACCGGTCCTGCGAATACCGGCCACAGGCTGAGACCCATCATCCGCGTGCTCGACTCGGAGCCCGTATTGGACAGCTGGATTCTCCGGCTGCTGCTGTGGGCGGCGGAATACCATCATCACCCTGTGGGAGAGGTGCTCGCGGCCGGGCTGCCCGTGAAGCTGAGGAGCGGCGAGGCGGCGGCGGAGCCCAGGGGAATCAGAATATACCGCGCCTCCCCGGATCCTGCTGCGGAAGCGCTGGACGCCCTGTCCGGGGCACCCGCGCAGCAGCGTCTCCACCGGGCCCTGTCACGGGAGGGATGGCATACCTGGCCGGAACTGACCGAGGCTTCGGGCTGCGGCAGGCATGTACTGCGCGCCCTGCTCAAGCGGGGGCTTGCCGAGACCAGGGTGCGGCTCCCCCAGATCACGCCCCTGCCGGACGTCGAAGCCATCCGGCTGAACCCGGAACAGGAACAGGCCGCGAACCACATCGTGGAATCCCTGGGGACATTCCGGACCTGTCTCCTGCAGGGGATCACGGGCAGCGGCAAGACCGAGGTGTACCTCGTGGCCGCCCGGGAGGCCATTGCCCGCGGCAGCCAGGTGCTGTTTCTGGTTCCCGAGATATCACTGACCCCCCAACTGATCGCCCGGGTGCGCGGATACCTTGGAGACAACGTGCGCTGCCTGCATTCCGGCATGTCCGCACAGGAACGGTATGAAACCTGGTGGCTTGCCCGGGCGGGGCGCATCTCCGCAGTGCTGGGCACCCGCTCCGCCATCTTCACCCCGCTCCAGAATCCCGGACTGATCGTCGTCGATGAGGAACATGACCAGTCCTACAAGCAGCAGGACGGATTTCGCTATCATGCGCGCAACCTGGCGATCAAGCTTGCCAGCCTGAAGGACATACCCGTGGTGCTCGGGTCAGCCACGCCCTCGCTGGAATCCCTCCACAACGCACGGGAAGGGCGTCACCGTTTCCTCCAGTTGAGCGAACGCTTCGGCGCCGCCACGGTACCGGAGATTCGGGTCATCGACAGCGGGATTCACCCGCCGAGGAACGGCCTGACCGATCCCCTGCTGCAGGCGATCGGCAGGCGCCTTGACCGGGGGGAACAGACCATCATCTACGTCAACCGTCGGGGGTATGCCCCGGTGGTCCACTGTTACCAGTGCGGATGGCAGGCGGCCTGCAACCACTGTTCCGCACGCCTGGTGTACCACCGCGACAGCGCCCGGTTCCGCTGTCATCTCTGCGGCCACAAGGAACCTGCGGGGGCCCATTGTCCGCAATGCGCGGCTACCCTGTTTCTCGGCGGTGCCGGAACGCAAAGACTCGAGCAGGCCCTCTACGGCCGCTTCCCCGGCGCCCGCCTTTGCCGGCTGGACAGGGACGAGGCCGGCACCGCAGAAAAACTCCACAGCCGGCTGGAACGTATCCGCGAGGGCACGGTGGACATCGTGATCGGTACCCAACTGATCACCAAGGGGCACGACTTCCCCCGCGTGACCCTGGTGGGCGTGGTGAACGCGGACCAGGGCCTCTTCAGCGTGGATTTCCGGGGTTCCGAGTTTCTGCTCCAGGAACTGCTGCAGGTCGCCGGGCGGTCAGGGCGGGCAAGAACGGCCGGCGAGGTGTTCATCCAGACAGCCCATCCGAAGCATCCCTGCATCATGAAGCTGCTGGACCATGACTACATGGGTTTTGCGGATACCGAGCTCGATGAGCGTCGCCTGGCCGGCTACCCCCCGTTCGCCCACCTGGCCCTTTTCCGGGCCGAGGCCCGCGAAGCCGGGGATGCGCTCAGTGTCCTTGAGCGGGTGCGGCGCAGCGGTGAACAGATCCTGCGCCAGGAGGAGATCGAGGGAGTGGAAATCCTGCCCCCTGTCCCGTCACCGGTCGAAAGACGCGCGGGGCGCTATCGCCTGCAGCTGATGGTGCGCTCCCGGCACCGCGGTCCGCTGCATCGGCTGCTCGGCATGCTCAGCGTACGGATGGAATCCGGCCGGTCCGGCAAGTCGGTCCGCTGGTCGCTGGACGTGGATCCCATGGAGATGGTGTAGCCCGGCCCCTCGCCCGTTATACTCCCCATCATGGCGCGCACCCTCCGAATCACCGCCCCTGACGACTGGCACCTGCATCTGCGTGATGGCAGCCTGCTGGCCGCGGCGGTCGGACATTCCGCCGCACGCTTCCGGCGCGCCCTGGTCATGCCCAACCTGGTGCCGCCGGTCACGACTGCCGGGCGCGCCGCCGAATACCGGAACGAGATTCTTGCCTGCCTGCCGCCAGGCAGCGGCTTCGATCCCGTGATGACCCTCTATCTCACGGACAACACGACCACCGCGATGGTTGCCGAGGCCGCCGGCGCCCCCCATGTGGCAGGATTCAAGCTCTACCCCGCCGGCGCCACGACCCACTCAGATAACGGAGTGACCTCCATACACCGGGTGATGCCGGCCCTGGAGGCCATGGCCGACAAGGGCCTGGTGCTTCAGGTGCACGGCGAGGTGACCGACGATCACGTGGATGTCTTCGACCGCGAGGCGGTGTTCATCGACCAGGTGCTGGCACCATTGTGCCGCGAACTCCCGGAGCTCAGGGTGATACTCGAACATGTCACCACGAGCGACGGAATCGGGTTCGTGCAGTCAGGCGGCGACAACATCGCCGGCACCCTCACCGCCCACCACCTCCTGTATTGCCGCAACGATCTGTTCCGGAGCGGAATACGACCGCACTACTACTGCCTGCCCGTACTGAAGCGCCGGCGCCACCAGGAGTCGCTGCTGGGGGCGGCGACCAGCGGCAACCCGTCGTTCTTTCTCGGTACCGACAGCGCGCCGCACCTGCGGGGGCAAAAGGAAAGTGCCTGCGGCTGCGCCGGCATCTTCACCGCCCATGCCGCCCTTGAGCTGTATGCGGAAATCTTCGACGGCATGAACGCGCTGGATCGCCTGGAGGGGTTCGCCTCGCACTTCGGGGCGGACTTCTACCGCGTGCCGAGAAACACCGACGAGGTGATTCTCGAAGAATTCGCCTGGGAGGTTCCGGCGTCCTACCCGGTGCCCGGACAACCCGGCGGCGACCCGGCCCTGTCGGAGTTCGTGCCGCTCAGGGCCGGTGAAACCGTTGGCTGGCGAATCAGGAGAACGGACGTCGGCGACTCCGGGGAAGCGGCAGTCGACTGATCTCAGAGTTGTTCGAGCTGCTCCTCGTTGATCTTGATATCGGCGGCCGATCTCAGTGTCTGGATAAAGCTGTGATAGACCTCTTCCCCGTCACGGTAGACGAGCTGCTGTTCCAGGCCTGACTTGACGTCCGCATCCACGGTTTCTGCCTTCCCCGGCGTGACCGCCGTCAGCGCATAGACGGCGGCATCGCCGTTCGCAAGGACCGTATGCCCGTACACGGGCCACCCGTCCCGGGGCAGGGCGGCGGTGAAGACACTGTCCCCCAGCTGCGCCAGCCCGGGGAATATCCGGTCCCGTGTCGCGGGCAGCGTCTCCGCCCGCCACTCGTTCTTGGCCAGCATGATGTCCCAGGATGCGAGGTGAGTCAGGTCCGCCACAGACTCCTTCGCGACCTGCGCCGCCTTCGCGCGGGACTTCTCCAACTTGATTGCCGCGATGATTTCGTCGGCCACTTCCTCGAATTCCCGCGGGGACGACTCCTCGTGGTTCAGTTTCCGCAAGGCCACCAACCGGTCGAAACCGAGTTCAACGGCCGGGCTGTTCAGGTTCTCGTCCAGGACATCCGGGCTGAACGCGGCAGCCCGCACGGCTGCCTCCCCGGCGATACCGGCGCCCTCATGCCTGGTAAACCACTCACTGATCATGATCTCCAGGCCGGTGGCATCCGCGGCCGGCTCCAGGGTTTCCGGCTGCTCGAAGATGGCGTTGTCGAATGGCTCCACCAGGTCGTTGAACATCCTTTCTGCCGCTGCACGGCGCGCTTCCGCGATGACTTCCTCACGCACCTCGTCAAGGGTCTGCGACTGTTCGGCCTGGAGCTCGGTCAGCTTGATGACGTGATAGCCGAACTGGGTTTCCACCGGTCCGGCCAATTCCCCCTCGACCATGCCGAACACCGCATCCTCGAAAGGCTGCACCATCTGGCCCCGGGTAACCACGCCGAGATCGCCGCCGCTTCCGGCGGACCCGGTGTCATCGGAGAACTCGGCGGCAAGTTCGGCAAAATCCGCCCCGCCCCGCGCCCTGGAAAGCACCGTCTCCGCCTCGGCCAGCGCGGCTGCCCTGGCCTCGTCGGTGTCCCCGTTCACGCTGATCAGGATATGGCTGGCCTTCCGGACCTCCGCGGTTTTCAGCCGATCCCTGATCAGCTCGTAGGTCTGCTCGATCTCTTCTTCGGAGGGGTCGGCGTCCGCCGCGAGCTCATCCACGCTCAGGTCGATGTACTCCACCCGCATTCTTGCCGGGTTGTAGTATTTCTCGATATTCGCGTCGTATTCCGCCCGCGCCTCGTCGTCGGAGACTGCAAACTCATCCACATAGAGATCGCCCCGAATGACCGCATACTGGGCATCACGGGACTGGTGCTGCAATGCGATCAGCCGGGAAACCTCCGGCTCGACCACGAAGGCCGAACCCGCGATGGCGTCGGCGAGTTGCTGGACCATGCCGCCCTGGCGCTCCGCGGCCTCGTATCCCTGGGGGCTCATCCCGCTACTGGCGAGCAGCCGTTCGTACAGCGCCGGATCGAACCTGCCGTCAATCAGGAACGCCTCGTTTTCGCGGACTCTCCTGGCCACCTCTTCGTCCGTCAGTCGGTAGTTGCGCTCAAGGGTGTACTGGCCCAGCAGTTGCGATTCGATGAGACTGTCCAGCACCTGCTGCTGCAGTCCCAGGGTTCGCATCATTTCCGGTGAAAGACTGCTGCCGAACTGGCTGATCAGTGCTTGGCGCTGGCGGGAAAGCTGGTTCTGGTAGGTGTATGCGTCGATTTCTTCCCCGTTGACGGAAGCCACCGGAATCTGGCTGCCGCCCTCGAGATACGAGCCGATTCCCCACAAGGCGAATGTCAGCACGATGAGGCCGATGACGATGCCCGATATCCAGCCCTTGGACCCTTCTCTGATTGCAGTGAGCATGGCTTGTTGCGATTGGCTGATTACTTCTTGGAGGGCAGATTCTATCGCATGCACGCGGTATTACGCAGCGGAACCCCTGTTCCCGATGCGGACCGGAACGATTCGGCTGTCCCGGTCTCGCGAAGCAGGCAGACGATCCATGGAAATATCCCGAACCCGGGATAATCCCCGTTACTTTCCGCATTACAGGCAGATACACCCCTCGGGGCGTAATAAACCTGGTCGTGGTCGTCAATATCGATCAGACCAATCTCTTCGCCCGGAGTTCCAGTTCGAGCACACTCCTATGGTTCATATTGATGGAGTCTGAAGATAGCGCCTCCAGGCTGCGCAGTCTCAGTGCAGGATGGCGGGGGGTCGAATTCCAGCAACTTAAGCGTTTCCTGTACTGGTTGCGTATCTCTGGTTGCTTCCGAGGAAATTTCCTGGCGCTCCGGCTACAGACATCCGGGTATACAAGTGTGAATGGCATTAATCCAGTACGCGCTTCATATGATCCGCTACGCTTTCGGTGTTGCAGTTGCCGCTCTTAAGATCGCTGCGGGCTTCCCAGAGGGCGATATCCAGTTCGTATTCGCGCAGTCTGTTGTAGGCATTGAGGTCGAGGACAACATACCTGCGCTCTCCGTGTACGGTAATCACGGCTTCCCCGTCCTGCCGAAGAGCGGACTCGACAACGGATATTCCCTTGGTCCTGAGATCGTTCGCGGTGATGCTGGTCATGGGATGACCCCCGATTAAATTGTCAATGGCATTGAAAAAAGCACTCAATATAGTGCGGTTTGGCGATTTCCTGGAGAGAGCCGGCCGGATAGCCTGACCGCTTCTGGCCGCCTGTACGAAATGCCGGCACCGGCATGTTCAGCCCGAAACCGGGCTGGATCGATTCCCCGGCGGGTGATTCGGTTGCGCAGCTTCCTTTCTGCTGCGGAACCGGGCCCGGATGGCAGTTCTCCCGGGCGCTGCTTCCGACTGACTGCGTACTATGTGGCCGGTCCCGAATCCCCTCCCTGCACCAGCCCGCTGCCCGCTTCTTCGAATTGCCGGAAATTACCTCCGATACCGGGGGCATTCAAACGAAAACGCGGGACCAGTACAACTGATCCCGCGTTACGGAAATTGGCGGAGCGGACGGGGCTCGAACCCGCGACCCCCGGCGTGACAGGCCGGTATTCTAACCAACTGAACTACCGCTCCAGTGGTTGGTGGGCGCTGCAGGGATCGAACCTGCGACCCTCGCCTTGTAAGGGCGATGCTCTCCCAGCTGAGCTAAGCGCCCCCGGAAAGGCGCGCTAGTTTACGGCATCCTTCAGGCCTTTTCCAGCCTTGAATTTCGGCACCCGGGTGGCGGCAATGCTGATGGTTTCACCGGTTCGGGGATTGCGTCCGGAGCGTGCGGCACGATCGCTCACGGAGAATGTGCCGAACCCCACCAGTGACACGGTGTCTCCACCTGCAAGGGCTTTGCTGATGGCTTCAAAGGTGGCGTCCACGGCAGAGGCTGCGTCGGTTTTCGTCAGGCTGGCGCTGTCTGCGACAGCATCAATCAATTCGGCTTTGTTCATGAGTTTGAATTTCCTCGATTTACGGTTGTTGATGAATCGACGTGATGTTTGATGGTTACGATTTGGAATACAAAGATGCCCAGTGTGCGTTGGTCCGCCGTTAGGGTCGGCGGTTCGTTTTTCTATTCGAATCTGGGGCCCGAACAGCCCCGCCTGCACGGTTATCCGCCGTGGGAATCAGAAAGATTTGCCGGACATTCAGTGATCATAATCAATCATCCAGAGGCAATGCAACCGGACTTTGTCCTGTCTGCGTCCCGGGCGCCATGGCGCCTCCGGTACCGTCCCGGGCATGCAGATTGTCCGGGGTGGCTCCAATCAGGATGCATAACCAAAGCTATCTTTCTGATCACAATGGCACAATTTCCCGAGAGCACGCCCGGCTCACGGAAACCGGAGGGGCCTAATGGGCCGTCAGGCCCGTGGTGGCGTCCTCCTTGCCCTTGGTGGCGGATTCCCCGGGTGCGGGGCGGTCGTGCTCGGCGGCAGGGGCCGGTACCCTCTCCAGGGTAAGCTCGATCACCTCATCAATCCATTTTACCGGCCGGATTTCAATCTCCTGGGTGATGTTTTCCGGGATCTCTTCCAGGTCGCGGTTGTTCTCGTAGGGAATCAGCACCCGCTGGACGCCGGCACGATGCGCGGCCAGCAGTTTTTCCTTCAGCCCCCCGATGGGCAGCACCTCTCCGCGCAGGGTGATCTCCCCGGTCATGCCCACATCGGACTTGACCGGTATCCCGGTCAGTGCCGACACGATGGCAGTGCACATGCCAATGCCCGCGCTTGGCCCGTCCTTGGGTGTGGCGCCTTCCGGGACATGAATATGGACATCCTGCTTCTGGTGGAAATCCGGATCGATGCCCCACTGCCTGGACCGGCTGCGCACCACGCTGATCGCCGCGCTGATGGATTCCTGCATGACATCGCCGAGCTTGCCGGTGAACACATGCTTGCCCTTGCCGGGCATCACCACGGTTTCAATGGTCAGCAGTTCCCCGCCCACTTCCGTCCAGGCAAGACCGGTCACCTGGCCGATCTTGTTTTCCTTCTCGATGCCGCTCTTGCGGAACCGCCTGACACCAAGGTACTGGTCCAGGTTTTCGGAGGTGGCCGTGACATGCTTGAGACCCTTGTCGAGCAGCAGTTCCTTGACCACCTTGCGGCAGATCTTCGAAATCTCCCGTTCCAGGTTCCGCACCCCCGCCTCACGGGTGTAGTAGGCGATGATGTCATGAATCACGGATTCCTCGATGGTGATCTCCTTTTCCTTCAGTCCGTTGTTCCGGTACTGCTTGGGCAGCAGGTAGCGATGGGCGATCTCCACCTTCTCCTGCTCGGTGTAGCCCGAAATGCGGATGACCTCCATGCGGTCAAGCAGCGGGCTCGGAATATTGAGTGTGTTGGCGGTGGCGATGAACATGACGTCCGACAGGTCGTATTCCACCTCGAGATAGTGATCGCCAAAGGTGTTGTTCTGCTCCGGGTCCAGCACCTCCAGCAGCGCCGAAGAGGGGTCGCCCCGGAAATCCATGGACATCTTGTCCACTTCGTCGAGCATGAACAATGGATTGCCCGTCTTCACCTTCGCCAGGTTCTGGATGATCTTGCCGGGCATGGACCCGATATAGGTCCGCCGGTGGCCGCGAATTTCCGCCTCGTCCCGCACACCGCCAAGGGACATGCGGATGAACTTCCGGTTGGTGGCCCGGGCGATGGACTGCCCGAGCGAGGTCTTGCCAACCCCGGGAGGCCCCACCAGGCAGAGGATCGCGGCCTTGGATTTCTTCACGCGCTGCTGCACGGCCAGATACTCCAGGATGCGCTCCTTGACCTTCTCAAGGCCGTAATGGTCGTCGTCCAGGATCTTCTCCGCCTTCGTCAGGTTGCGGGATATCCGGCTCTGCTTCTTCCACGGCAAGGAAATCAGCCAGTCGATATAGTTGCGCACCACGGTGGCTTCTGCCGACATCGGGGACATCATCTTCAGCTTCTTGAGTTCTCCTTCGGCCTTCTCCTGGGCCTCCTCTGACATGCCGGCCTCCTTGATCTTCCGGGCCAGGTCATCGGTCTCGTTGGGCACCTCGTCCATGTCGCCCAGTTCCTTCTGGATCGCCTTCATCTGCTCGTTCAGATAGTACTCCCGCTGGCTCTTCTCCATCTGTTTCTTGACCCGGCTGCGGATCCGCTTTTCCACTTCCAGCAGATCGATTTCCGAATCCATCACCCCGAGGATGTGCTCCAGCCGCTCGGTCACGGTGAGCAGTTCCAGGATCTTCTGCTTTTCCTCGTTCTTCAGATTCAGGTGGGCTGCGATGGTATCGCCGATGCGCCCGGCATCGTCGATGCCGGTCAGGGAGGTCAGGATTTCCGGCGGAATCTTGGCGTTCAGCTTGACGTATTTCTCGAATTCCGAAACCACCGTGCCGGCCAGCACGCCCAGTTCGCGACTCTGTTCTTCGGTATCGTCGATGGGAAGCGCGGCGCAGACAATGGCCTCGTCCTCGTTCTCCGGGTCAATGCCGAAGCTGTGGATCCTGGCGCGCTGCGTCCCCTCCACCAGAACCTTGACCGTTCCATCCGGCATCTTCAGCATCTGGAGGATGGTTGCGATGGTTCCCATCTGGTAGATGTCCTCCGGGTCCGGATTGTCCTGGGCGGCATCCCGCTGGGCGGACAGGAGGATGCTCTTCTCGGACTCCATGGCGATTTCCAGGGCACGGATGGAGCGGGCCCGTCCCACGAACAGCGGTATCACCATGTGGGGAAACACCACCACATCCCGCAGGGGCAGGAGCGGCAGCTGCAGCAGATCGGAACTTCGGGGATTGTCGGTACTATCCATAACGGGTCTCATCTCATGCCGACCACCCCGCGACACCGGGTCGGCATCGGCGGAAAGCGGCGGGCAGATACAGTCTGTTGTTAATAATGAAGGCGGGAAAGGCGCTTTGCAAGCGCAATGTGCATCACATCCCCGGCCGCTTCCCGGCCAGCAGGACGGATGCCGCAGTGGACTGCGGCGCGGGAATCAGGACGATACCGCGGCGCGCCCGGTCTCCTCCTCCTCGTACACATACAGGGGCCGCGCGCCCTCGGTGATTACCGAGCCGTCCACGATCACCTTCTTCACCCCCTCGATGGACGGCAGTTCATACATCGTCTCCAGGAGCGCATTTTCCAGAATGGAACGCAGTCCCCTTGCGCCGGCCTTGCGGTCCATGGCCTTGACCGCCACCTGCCTCAGGGCATCGTCCCGGAACTCCAGGTTGACGCCCTCGAGCTTGAAGAGTTTCTGATACTGCTTGGTCAGCGCGTTCTTCGGTTCCGTCAGGATCCGGACCAGGGCGTCCTCGTCCAGTTCCTCCAGGGTGGCCACCACCGGCAGGCGGCCGATGAATTCCGGTATCAGGCCATACTTGATCAGGTCTTCCGGTTCGAGTTGCTGCAGCAGCTCGCTGGTGCGCTCGTCCGCGGATTTCTCCTTGATGTCGGCACCGAACCCGATACCCGATTTCTCGGTGCGCTCCTGGATCACCTTTTCCATGCCGGCGAACGCGCCGCCACAGATGAAGAGGATGTTGCCGGTATTGACCTGGAGGAACTCCTGCTGCGGGTGCTTGCGGCCGCCCTGGGGCGGGATCGAAGCCACCGTTCCCTCGATCAGTTTGAGGAGTGCCTGCTGCACCCCTTCTCCGGACACGTCCCGGGTGATGGAGGGGTTGTCCGACTTGCGGGATATCTTGTCGATCTCGTCGATATAGACGATGCCGATCTGCGCCCGCTCGATTTCGTAGTCGCAGGTCTGGAGAAGCTTCTGGATGATGTTCTCCACGTCCTCGCCCACGTAACCGGCCTCGGTCAGGGTGGTGGCGTCTGCGATGGTAAACGGCACATTGAGCTGCCTGGCCAGGGTCTCCGCGAGCAGGGTTTTGCCGGAGCCGGTGGGCCCGATGAGCAGGATGTTGCTCTTGGAAATCTCCACCTCCGATACGGCTTCCTCGTTCTCGATCCGCTTGTAATGGTTGTACACCGCGACGGACAGGGTTTTCTTGGCGCGTTGCTGGCCAATGACGTAATCGTCGAGGATGGCGTGGATTTCCTGGGGGCTGGGGAAATTCCCGGAACTGGTCTGCTGGGCCGAGTCGGTGGTGGTTTCCTCCCGGATGATTTCGTTGCAGAGGTCGACGCACTCATCACAGATGAAAACCGAAGGGCCCGCGATGAGCTTGCGGACTTCATGCTGGCTCTTGCCGCAAAACGAACAGTAGAGGAGTTTCTCCCCCTTGGACAATTTCTCGTCAGACATACCTACCGGGCGTCGGGCCCATTTACCTCATTGACCGGAAGTATAGAGGAAAATTTCGGCAAAGTAGTACGAAAATGCACATGAATGCCGAGAATCCCGCCGACGGGCCGAAGGGGTATTCTGCCCCCTTAGTTAGTCCCGCTTGGCCAGAACCGAATCGATGATCCCGTATTCCTGCGCCGCCTCGGCACTCATGAAATTGTCCCGGTCCGTGTCCTCCCGGATCACGTCAATGGGCTTGCCCGTGTGGTCGGAAAGAATCCTGTTGAGCCGGTCCCGGGTGCTGAGAATCTCGCGGGTATGAATCTCGATGTCCGTGGCCTGGCCCTGGGAACCTCCCAGGGGCTGATGGATCATCACCCGAGAATGCGGAAGCGCGTGGCGCTTTCCGGGCTGGCCGCCTGCCAGGATGATGGCGCCCATGCTGGCCGCCTGGCCCACGCAAACGGTGCTCACGTCGGGCCGGATGAACTGCATGGTGTCGTAGATCGCCAGTCCCGAGGTGACCATCCCACCGGGCGTGTTGATGTAGAGGGAGATGTCCTTCTCCGGGTTCTCCGACTCGAGGAACAACAGCTGGGCGACGATCAGGTTGGCCATGTGGTCCTCCACCTGTCCCACCATGAATATCACCCGCTCCTTGAGCAGCCGAGAATAGATGTCGTAGGCGCGCTCTCCGCGCCCGGTGGTTTCCACGACCATGGGAACCAGGCCCAGGGCTTGCGTGTCGAGATCTGTCATTGTCGGTTCGCTCATGTTTGGACGCCCTTGCGTACCCGGGATCAGGCGGATTTCGGATTCATGAACTCGCGGAATCCGATATTCACCTCCTTGACGTCGGCCGATTCCAACATGGTGCTGACGACCTGTTCTTCAAGCACCATGGCCTCGATCTGCTGCAGTTTCTCGGGATCGGAATAGTAGAAGTTCACGAAGGCATTGGCATCGTCGTAACCCTGGGCCATCTCCTCGATCCTGCTGCGCACCGTGTCGCCCCCTGCCTTGATATCATGCCGGGTGATGACCTCGCGGGCTATCAGGCCAAGCGCCACCCGCCTGCGGGCCTGCTCGGTATAACGATCCCGTTCGATGCTGTCCGCGGGTATGCCCTGGGATTCCAGCTGTTGGGTGATCGCCTCCACCGCCCTGCCCACTTCCTCCTCGACCAGGGCTCTCGGGACCTCGATGTCGTTGGCCTCGTACAGCGCATCCATGACCCGGTCACGAATCGTGGCGCGCATGCGGTCCGCCAGTTCGCGCTCGAGACTGGACCGGACCTCCTCGCGCATCTTTTCCACGCCGCCCTCGCGGATACCCAGGTCCTCGGCGAACGCATCGTTGAGTTCGGGCAGTTCGGGCCGCTCCACCTTCTTGACGGTGACTTCGAATTTCACGTCCT
Source organism: Gammaproteobacteria bacterium (assembly GCA_009842505.1). GTDB lineage: Bacteria > Pseudomonadota > Gammaproteobacteria > Arenicellales > Poriferihabitantaceae > VYFG01. The sequence goes on from VYFG01000048.1 coordinate 19,670, forward strand.
TGCCCGCCACGTCCCCGTTGTGATAGTCCTCCGGGAAGGTGAATTCCACGGTACGGGTATCCCCGGCGCCAGCGCCAGCAATGCCCTCGTCGAAATGCGCCAGCATCTGGCCCTCGCCAAGCACGAAGGGAAAGTCCGTAGCCGAGCCGCCGGCGAATGACTCCCCCTCGATGCTGCCGTTGAAATCGATGACCACGCGGTCACCCGCTTCCGAGGCGCCGTCCTTCTCGCTGAACGTGGCGTTGCGCTTCCGCAGATCGTCGAGGGTCCGCTCCACGTCCTCCTCGGTCACCTCGCACACCGGCTTCTCGATGGCCTTTCCGCTGAGGCTGACCGTGGGGATCTCGGGGAAGACATCCACGGTGGCAGTGTATTCCAGGTCCTTGCCCGACTCGTAGGGCTCCGGATCGATGGACACCAGTCCGGCAGCGTCGATCTGCTCCTTCGACAGCGCCTCCTGGTAACTGGCGTAGATCTTGTCGGAGATCACCTCGTTGATGACCCTGCCGGAATACTGTTTCTGGATCACGCTCATCGGGGCCTTCCCGGGGCGAAACCCCGGAATCTTGGCCTGACGCGATACGTCCCGCAGGCGCTTGTCGACCTCGGCGCCCACTTCCTCGGAGGGAACGGACACTTTCAGTTTGCGTTCGATCACGCCGGTCTGTTCAACCGTCACTTGCATGAATATCGCTTCCTCGTGAAATTGTATTGCCCGGAACACCGGGAGCGGAATGACCCGGGGGAACCGCCAAAGAGCAGGAGAAACCGGTCATCCTCCGCCCGGACCGGAAGCCGGCCGGCAGGCTGGTGCGAAAGGAGAGACTCGAACTCTCACGGGTTGCCCCACTGGATCCTAAATCCAGCGCGTCTACCAATTCCGCCACTTTCGCAACGGACATTCCGTCATCCCGCCAGGCGCTTCCGGCCAGGGCGGGCATTGTGATGGGGTGAGCGATGGGGCTCGAACCCACGACCACCGGGATCACAACCCGGGGCTCTACCAACTGAGCTACGCTCACCATACACAATTGACACAATTGTACCTGTTCAACAGCCCCCGGAACTCCGGAAAACTGGTACGCCCGACAGGATTCGAACCTGTAACCTACGGCTTAGCTTACCAACTACGGCTTTCGCCGCCCACTGTGCCCGGCCCGGTGGATACGTCGTTCCCCCAAGGCCCAGGCGCAGTGGTTTGTGGTCTGGACTATATCTTCACCATCGCAGGTGGGGCACGTATAGTCTCTACGGATCCCGGGTCATGAATCACGCCCCGGTTTCCTCGGTGTTGCCAACACCCCGGCAACAGCAAAGCCCGGGATGCGAAGGGTCCACCGATACAGTGCCCTGCACTCCGACAGTTCAGTTCCCGCCGGAGGCTCCTGTTTGCGGTGCCGGGATATTACGGAGCAAACTCTTTTCCGGATTCCCGGAGGCCGCCACTCAAAGGCCGTTGCTCTATCCTATTGAGCTACGGGCGCAAAGGATAAAACGTAAAACTGGTCGGGGTAGAGAGATTCGAACTCCCGACATCCTGCTCCCAAAGCAGGCGCGCTACCAGGCTGCGCTATACCCCGTATCGCCACGATTCCCCGACACGAATGCCGGGATACAAGGTAAAACTACGCCCCCCGGGGCCTCAGGTCAAGGGCGGCGAACTATACGGATTATGCCCCCTGCCGTCAATGCCGGCGCCGGTCGGCCAGGCCCCTGAAATTGCCCGCAAAGGCCTCCCCAAGTGCTTGAAATGGAAAAGGCGGACCCCCATTACCGCCAGATTGACAATGCCAATCGAGAACCAGCCCATGAGCCAAGAGACCACGATGGAAAAACACGCCTTCCAAGCGGAAGTGCAGCAGCTCCTGCACCTGATGATCCACTCCCTGTACAGCAACCGGGAAATCTTTCTCAGGGAACTCGTGTCCAACGCCTCCGATGCCTGTGACCGGCTGAGATTCCTCTCCCTGACCGACAAGTCCCTGCTCGAGGACGAGGAGGCGCTCGGCATCGAGGTGGACGTGGATCCCAAGACCAGGACCATCAAGGTCCGGGACAACGGCATCGGCATGGACCACGACGAGGTGATCGAGAACATCGGCACCATCGCACGCTCCGGCACCCGCCGGTTCCTGGAGCAGATCAACCAGGGGGAGCAGAGCGAAACCGCGCTGATCGGCCAGTTCGGCGTCGGGTTCTATTCCAGCTTCCTGGTCGCCGAAGAGGTTGTCCTGCTGACCCGCAAGGCGGGACAGCCGGCCTCGGAGGGCGTGAAATGGACGTCCGACGGCAGCGGGGAGTACTCGGTGGAATCCGTCGAACGGCCCGAAAGGGGTACGGAAGTCATCCTCAAGCTGCAGAAGGCACACAAGGAATTCCTGGAAAGGTTCCGGGTCCGCGGCGTGATCGCGAAATATTCCGATCACATCTCCCTGCCCATCCGGATGCTGCAGGAACCCGAGAGGGACGACAAGGGCAAGATCATCAAGGGGCAGACCCTGGAATACGAGACCGTCAACAGGGGCTCCGCGCTGTGGGCCCGGCCCAAGAGGGAAATCAGCGAAGAGGAGCACCGGACCTTCTACACCTCGCTGACCTACGATCCCGAGCCGCCAGCCATTACCCTGCACAACCGGGTGGAGGGGAAGCTGGAATACATCTCCCTGTTCTACATCCCGTCGAAGGCTCCCTACGACCTCTGGGACCGGGAGCAGCGTCACGGCATCAAGCTGTACGTGCGCCGGATCTTCATCTCCGACGATGCCAGGCAGCTCATGCCGAGCTATCTGCGGTTCGTCCGCGGGCTGGTGGATTCGGCCGACCTGCCGCTCAACGTTTCCCGGGAGTTCCTGCAGCAGAATCGGGAGATCGACAGGATCCGCGCCGCCTCGGTGAAGAAAATCCTCGCTGAACTGAAAAAGGTCGCCGCCAAGGATGCCGAGAAATACCTGAATCTCTGGAAGGAATACGGCAAAGTGCTGAAGGAGGGGCTGATTGAGGACCCCGAGAACAAGGACAACCTCGCGAAGCTGATCCGGTTCGCATCCACCCGGGGCGAGGACGACACGCAGAACGTCTCCCTGGAAGACTATGTCGGCGCCATGAAGGAGAAGCAGAAGGCAATCTACTACGTCACCGCGGAAAACCATGCCGCGGCCAGGTCATCTCCGCATCTTGAAATCTTCCGCAAGCACGACATCGAGGTGCTGCTGTTGTCCGACCCGGTGGACGAGTGGGTGGTGAACCATCTCACCACCTTCGAGGACAGGCCGCTCCAGTCCATCGCCCGGGGGGAACTGGACCTGGACGAACTGGGGGACGCAAAGGACAAGGACGAAAGCGAAAAGGCGAACGAGACCCTGTCGCCGCTGGTGGACCGGTTCAAGGCCGTGCTGGAGGACCGCGTCAAGGACGTCCGCCTGACCGACCGGCTGGTGGATTCCCCGGCGTGCCTCGTGGCCGACCAGTATGACCTCGGGGGCAACATGGAGCGGATCCTGAAGGCCATGGGCCAGGATGCGCCCGTCGCCAAGCCGATCCTCGAACTGAATCCGAAGCACGAAATCCTGGACCGGATCGATCTCGAGTCCGACACCCTGGAAGACTGGATCTGGGTGCTGCTGGACCAGGCGGTGCTGGCCGAGGGGGCCTCGCTCAGGGACCCGGCGGCCTACGTGGCGAGGGTCAACCGGTTGCTGGCGGGCTGAGCACGCATCTTCCGGACCCGCCCGCGGGGCGGGTCAGATCAGCCACGGCACTGCATTTTCCAGCCGCAGCAGACCGATCTTGGTCTCGACCCCCGCGCCTCCGGAATACCCGCCGATCCCCCTTGCCGCCAGCACCCTGTGGCAGGGAACGATGATCGGGAATGGATTGCCGCCGCAGGCGCCGCCCGCCGCCCGCGGGGTGGACCCCAGCTGCCGGGCCATGTCCGTATAGGTGATCGTACTGCCGTAGGGGATCCGGGCCATCACGTCACAGGCCGCAGCCTGGAATTCACTGCAGCCGTAGGCCAGGGGCAGATCGAAGGTCCTGAGAATGCCGCCGAAATAGGCCTTCAACTGCTCCGCAGCCTCGGCCAGCAACGGGGAACGGTCAACAGCCGGCGCATCGCGCCATCCGAGCCTCGTGAGACACTCCCCTTCCTGCACCAGCAGCATCCGCCCGAACGGCGTCTCGATGGATTTTCTGAGTACGGCAGGCATGTCCGGGAAGGAATATTCACCATGATCATCCGCCGTATACCGAATCCCGGGCCGGGCTGAATCCGGCTATCTGCCCAGACGTTCCCTGGCTTCCGCGATCACGATTTCCGCGATGTTCCTGGGACAGGGCGCATAATGATCGAACTCCATGGAGAACTGCCCCCGCCCGGAAGTCATGGTCCTCAGATCGCCGATGTAGCCGAACATCTCGCCCAGCGGCACCTCGGCCTTGATGCGGGCACCGGTGGGGCCGGTGTCCTGGGCCTTGATCATACCGCGGCGGCGGTTGAGGTCGCCGATCACGTCGCCCACGTGGGCTTCCGGGGTGAACACGTCGACCCGCATCACCGGCTCGAGGAGCTGCGGACCGGCCTTGGGCATTGACTGGCGGTAGGCCGCCTTGGCCGCGATCTCGAATGCCACCGCAGAGGAGTCCACCGCGTGGAAGGCGCCGTCCAACAGGGTCACCTTGACGTCCAGGCAGGGATACGCGGCGAGGACGCCCTCTTCCATCATGTCCCTGAACCCCTTGTCGATGGCCGGCCAGAACTCCCGCGGCACGTTGCCGCCGGTCACCACGGACTCGAACTGGTAGCCGCTCCTGGCCTCTCCCGGCTCGATGATGTAGTCGATCTTGCCGAACTGGCCGGAGCCGCCGGTCTGCTTCTTGTGCGTATAGCTGTCCTCGACCCGCTGGGTGATGGTTTCCCGGTAGGCGACCTGGGGCTTTCCGACCGTCACTTCCACGCTGTGGGTCCGGCGCAGGATGTCCACCTTGATATCGAGGTGCAGTTCGCCCATGCCTTTGAGAATTGTCTCGCCGCTGTCCTGGTCGGTTTCCACATGGAACGAGGGGTCTTCGGCCACCATCTTGCCGAGGGCGATGCCGAGCTTCTCGGACCCGCTCTTGTCCTTGGGCGCCACCGCCATGGAAATCACCGGGTCCGGAAAGACCATCGGTTCCAGGGTCGCGGGGTTCCTTTCGTCCGCCAGCGTATGCCCGGTATGCACGTTCTTCATGCCGAGCACGGCGATGATGTCCCCCGCCTGGGCGGCAGTGAGCTCGTTGCGGGAATCGGCATGCATCTCCACGATGCGGCCGATGCGTTCCGTTTTCCCGGTGAAGGTGTTGAGCACGTTGTCGCCCTTGGCGAGTTTGCCGGAATACACCCGGATAAAGGTCAGGGCGCCGTAGCGGTCGTCCATGATCTTGAATGCCAGGGCGCGCAGCGGCCTTGCCGGGTCCACGACAGCATATTCGCCGGTTTCGTTGCCTTCCAGGTCCACTTCGGGCTGGGGTTTCACTTCCGTCGGATTGGGCAGGAAGTCCACTACGGCATTCAGCACCAGCTGCACCCCCTTGTTCTTGAACGCGGAGCCGCAGTAGGTGGGGAAGAAGTCCAGGTTGATGGTGCCCTTGCGCACGCAGGCCCTGATCGTGTCGAGATCCGGCTCCTCGCCCTCCAGGTACATTTCCATCGCCTCGTCATCCTGCTCCAGGGCGGTTTCGATCAGTTTCTCGCGGTATTCCTCCACCTGGGCGGCCATGTCCGCGGGCACCTCCTCGATATGGTACTTGGTGGGGTCGCCGGACTCGTCCCAGATCCAGGCCTTGCGGGTGAGCAGGTCCACCACGCCCCTGAAATCATCCTCGATGCCGATGGGCAGGACCATGACCAGCGGGTTCGCCCCGAGGATGTCCTCGATCTGGTCGACCACGCGGTAGAAGTCGGCGCCCATGCGGTCGAGCTTGTTGACGAAAATGATCCGGGCCACCTCGGAATCGTTGGCGTACCGCCAGTTGGTCTCGGACTGGGGCTCCACCCCCCCGGAGCCGCAGAACACCCCGATGCCGCCGTCCAGGACCTTCAGCGAACGGTACACCTCGATCGTGAAGTCCACGTGGCCCGGCGTGTCGATGATGTTGAGCCGGTAGTCGTTCCAGAAGCAGCTGGTCGCGGCGGACTGGATGGTGATCCCGCGCTCCCGCTCCTGGTCCATGAAATCGGTGGTGGCCTCGCCGTCATGCACCTCGCCGATTTTGTGGATCTTGCCGGTGAGGCTGAGAATGCGCTCCGTGGTGGTGGTCTTGCCCGCATCCACGTGGGCGAAAATGCCGATGTTGCGATACTTGGAAAGATCTGTCATGACGGTAATTCGGTAAGTACTGGCAATCCCGGGCAGAATCGGCGAATCCCCGCGCCTGCCGCCCCCGGAAGGGGGCCCGGAAAAATGAGGCGCGATGATACATCAATCGGGCCGTCATTTCATGGGGGAAAAACAGGGAAAAAACCACCCCACGGGCCGTGCCCGGGCGGCGGCGGCGGGAAGGGGTCCCGGAGTCAGTACTTGCGGGCGCCGGCCTCGGAGGCCACGCGCGGCACCAGTGCCTTGACCAGCCGGGTCATCTCGAGGGTGCCGATCGGCGCGCGGTCGCGGATCACGATGTAGGAGTGGGACGTGTCGCCGCCGGATTGGGCAATCACACTTTCCAGCGTGTCGTTGTAGCCGACCTCCCCATGGGCCTCGGGCGGCACGCTCCCGCCCTCCAGCGGCGTCATGATCGATCGGACCCTGAGCACGCGGGCGCGGTTGATGTCGCTCACGAAGTCCTCGATGTAGGGATCGTTCGGATTCAGGAGGATGTGCTGCGGCTCCCCTTGCTGCACGATGAAGCCATCCTTGAGGATCACGAGGTGATCGGCGATCTTGAGCGCCTCGTCAAGGTCGTGGGTGATGAAGACGATGGTCTTGTGAAGCTCGGTCTGCAGTTCCAGCAGCAGGTCCTGCATGTCGGTGCGGATCAGCGGGTCCAGGGCCGAGAACGCCTCGTCCATCAGCATGATGGGCGAGTTGGAGGTCAGTGCCCGGGCGATGCCGACCCGCTGCTGCATGCCGCCGGAGAGCTGGTGCGGATAGTGGTTGCCGAATCCCTTCAGGCCCACGCGGTCGAGCCACTTGTTCGCCTCGGCTAGGTACTCGTCCTTGTTCACGCCGCGCACCTTCAGCGAGGTGGCGGCGTTGTCGACGACGGTGCGGTGGGGCAGCAGTGCGAACCGCTGGAATACCATCGACATCACCGAACGCCGCAGATTGCGCAGTTCCTCCTCGCCATAGGCCAGCACATCCGCCCCGTCGACCACGATCTGTCCGTCCGTGGGTTCGATCAGGCGGTTGAGATGGCGGATGAGGGTTGACTTGCCCGAGCCCGAAAGCCCCATGATGACGGTCACCTTGCCGTCGAGCATGTCGACATTGATTTCCCTGAGGCCCAGCACGTGCTGGTGCTTTTCCAGCAACTCCGTCTTGCTGATCCCCGCCAGGACGTGCTCGAGCACCGCCTGGGGCTGTTCTCCGAAGACCTTGTACAGGTTGCGGACCGATATTTTGACGGCGTCGGTCAAGGAACCCCTTTCGCTCAATGCTTTTGCGCCGCGTTGACGCGGTCCAGGGCCGCCTTCGTCACGCGGTCGAGGATGATGGCGAGAAGAACGATCCCGAGGCCCGAGACCAGGCCGACGCCCAGCTCAAGATTGCGGATGCCGCGAAGAACCAGGACGCCCAGTCCAGGCGCCGAGACCAGGGAGGCGATGACCACCATGGCGAGGCTCATCATGATGGTCTGGTTGACGCCCGCCATGATGTTGGGAAGCGCCAGGGGAATCTGCACGCCGTAGAGTTTCTGGCGCTTGGTCATGCCGAAGGAATTCGCGGCCTCGATCACGTCCTCGTCCACCAGCCGGATGCCGAGATCGGTCAGGCGGATCACCGGCACGATCGCGTACAGGATGATGGCGATCCCGTAGAGCTTCGGCTCGGTCACCGAAAACAGGAAGATGAGCGGGATGAGGTAGACGAACGGCGGCAGGGTCTGCAGCATGTCCAGTATGGGAATGATCATGCGCTGCAGGGTGTTGCTCCGGGACATCGCGATGCCGATCGGCACGCCGAACAGGACGCACAGGAACGCGCAGACGAAAATGATCGCCAGCGTCTGCATCGCAAACTCGTAGTGGTCGATCACGGCCAGGAAGGCCATGCAGCCGGCCACGAAGAAGACAAGCCGCATGGACTTCGACGCCAGGTAGACGATGGCCATGAGGATCGGAAACATGATCCACCAGGGTGCCGTCTCGAAGACGGCCAGCGCGATCTCGAGCAGCCAGCTCAGGGGCTGGGTCATCGGATCCAGCACGAAGCGCAGGGCGTCCTTGATCGCCAGGAACCCTTCCTCGAGACCTTTCGTCAGGGCCCTCGACTGGATGATTCTCCCGCAGGCGTCGTTGAGGGCGTCCAGCGAGGGGAAAGGGAGTTCCCACAGCGTGGTTTCCTTGGCTCCCCCCCCGCTGCTTTGGGCGAGCAGGTCGGCCATCGACATCGGCGCATCGCCGGCACCGCCGGAATCGCACCAGTCTCTCAGGCCGAGACCGTCGAAAACGAAGTCGTATGTCGCCAATTTACTTGCCAGACGCAGTGCCCGGGCCGGTCAGAACCCGCCCGGGCACTGGAACCGCATGGTTCGTGATGGTGAAGTTGCACGGCCACCTGCGGCGTCCGTGCAACCACCCGCCTACTTGATCAGGCTAGCCAGCTTCTCACGGGCCGCGTCATTCACCCACTGCGACCAGGTGTCGGACTGCGTGGTGAGGAAATAGACCGCAGCCTCTTCGGCAGATGCCTTGTTGTCCTCCTGCCAGGCAAGCAGGGCGCTCATCAGGTCGACGTCGAAACTGATCTTGCTCATGAGTTCGGCAATGTCCGGCTTCTGCGCGGCCAGTTCCGCCGTGGAAACGGTCAGCACGGGCGCGGGCGGGAAGTCGGAGACGCCGGGGGACGGGTTGTCCTTGTTCTGGTTGGCCGAGTGGACCATGGTGTCGATGTCGCCGATGGCCACCTTGGTCATGTTGTATTTGCCAAGCACGGAGGTCGGTCCCCAGTAGTAGCCGAACCACGGCTCCTGGTTCTCATAGGCGGCGGCGATCGAAGTCTGGAGTGTCTCGCCGGAACCATGGTTGAATACCTCGAAGCCGGCACCCTCGAGCCCGAGGGCCTTGACCAGGTTATCGTTGACGATGCGGCAGCCCCAGCCGTCCGGGCAATTGTTGAAACGCCCGCCGACCAGGTCGGGATTCGCCATGACGCCCTCGATCGTGGCCAGTTCCGGGTGGGCATCAGAGAGGTATTGGGGCACCCACCAGCCTTCCACGCCACCCGGCGCGATCACTTCCGCAAGGCGCGATACCTTGCCGTCGGCCTCCAGCTTTGCATAGACGTCACCGGTCGAGTTCAGCCACAGCTCGGTCACGATATCCGGCTCGTTGTTCTCCGCCAGGGACGCCACCGACGTGGTGGTTGCGGACGGCACCTTTTCAATCGCACAACCATAACCCTGTTCCATCAGGAACTTGGCAACCTCGGTGATGATCTGGGAGGAGGCCCAGTTCATCTCGGTGATGGACACTTCACCGCAATCGGCATGCGTGGGGCCAGATGCGGTCAGCATCAGGCCGGCAACGGCGCCGGCGAATCCCCGAACAATCCTGCGTGAATACATTGAATACATTGACAGTTTCCTCCTAGTGGTAATTAATGGTCGCTCATAGATAATATCCAGTCGCTCGCATATTGTCCGATATTTCACATTGATGCAAGAAGATGTTGTACCGGTCGGGATAAATACTGGTCGGAATTGAAACATAGGCACAGGGGAGACCGGCCGCAGGCGGTCCGTTGCCCTGTCGCCTGGCGGTACAATCCAGAACTCTTTCCGGGTGAGGAAATCCACATGAGCTGGTGGGGCAAACTGATCGGCGGCACCCTTGGCTTCCTGGTGGGCGGACCGCTGGGCGCGATGCTCGGCGCCTATTTCGGCCATGGTTTCGACAACCGGGCCGGTGGTTCGTCACGCGCCCTTCCGGGCGACCAGGAAAGGGTGCAGACGATCTTCTTCGCCGCCACTTTCTCGGTCATGGGCCACCTCGCCAAGTCCGACGGCAAGGTCACCCGGGACGAAATCGAACTTGCCAATGCGCTCATGAGCGAAATGCGGCTCGGGGCGGACCAGCGGCAGCTGGCAAGAACCCTCTTCAACCAGGGGAAGGAGCCGGGATTCGACTTCGATGGCGTGATCGAGCAGTTTCTCCAGGAATGCCACCGCCGCACGACACTGATCCGGATGTTTCTGGAGATCCAGGTGCAGGCCGCGTTCGCGGACGGGCGGCTGGACCCGGCGGAAAACCGTCTCCTGTCCAGGCTGGCGGAGATGCTGGGCTTCGATCAGCGGACCCTCGAGCAGATCATCAACCTGGTCCGCGGCGCCGCCCACGCCCATGAGCAGCCGGGCAGGATCAGCCTGGCGGATGCCTACGAGATCCTCGGTGTCCGCCCCGAGACCCCGACCGCGGATATCCGCAAGGCCTACCGGCGCCTCCTCAGCCAGCATCATCCGGACAAGCTCGTATCCCGGGGGCTACCGGAGGAAATGGTCCGGCTGGCGAACGAGAAGACCGGCGAGATCCGCAGGGCCTGGGAAACGGTCCGGGAAGCGCGGGCGCAGTAGTCTGCGAAAGGGCCATGGGGAAGGAAAACGGAAAACCCGTCATCGTCTTCGTCGACCACCATGAAAACGCCATGGACGACCGGGCGTGGACCTGCATTGGCGACATGGGACTGGGCCGCCGGCTGGTGTGTCCGTTTCGCGGGGAGGAACTCGGCGACCCGGGTCCGGAGGTCGCGGGAACGGTGATCTACGGCGGCGCCCAGAACGTGAACGAACAGGACCGCTTCCCCTTTCTCAGGGGAGAGATCCGGTGGATCGAACGGTGCCTGGAAAAGGGCCTGCCGGTGCTCGGTCTTTGCCTTGGCGGACAGCTCCTGGCCCATGTCCTCGGCGCACGGGTGGGTGCACGGGTGCCCCGGGAATGCGAATTCGGGTACTACCCCCTGATGCCCACCGCCGCAGGGCTTGGCTGGCTGCCGGACGGCATGCACGTCACCCAGGCCCATTACGAGGAGTTCGACATCCCGGCGGGAGCGGTTCACCTGGCCTCCAGCGAACGCTTTGCCCACCAGGCTTTCCGCTACGGCGAAAACGCCTTTGGTCTCCAGTTCCATCCGGAGATCAGCAAGCATGTATTCCGCCGCTGGCAGGCGTCCGACTGGGCGATGTTCGGCGTGCCGGGTGCCCAGGAAAAACACGAGCAGGACTACCTCATGGATAAACATGACGATGTCCAGGGCCGCTGGTTTCGCGGACTCCTGGAAAGCCTGTTCCATACAACCGCCGCCTGAATCCTTGCACCCGGTTCCGGCCGATGCCGCCCGACATGCACCCCTCCGGGCCCTGACCGGTATAATCGGCATGAAGACAGTCGTCCCGGTATTCGTCCAACCGCTCCGGCCTGATCGATACATGATGTCCGACGAACCGACACCCGCCACCCTGTGCGCCCAGCCGGCGGAAGGCCCGTATACGGCCGGCCATCGGCCGGACCGGGGCCGCTTATCCGGGACGGCCTTCCCCACCGGAGGCGGCGGCACGGCCGCCGAAGGCCGATGACGAGGAGGCACGCCCGGCGCCGATCCGGTTCTTCCGCCGGGAGACGCGGGAGGCGGCGTTCAGGGCGGCGGACGATGGTCGACAACACCGTGCCTTCACCCTGCAAGTCCATCTGTCGTTTCGACGGCGAGCCCTTCTGTATCGGCTGCTATCGCGATGCCGACGAGATCCGGGAATGGATGATCATGACCCGCAAGCAGAAACTGGCCGTGCTGGAACAGCTGCCGGCCAGGCGCCGCGCCGCCGAAATATAGCCGGCGGATACCGGGACAGCCGATAGGGTCCGGACGGATCGGCAGCGAGGACGCCGCAGCCGGACGCCCCCCGGGAAACCTACCGGGACAGCCGCGGCAGCTCGGAGAGGTCCCGGGCCACCAGGCCGTCGGCGACGAGGTCCCGGGCGACACTGAGTTCATCCGCCAGGTAGCGGTCCCCGGCCAGTGCCGGGACGCGCTCGCGCAGCATGGCGATGACCCGCCGGAGCGGCGCGCTGGTCTCAAGGGGCGCGCGGAACCCGATCCCCTGGGCGCTGACCAGCAGTTCGATGCCCACGATCTGGGCGAGGTTACGGTTCATGTCCAGCAGCCGCCTTGCGCCGTGGCATGCCATGGAGACGTGGTCCTCCTGGTTGGCGCTGGTGGGTGTGGAATCCACGGAACAGGGCGCGGCCTTCTGCCTGTTTTCCGCCATCAGCGCGGCAGCGGTGACCTCCGCCACCATGAATCCCGAATTGAGGCCCGGTTCCGGCGACAGGAAAGCCGGCAGCCCGTAGTTCAGGGCCGGATCCACCATGGTGGCGATACGGCGCTCGGTGATGGCGCCGATTTCCGAGACGGCAAGCGCGATCTGGTCGGCGGCGAACGCCACCGGCTCGGCATGGAAGTTCCCGCCGGACACGATCCGTCCACCCTCAAGGATCACCAGCGGATTGTCCGTCACCGCATTGGCCTCGATTTCCAAGGTAGCGGCCGCATGGCGCAACTGGTCGATGCAGGCGCCCATGACCTGGGGCTGGCAGCGCAGGCAGTAGGGGTCCTGAACCCGGTGATCGTTTTCCCTGTGGGACTCGCGGATTTCGGAATCCCTGAGCAACAAGCGCAGGACGTCCGCCGCGTCGGCTTGGCCCCGGTGTCCCCGCAGGGCGTGGATTTCGGGACTGAACGGCTCCGTGGACGCCATCATCGCGTCGCTGGCCATGGCGCCTGTCACCAGTGAGCTGCACGCCGCCCGCCAGGCGTCCAGGACGCCTGCAAGGGCCAGTGCCGCGGAGACCTGGGTGCCGTTGATGAGTCCCAGTCCCTCCTTGGGTCCGAGGACCACGGGCGCGAGGCCGGCCCGCTCTAGGGCGCGGCCGGCCGGCATTTCCTGCCCCCCCAGCCTGATCCGGCCCTCGCCCAACATGGCGGCGGTCAGGTGCGCCAGGGGTGCGAGATCGCCGGACGCTCCCACAGAACCCTGGGCGGGAATGACGGGCAGTATCCCCGCATTCAGCATGTCCAGGAGCTGCCGGACAATGGTCCAGCGCACCCCGGAAGCGCCGCGGGCAAGGGAATTGATCTTGAGCAGCATCACCAGCCGCACAACCTCGTCGGGAAGCGCCTCGCCCACCCCGCAGCAGTGGGACATGATCAGGTTCCGCTGCAGGGTCTCGGTTTCCCCGGCGTCGATCAGGGTGGTGGCCAGTTTGCCGAAGCCGGTGTTCACGCCGTACACCGCGGCTTCGCCGGCGGCGGCCCGCTCGACGATTCGCGCCGCCCGGTCCACGTCCTTGCGGGCCCCGTCGTCCAGGGCAACCGTGCCTTGGCTCCGGTAGTGCGATTCCAGGTCCGCGAGCGTCAGTGTGCCCGGGACCAACTTGAGTGGGTCGGAGGAAGTCATTGCGCCAGTTGGTTGATAGTCTGCCGAAACCGTTGAAGAACGTCGAGCCGCCCGGGATGACGGCCGTCCCGGACCACCGGCTTGCCAGCCACATAGACATCGGTCAGCGGGTTTTCATTGCCCGAAAAGACCCAGCTGTCCACCAGTGCGCCCCTTTGCCGCCCCAGGGTGCGCGGCTGGTCGGGATCAAGGACGATGAAGTCGGCCCGGGCACCCGGGCGGATGGCGCCGCCATCGATACCGCAAGCCCGGGCGCCGCCGAGCGCGCTTTTGGCCAGCAGGTTCTCGCCGGTGTGCGGACTGCCGCATCCCGCGTCGGCCAGCAGGTTGCGCCCCCGGTGCTGCAACCTTTGTCCGTATTCCAGCCAGCGCAGCTCCTCCACCGGGCTGACGGAGATGTGGCTGTCCGAGCCGATCCCGAAACAGCCGCCTTCGCGAAGGAAAGCCGGCGCCGGGAAGATCCCGTCACCCAGATTGGCCTCGGTGGTGGGACACAGCCCCGCCACCGCGCCGGATGCCGCCATCCGGCCGGTTTCCCCGTCGGTGATGTGGGTGGCGTGGACCAGGCACCAGTCCGGGCCGGGGGAGAATTGATCGTACAGCCACTCCACCGGACGCCTGCCGCTGAACGACAGGCATTCGTCCACTTCCCGCACCTGTTCCGCGACATGGATATGGACGGGCCGCCCAGGCGGGGTTCCGTCCAGGACCTCGCGCAGCAGGTCCTCGTCCACTGCCCTCAGTGAATGGGGGGCGATGCCGAGTTGCTGACCGGGCTCCAGCCCGCCCTCGAGCCCGGCGACGATCTCGAGGAAGCCGTCCGCGTCGTTGATGAACCGCTTCTGTTCTTCGCCCGGCGGCAGGGAGCCGAACCCGCCGAACCGGTAGAGCACCGGCAGCGCGGTGAAGCCGATTCCGGTGTCCCATGCGGCCCGGGCGCACTGGCGGGTCATTTCCGCCCTGTCGTCATATGGCCGGCCGGCAGGATCGTGGTGCAGGTACTGGAACTCGGCGACATGGGTATACCCCGCCTCCAGCATCTCCAGGTAGAGCATCCTGGCGATATGGTAAATCTGGTCGGGCGTAATCCGTGCCAGCATCCCGTACATGGCCTTGCGCCAAGTCCAGAAGGAGTCGTCGGCGTCGCCGGCAAGCTCCCCCAGTCCGGCCATGGCCCGCTGGTGGGCATGGGAATGGAGATTGGGAATACCGGGCAGCATGACCCCGTCCAGCCGTACCGTGTCCGGGTCCGCATCCTTCAGCCGGATTCCGCTTCGCACCGTATCGAAGACGCCGCTCCCGTTCACCCGGCAATGCACGTCTTCCGCCCAGCCGTCGGCCAGCAAAACCGATGAACACCAATAGTTTCCTGGCCGGGCCATTGTGCGACTTGCTTTAGCGGGAACGGCAGTATAGCATACCAAGTACATGTATATACAACTGCTCCAGAACGCCCTGCTGACCCGGCTGGTTGACGGGAACGACTACCACCTGTTGCCGGATGCAACCGTGGTGATCGGGGACGATCGCATTGCCTGGGTCGGCCCGGACGCCGATCTTCCCGACCGCTACCGCGGAGCGGACCGTCTCGACTGCGGCGGACGGCTGCTGACACCCGGACTGATCGACTGCCACACCCACCTGGTCTACGGCGGCAACCGCGCCGGGGAGTTCGAGCGTCGCCTCCAGGGCGAGGACTACGGGGAAATCGCCCGCCAGGGAGGCGGCATCATGGCCACCGTCCGTGCGACCCGCTCCGCCACCACCGAAGACCTGGTGATGCAGTCCCGCCCGCGTCTCGGGGCGCTGGTCTCGGAAGGTGTCACCACCGTGGAAATCAAGTCCGGCTACGGGCTTGAACGGGATACGGAAATCCGCATGCTCGAAGCCGCGGGGCGCCTTTGCCGGGAAGCGGGCGTTCGCTGCCAGCGGACCTTCCTGGGCGCCCACGCCCTCCCCCCCGAGTTCTTCGGGCGCGCCGACGACTACATTGCCCTCGTGTGCGATGACATGCTGCCGGCAGCGGCGGCAGCGGGCGTGGTGGACGCCGTGGACGCCTTCTGCGAGCACATCGCCTTCAGTGTCGCGCAGACCGAGAGGGTCTTCGACCGGGCGCAGGGCCTGGGCCTGCCGGTGAAATGCCACGCCGAACAGCTCTCGCACATGGGCGGCGCGGTGATGAGCGCATCCCGGGGGGCACTGTCCGTCGACCACATCGAATACCTGCCGGCCGAAAGCGTCGGCAGCCTGGCCGAAGCGAATACCGTGGCCGTGCTGCTGCCCGGCGCATTCTATATCCTGAAGGAGCGGCAGCTCCCGCCCGTGGCGGCACTGCGGGAACACGGCGTTCCGATCGCGCTCGCCACCGATGCGAACCCGGGCTCCTCCCCCGTGTTCTCGCCGCTGCTCATCATGAACATGGGCTGCACCCTTTTCGGCCTCACCCCCCTTGAGGCCCTGGCGGGCTTCACCATCAACGCGGCCAGGGCCCTCGGCCTTGCGGACCGCATCGGCTCTATCGAGCCCGGCAAGGCGGCGGACCTGGCCCTGTGGAACTGCGGCCACCCGGCGGAACTCAGTTACCACGTCGGCCTCAACTCCTGTGCGGGAGTGGTCCAGGGCGGCCAGTGGCGGGGCGGGGGGCCGCCGGCATGAACCTCGCCGAACTGCAGCACCTGGACAGGAACATCGCGTTGCCGCTGTACCAGCAGATCAAGCGCAACATCCGCACCAGCATCCGCACAAGGCAGTGGCAGCCGGGCACCCGGCTGCCGTCGGAAAACGCGCTGGTGAACGGTCTTGGCGTCAGCCGCATGACCGTACACCGGGCACTGCGTGAACTGACCCAGGAAGGCCTGCTCGAGAGAGTGCACGGCCTCGGCACGTTCGTCGCCAAGCCGCCGCGCCACGCCAGCCTGATCACCCTGCAGGACATCGCCGACGAGATCCGCGAGGCGGGATTCACCCACAACTGTGAAGTGCTCGAACTCGGGATCGTGAAGGCCGACGCCGCCCGGGCCGGGCTGATGGAGGTGGCCCAGGGCGACAGGCTGTACCACCTCCTTGCGGTCCACTACCAGGACCGGGAACCCATCCAGGTCGAGGACCGCCTGGTGAGCCCTTCCCTGGTGCCGGAATTCATCGATCAGGATTTCACCCGGTATACCGCCACGCAATACCTCGTCGGCCTGATAAAACCGGACGAGATGGAACACATTGTCCAGGCGGTGCTGCCGGACCGCCGGACCGCGGGGGCCCTGAACATGGACCCCGCCGAGCCCTGCCTGCAGCTCAACCGCCGGACCTGGAAGGACGGCCGGGTCGTCACCGGTGTCCGCCTGACCTACCCCGGGTACCGCTACGCCCTGGCGGCCCGTTACCAGACCGACCAGTTCACCATCCGCTGATCCGCCGAACCATGAAAAGAACCCGCACCGATGACACCCGACGCGTCTCCGCCCCCCGGGGGTCCACCCTGCAGTGCAAGAGCTGGCTCACCGAGGCGGCCTTTCGCATGATCCAGAACAATCTCGATGCGGAGGTGGCGGAGAATCCGGCGGAACTGATCGTCTATGGCGGCATGGGCCGCGCCGCCCGGGACTGGGAAAGCTTCGACCGGATCCTGGAGTGCCTGCGGGAACTCGAGGATCACCAGACCCTGCTGGTGCAGTCCGGCAAGCCGGTGGGGGTCTTTGAAACCCACGCCGACGCGCCCCGGGTGCTGATCGCCAATTCCAACCTGGTGCCCGCCTGGGCGAACTGGGACCATTTCAACGAACTGGACCGCAAGGGCCTCATGATGTACGGCCAGATGACGGCGGGATCCTGGATCTACATCGGCAGCCAGGGCATCGTGCAGGGAACCTATGAGACCTTCGCCGAGGCGGGCCGCCAGCACTACAGCGGCAAGACCTCCGGCAGATGGGTGCTGACATCCGGTCTCGGCGGCATGGGCGGCGCCCAGCCCCTGGCGGCCACCATGGCGGGCTTCAGCATTCTCTGTGTGGAATGCGACGAGACTCGCATCGATTTCAGACTCCGCACCGGCTATCTCGACAAGCGCGCCGCTCATCTTGACGAGGCCCTGGCCATGATCCGCAGCGCCTGCGAGGCCGGTGAGGCGGTGTCTGTGGGATTGCTCGGCAACGGCGGGGAGATCCTGCCGGAGCTGGTGAGACGCGGCGTGACGCCGGACCTAGTCACGGACCAAACCTCGGCCCACGACCCGGTAAACGGCTACCTGCCGGCAGGCTGGACCCTTGCCCGGTGGCACTCGGAACGCCGGAAGAACCCGCAGCTCGTGGTGGAACAGGCCCGCCGATCCATGGCCGACCATGTCAATGCCATGCTCGCGTTCCACAAGCAGGGGATTCCCACGGTGGACTACGGCAACAACATACGCCAGGAGGCCATGCATTACGGCGTGGAAAACGCCTTCGACTTCCCTGGGTTCGTGCCGGCCTACGTGCGGCCGCTGTTTTGCCGCGGCGTGGGGCCGTTCCGCTGGGTGGCGCTGTCCGGCGACCCAGAGGACATCTACCGGACCGATGCCAAGGTCAAGGAAATGGTGCCGGACGACCCCCATCTGCACCACTGGCTCGATATGGCGCAGGAACGCATCCGCTTCCAGGGCCTGCCGGCGCGCATCTGCTGGGTCGGTCTCGGCATCCGCCACCGACTGGGGCTGGCCTTCAACGAGATGGTCCGGACCGGGGAGCTGAAGGCGCCAGTCGTCATCGGCCGCGACCACCTGGATTCCGGCTCCGTGGCCAGCCCCAACCGGGAGACGGAACTGATGATCGACGGTTCCGACGCGGTGTCCGACTGGCCTTTTCTGAATGCCATGCTGAACACCGCCAGCGGCGCCACCTGGGTGTCGCTTCACCACGGCGGCGGTGTCGGCATGGGCTACTCCCAGCACGCCGGCCTGGTGATCGTCTGCGACGGCAGCGAAGACGCCGACCGGCGGATCGCGCGGGTCCTGTGGAACGATCCCGCCAGCGGCGTCATGCGGCACGCGGATGCCGGGTACCAGGACGCACGGCGATGCGCCCGGGAGATGGGTCTCAACCTCGGCGCCATCGACCTGTGATGTCCGGACAGATCCAGATCACCTGGCTGAACGGCCGGGACATCGAGGCGCTGGCTTTCACGGACGACGAGATCCTGGAGGCGGTGGAAGCGGGTCTCCGGTTTGCGGGGGAAGGCGAGACCGTGATCGAACCGAGGGTGCACCTCCGGCCTGACCCCGCCTTCAACGGCCATTTCAACGTGCTCCGGGGGTACGTCGCGCCCCTTGGCACGGCGGGGGTCAAGATCGTCGGCGACTACGTCGACAACTATCGCCGGGGCCTGCCCTCCGAAATGGCGCTGCTGAACCTGTTCGACCCGCAAACCGGTATGCCGAAGGCCATCCTCGACGCCACCGCCATCACGGAGATGCGCACCGGGGCGCTTACCGCCATCGGCGCCAAGTACCTGGCCATGAAGAATCCCAGAGTGCTCGGCCATGTCGGGGCACGGGGCACGGCGTACTGGAACGTGCGCCTGCTGGACCGTTTGTTCGATTTCGCGGAAATCCGGGTGCATTCCCGCCGGCCCGAAAGCCGCGAGGCCTTTGCCCGGCGCCTGTCCGCGGATCTGGAAAAGGAGGTCATCGCCACCGATGACTGGGAAAGCTGCCTCGACGGCGCGGACATCCTGGTGGAGGCCTCCCGCCTGCCGGAGCCGATGCCGCTGTTCCGGACCCGCTGGATACGCCCCGGTGCCCTGGTGATACCCTACGGCACCATGAGCGCCCTGGAACTGGACATCACGGACGACATGGACAAGATCGTGGTGGATGACCGGGGACAGATGAACGCCGGCCCCCTGGGCGCCCTCAGGCCCCATATCGACGCGGGCAAGGTGAGCCCGGAATCGGTACATGGCGAGATCGGTGAAATCGTGTGCGAACGCCTTCCGGGCCGGGAGAGCGAGGCCGAGACCATACTGTTCTGGCACCGGGGCCTTGCCACCAGCGACATCGCGCTCGGGGTCGCCATGCTGCAGAAGGCCGGACGCCTGAACATCGGCCGGACGCTCGACTACACCTGACGCGCCGGCCGGTCCGCGAAGGTGGCATAATCGCGCCATGGAAGGTGAATTCAACGCCCTGAGATCGGGCATGTTCGCGGGCATCCTGCTGCTGATGCTGGTCATTGAACGGGTCTGGCCGAAGCGGCGGCAGATCGTCCCGGCCTGGCCCAGGCTGAGCACCAACCTGGGACTCATCGTCATTGACACCCTGCTCGTGCGGCTGCTTCTGCCCCTGACGGTGGTGGGCACGGCTGTATGGGCCGCTCAGCAGTCCTGGGGGCTTTTCAACCAGGTGCAACTTCCGCCGGCGCTGGAACTGGTCGCCGCCCTGCTGATACTGGACCTCGCCATCTACCTGCAGCACCGCGCCGCCCATCACTTCACCTGGTTCTGGCGGATTCACCGGGTCCATCATGCCGATCCGCGGTTCGATACCACCACCGGCATCCGCTTCCATCCCCTGGAGATCATCATTTCAACCGTCTACAAGATGCTGCTCGTCGTCCTTCTCGGACCGTCCGCCATCGCCGTGCTGATCTTCGAGATCGTCCTGAACGGAACCTCGCTGTTCACCCATACCAACGTGGCGCTGCCGCGCAAGCTGGATGCCGTGCTGCGTCTTTTGATCGTGACGCCGGACGTGCACCGGGTGCACCACTCCCACCTGAGTCCCGAAACGAACAGCAACTTCGGTTTCAACCTCACGGTCTGGGACCGGTTGTTCCACACGTGGAAGGAGCAGCCGGACAGGGGGCATGCCGCCATGGACATCGGGCTGCCGGAGTATGCCGGCGACAGGCCCACCCATCTGGGCTGGTGCCTCTGGCTGCCGTTCACGAAATAGCGTCCCCGTCGCATACGACGATCCGCTACTGGAGCGGGTGATGGCTGGGGTTTACACTCGGGTTCTTTCCACACCAAGCAGAATCAGACGATGACCATCGCCCTGATCGGACCCTCGGGCGCAGGCAAGGGGACGCAGGCCGCCAGGCTGGTTGCAACCCGCGACCTGCTGCACATTTCAACCGGAGACCTGTTCCGCGATGCCCTGGAGAAGAGAACGGCACTGGGATTCCTGACCCGGCAGTACATGAATGCCGGCGAGCTCGTGCCCAACGAGGTGGTCGGCTCGCTGATCGAGGAATGGATGGTCAAGGTGATGCCCGGCAAGGAAATCCTGTTCGACGGTTTTCCCCGAACCCGTCACCAGGCCAACCTGCTGGACGACCTGTCCCGGGTCCAGGACCGCCACCTCAGGGCGGCGATCTACCTGAAGGTGTCGGATGAGGAAATCACCCGGCGCCTGCCGGGGCGGATCATCTGCCGCACCTGTCAGACGCCCTACCATGTGGAGCACCGTCCGCCGGCGGTGGAGGGCCGCTGCGACCTGTGCCGGGGTGAACTGCATACCAGGGACGACGACATCCCGGCCATCGTGCGGACGCGCATCCGCACCTCCCACCGCACCCTGGAGCCCCTGCTGGATCATTACGCGGAATCGGGCAAGCTGCTGATCGTGGACGGCGAGGGAACGGTGGACGAGGTATACGAGTCCATTTCCCACGCCATGGATGCCGTTGAGCGGGGCATCGCGGCCTTCGCCACGCCCGCGGAACTGCACGAAATCCAGCCCCTCAAGGGCACCGTCACCGCCATCAGCACCAGCGAAGCCAGACGCACGCTGGATGTCGTGCTGCTGGGCGGCCCGGGTTCCGGCAAGGGCACCCAAGCCAAGCACCTGACGAGAAATCTCGGCCTGGACCACGTCGCCACCGGCGATATCTTCCGCCACCACATCCATACCGAGACCGATCTCGGGAGGCTGGCAAAAACCTACATCGACAACGGCGAACTGGTGCCGGACGACGTCACCGAGGCCATGGTGGAGGACCGCCTGGAACAGATCGCTCAAGGCCGCGGATTCATCCTGGACGGCTTCCCCCGCACCACCCCCCAGGCGGAGGCGCTGACGGAGATCATGAACAAGCTGCAGCGGCGGCTGGCGGCGGTAATGCACATCAAGGTGGACGATGATGCCATCGTGGAACGCCTGTCCAACCGGCTCACCTGCCGCAGTTGCCAGACACCGTTCCATCGGCGCTACAATCCCCCGGAGAAAGAGGGCATCTGCGACAAGTGCGGCGGCGAGCTGTACGTGCGGGACGATGACAATTCGGACACGGTTCGGACCAGGCTGAAGACATACCATGCCCAGACCGAGCCGTTGATCGCCTACTACCGGGACGCCGGCCTCCTGATGGATATTGACGGCGAACTGCCGCTCAACGAGGTGACCCGGTCCATGGCCCACGAACTGGAAAACATCAGGGCGGCCCTTTCCTAGGGCCATCCCGCCGGCCGTTACGGAATGCGCGGGCGGCGGTTCACCAGGTATACCCCGGCGCAGACCATGGCGAGGGCCCATAGCACGGAGGACGTCAGGCGCTCCCCCAGGATCAGCCAGCCGAATATCACACCGAATACCGGCGCAAGAAAACTGAACGACGCCATGTCTGCGGCGGGATACACCGACAGCACCCAGAACCAGACCAGGAACCCGAGGCAGATCACCACCAGCACCTGGAAGGCCACCAGCCAGGCCGTCAGCGCGGTGAACTGCCGCACCGGGTTGCCGACCAAGGCGGCGGCAGCCATCAGGATGATCGCCGACACCACGAGCTGGTACAGGAGCTGCATTTCCGGGCAGGCCCTGGAAAGGCTGGTGGTGCGGGCCACGAGGATGATGCCCGCCCAGAACACGGCGGCGACGAGGCAGTAGAGATCTCCGCGCAGGGTGGGGCGCAGCGTGTCGAAATGGTCGGACATTGCAACCACGACCCCCGCTACCGCGAGAACAAGCCCGGCCAGCCGGACCAGGGTCAGGTTTTCCCCCGGAATCATGAAGTGGGCCCCGACGGCCGCCCAGAACGGCATCGTGTAGAAGAATACCGAGGCACGGGCCACCGTCGTGTGGTCCAGCGCCGGGAAGAGCAGGAGAAATTCGCTGGCGAAGAAAACGCCGGCGAGAATCCCGGGGGCCAGGCTGCCGTCGCGCAGCATCAGCCTGCGGCGGAGGGCCATCGCCACGAGAAGGACCGGAAGGATGGCCAGGGCGGAACGCAGCCCGGCCTGGAACACCGGCTGCAACCCGATATTGGTCACCTTCACCACCACCTGGTTGAGCCCCATCAGGGCCGAGCAGAATATCAGGAGCCCCGCGCCCAGCCCGTCAATACGCTCGCGCCGCCGGGTAACCGGTAAACTCCTGGCCGTGTCGTTCATGGATTTCTGAATTCTCATGGGCGGATCGCGAGTGTAGCGGTTTTGAAACACACCCGGCTATTTGAGTACACTTCGCCCGTAACCCAACCCACAACCCATCGTTCATTCATCATGCAAAGATTCAGCGGCAAGAAAGCCATTGTCCTCGGCGGCACCTCCGGTATCGGCCTCGCGGTTTGCCGCAGGCTCCGGGACGAGGGGGCGAACGTCCTCGCCGCCAGCCGCCGGGGCAGAACGGAAACCGGCGAGGAGGGCATCGAGACCGCCGCCTGCGACGTGCTGGACCGCGAGGCCCTGGACCGGCTTTTTTCCGCCCATGCATCCTTCGACTTCCTGGTTTGCGCCGCCACCGGCGGCCCCCGGGCCCGGGGGCCGTTCCTGAACATGGACCTGGACGCCTTCCAGGCATCCTTCGCCAAGCTCTGGGGCTATACCAACGCCGTCCACAGCGGCACGCCGCATCTGGTCGAGAACGGCGCCATCGTGCTCATCAGCGGGTCACCGGCCCGCAAGTCCGGCCCGGGCATGCTCGCCATTTCCACGGTCGGTAACGCCGTGGAAGGGTTCGCCCGGGCACTCGCCCCGGAGATTCCCCCCCGGCGCATCAACGTGGTTTCGCCGGGCACCATCGACACGCCGATGTTCCCCATGGAAGGCGACGAACGGGCACGGTATTTACGGGACCAGACCGGAAGCAACGCCATTCCGCGGGCGGGAAGGCCGGAGGAAGTGGCGGAGGCGGTGCTGTTCCTGCTCGGCAACGAATTCGTGACGGGCACCACCGTGGACGTGGACGGGGGCGCGCTGCTGCCCTGACAGGACCGGGCAGCGGGCATTGATCTCCCCCGCCCGGACATCCGCCGCGCAATGCCCGGCAGAAGCGGATGCCCTACTGCAGTATGCGCCGCCGCTCCCGGAACCAGATCACCAGCCCCGCGACAATCACCACCGCCGCGCCGAGGAGTGTCCAGCGATCCGGCGGGTGGTGGAATACCAGGTAGCTGAGAGCGGTCATCCAGATGATGAAACTGTAGCTGAACGGGGTCAGCATGCTGGCCTCGGCGAATCCGTGCGCCCGGGTGATGCATTCGTGGCCCAGCCAGCCGAAGAGCGGCGTCAGCAGCAGGATCAGCCATTCCTGGGAGGATTCCGGAATCTGCCACGACCAGACGCCGAAAGGCAGCAGTACCAGCGTCCCCACCAGCCCGGCGTAGAACTGCTGCGTCTGTATGGCGACCACGCCCGCCAGCTTGCGCGTAAGCAGGGTGTAGAACGCGAACAGGGTGACGTTGGAGAGCGAAAGCAGCACCGCCGGATGAAACTCGGCATCGAACGGCCGGATCGCGATCAGGATCCCGAGGAATCCGGCGACGATTGCAGACCACCGCCAGACCCCCACGCGCTCTCCCAGGAACACCCCGGACAGCGCGCAGACGATGATCGGGGCGGAAAACATGATGGTGGAAGTCAGGGTCAGGGGCAGGTACCGGAGTGCCATGAAATTCAGTACGGTGGTCAGCATCAGCAGCACGCCGCGCAGCACGACCAGGGACATCATGGAAGTACGGAAGCGGCTGAGGGACAATCCTCCCCGGCAGATCAGCACCGTGGAAATCAGGAAATGCCCCGCATAGCGGACGAGCGACACTTGCAGCACGGACAGCCCCGCCAGCACCAGCCATTTCGCACTGCTGTCGAGCATGGCGAACAGCAGGTAGGCGAGACACATGAGCAGGATGCCCGGCATCGGGCGGTCGCTCCTGGGGTTGGCGACAATGGACATGGACTGGGTATCCCCTGCCGGGCAGGGGCATGCTGTGGATCAGAGGTCTTCGCAGATGCCTCCGGCGATCCGGTCTGACAGGGCGTCTATGGCATCACCAAGCGGCCGTTCCGCCGCCGCCGGTTCCACCACCTTCCTGACGCGGTCGTGAAGCTCCTCCAGCAACGGGGCCGAGGTCGGATCGCCCCGCAATTCCGCAGCCCGGCCCGCCACCATCATCTCCATGGCGCACAGTTTCCATCCCAGTTCGACCACGCCCTGCAGGCCCTTGACGGCGGCGGGCGCATTGGACTGGATGTCCTCCACGCCATCTGCGTTCACACTGGGCCAGACCGGCACCGGCATGGCCGCATGGCCAAGTTCCGCCACCACCGACTCGGCAACCTTCATGAGCGGGGCGAAGCCGTTGGAATCGAGGCCGGGCGCCGCCAGGTATTGCGGCAATCCGCTGAAGCGCTCGCAGAGCAGCTTGCTCATTCGGGCAAGCTGCGCCTGGGACAGCTGCACCAGCGCCTGGGACAGGGCGTGGGCGGCGACCGTCAGGAGCGGCGTGTGAAACGCGCCGCAGGAGATGATGCGGTCCCCGGCAAGGTCGACCACGGGGTTGTCGCTGGCACTGTTGATTTCCGCGCAGGCCGCCTCCTTCGCGAAATCCAGCGCGGCGAATGCGGCGCCGTGAACCTGCGGCAGGTTCCGTATCGACAGCGGATCCTGCAGTCGACGCGCACCTCCCGGGTCGACGATCCGGCTCCCCGCCAGCAGCCGGCGCAGATCCCCGGCGGCCCGGGCCTGCCCCGGCTGCGGATGCAGGTCGTCCACCAAGGCATCGAGCGGAGTCGTGGATGCCGCGAACGCATCCATCGTCATGGCCGCCGCGCCCTGCACCGCGCCGAGCAGGCGTCCCGCGCCGTGGACCGCCAGTGCCATGGCCGCCGCGGAAAACCCGGAGTGGTTCGCCAGGGCGAGACCGTCCCTCGGTCCGGGCGACAGGGGGGCCAATCCCGCCGCGGACAGCGCCTTTGCGGCATCCATCGTCCGGCCCCGGGCGTCGGTCATCCGCCCTTCCCCGCACAGGGCCAGACCCAGGACGGCCCCCTGGCAGAGGTCGCCGGCACCGATGGAACCGATGCTGCCGACCACCGGCGTGAGCCCCCGGTTGAGACACTCGCAGAGGATCTCCGGCACCGAGGCATCCGCTCCGGCGGCGCCTTTCATCAGCGTGTTCAGCCGCACCGCCATCGCGGCCCGGACCTGGGTCCTGGACAGGGGCGTACCGATGGCATGGGCCCGGCCCCGCAGGGTTTTCAGGGAAAAATCCGCCGCCTCGGACGCGGTCAGTGTCTCCGTTGCACGGGACCCGAGGCCGGTGGTGAGCCCGTAGACCTGTTCTCCCTTCCCGAAGGCTTGAAGCACCCGGTCCCGGGCCCGGCGCACCCGCTCAAGACCCGCCTCGTCCAGCGACACTCCGGCGCCGGGCGAGGCGGCGATCCGGGCAAGCTGGTCTAGGGTGAGGCTGCTGCCATCAACGACGACAGCCATCAGGGCGCGCCGGCAACCGCAGCAGCAGGTTTCCGGCCGAGCGCGCGATAGATCTCCCTGTTCACCCGGAAATAGCCGTGGCCGACATGGACCAGACGGTCGGATATCAGTCGGTTGGCCTGCGGCAGGCGGTGGAAGGGGATGCCCGCGTAGGCATGGTGCGCGGTGTGAAGATTCATGTTCCAGCAGAGCCGCTGCAGCAACGGGTTGGTCAGCGTGGTGCGGGTGTTGTCGAACATGTCGGGCACCTCGGGGCAACCGGTATGTTCCGCAAGCAGGAACATGCGCAGCGCCGGCTGCGCCACCATGACCGGCAGTATCCAGTACCACCACAGCGCCGCGGTCTGGAAAACTACGGACAGCGTTGCCAGTGCGCCGTAGATCAGCAGGAACCGCCGGGCCTCCGCTACCACCGCGTCGCGCCGGGACGCCGGCACGAAATCATCAACCCGACCGGATGCATACCGAAGGAACATGCGGCCCTGGGCAACCCAGTAGGGCAGCCCGCTGACATGCCGGACATAACCCCACCTGGAGCCGGGTTTCGGCACCCCGAGTTCCGGGTCGCCGGGGACCTGGGTGTGGCGATGGTGCGTCATGTGGAAGGACCGGAAGTACCGGGGCGGCAGGAACAGGATCAGTCCGCAAAGGAACGCCACGCCCCGGTTCAGGCCGCGCGACGCAAAAGCGGTTTCGTGAATGGTTTCGTGCAGGGGACAGAACGAGAAAACCAGCACCACCGCGTAGCCGCACCAGCAGAGCGCCGCCGGCACCGGCGGCAGCCACAGGGAGCCGGCGGCCAGCAGACCCAGCAGCAGCAGGTGCAGCGCCAAGGCTCCGAGGCCCGCCCCATCGGTCTTCATCACAAGGCCGGACAGGACATCCGGATCGATGGCCTGGGATCGTCGTGCCTGGGACATGGATCGTTCGAAATTACAATAATACCAAGGTGAGTTTATCGGACTGCGGGAGGATGGGGAATCTTCACCGGGCGGCGGCATGGTGATTTTCATCATCATGTGCCGCGCCGGTTCCATGGTTCCGTTCCGCCCGCGGGGCCCATGCCGGGAACGGTCCCGGCCCCACATGGAATACGCTGGGCGGGAGTGCTATTCTCACTTCCGCGACATGGAAAACAGGAGACTGCGCCAGGGCAGGAGCCGCGCACCCGGTCCGGCTGCGGCTCCGATCCGGAAGAGGTACGCCAATGAACAGTTCCGAAGAGACAAGACGCGAATCCGAGAGGTCCGAGGAGCGGATGGCTGCGCTGAGCGCGGCCATCCTGCGTATCAATGCGAGTCTGGATCTCGCCACCGTGCTGCAGGAGGTCGTCGACAGCGCCTGCGCGCTCACCGGCGCGCGCCACGGTGTCATCGCCGCTGCCGACGAGGCGGGTGAGATGCGCGAACTTGTCGCCTCCGGCTTCACCGACGAGGAGCACCGTCAGTTGGCGAAGTGGTCCGAAGAGGCGCGATTCTTCGAGCACTTCCGGGACTTTTCGGGGCCGGTGAGTCTCGACGACCTGCCGCCCGATATCCTCGCGGACGGCAGCCCGGAGCACCCGATGCCGACCAGGACCTTCCAGGTCACCCCGGTGCGCCACGGGGGCGAGCACATGGGCAGCTTCTTCCTAGCCGGCAAGGAGGGCGCCCCGGAATTCACCGGGGAGGATGAAGAGGCGCTCGTGCTCTTCGCCTCCCAGGCCGCCACCGCGATCGCAAACGCACGCGCGCGCCGCGACGAACAGCGTGCCCGGGCGGACCTCGAGGCCCTGGTCGAGACTTCGCCGGTCGGTGTCGTCGTGTTCGACGCGCGGACCGCGCGCACGATGTCGATCAACCGGGAGGCGCGGCGCATCGTCGAGGGACTGAACACCGCGAGCCGCGCTTCGGGAAATCTGCTCGAGGTGTTGACCTGCCGCTTCGCGGACGGCAGCGAGGTCGCGTTCCCGGAAATCCCCCTGATCCGCGCACTCGGCAACGCCACCACGATGCGCGCCGAGGAAATCGTGCTTTCGGTGCCGAACGGGCCCAGCGTCAGGACCCTCATCAACGTGACGCCGATCCGTTCCGACGACGAGGAGGTCGTCTCGGTGGTCGTCACCCTGCAGGACCTGGCGCCGCTTGAGGAACTGGAACGGCAGCGGGTGGAGTTCCTGAGCATGGTGAGCCACGAACTGCGCGCCCCCCTGACCTCCATCAAGGGCTCGTCCGCCGCGGTGCTGGGTGCCGCGCCCGCGTTGCCGCGGGCCGAGATGCTGCAGTTCTTCCGCGTCATCGACGGCCAGGCCGACCACATGCTGGGCCTGATCGGCAACCTGCTCGACGCCGGCCGGATCGAGGCGGGCACGCTGTCGGTGGAACCGGAATCCTCGGAGGTGGCCGCCCTCGTGGACCGGGCGAGGAACACCTTCCTGAGCGGCGGCGCCAGGCATGCCGTTCGCATCGAGCTGCCGCCCGATCTCCCCCGGGTGATGGCGGACCGGGAACGCATTGTCCAGGTGCTGAACAACCTGCTGTCCAACGCGGCTCGGCACTCACCGGAATCCACCCCGATCCGCGTGGAGGCGGCGCACGAGGGGGTGCATGTCGAGGTCTCGGTCTGCGACTGGGGCCGGGGCATGCCGCCTGAGATGCTGGCGCAGCTCTTTCGCAAGCATGTCGCCCTCGACGGCGCCAACGCCGGGGGAGGGATCGGAACAACGGGCCTGGGGCTGGCCATATGCAAGGGGCTGGTGGAGGCTCACGGGGGCCGCATCCGCGCCGAGAGTGCGGGGCTCGGCAAGGGCGCGCGGTTCGCATTCACGCTTCCGGTGGCCGATGCCGAGGAAGTCCGGTCCTATCCCCAGCAGCCCCCGGGCCGCCCGGACCTGCCCGGCGACTCACGGGAGAAGCCACGCATCCTGATCGTGGATGACGACCCGAAGATGCTGCGCTACGCGCGTGACTCCCTCACCCAGGCGGGCTATACCGCGCTGGTGACCGGTGACCCGGAAGAGATTTCCGATCTGATCAACACAGAAAAGCCCCGGCTGGTGCTGCTCGATCTCATGCTGCCGGGGGCTGACGGCATCGAGCTGATGGCGCAGATTCCGGAACTCTCCGATCTGCCTGTCATCATCATCTCCGGTTACGGCCACGACGAGACGCTTGCGCGCGCCTTCGACAGCGGCGCGGCGGATTACATCGTCAAGCCCTTCTCGCCGACCGAACTCACCGCAAGGGTCGGGGCGGCGTTGCGCAGTCGGGTGAGCCCGGAGCCATTCGTGCTCGGCAGGCTCGCCATCGATTACGAGCTGCGCCGGGTGACGGTGGGCTCGCGGGCGGTGATCCTCACCGCCACCGAGTACGAACTGCTGCGCATCCTCTCGGTCAACGCCGGGCGGGTAGTGACCTCCGGGTCGCTGCTGCGCCGGTTCTGGAGCACGCGGAGTCCCGACGATACCGAGCCCGTGCGCACCTTCGTGAAGAAACTCCGGGCCAAGCTCGGCGACGACGCGGGCTCTCCCACCTATATCTTCAACGAGCGCGGCGTCGGCTACCGCATGGCAAGACCGGGGGAGCAATGACGGCCCCGCCTTCCCGCCCCGGGCCTATTCCCTGCGGGCTCTCCCAATCCCGGAGCCCGGGTCCCGGCCGACCGCCATCATCCGTTCCCGCTCCTCCCTGAGACCCAGAAGCGAGTTGACCATCAGGGTGGCCACGACGATGGCACCCCCGACCAGGGAATGGGCCCCGGGATTCTCTCCCAGCGCCAGCCAGACCCAGACGGGTCCCAGCACGGTTTCCAGCAGCATCATCAGGCCCACTTCCGGCGCCGGCAGGTATTTTGGTCCGAGGAACATCAGCGCATTGGCCACTGGCAGCATGATCATGCCCATGACGATGAGCCAGCCGAGGTCGGCGTTGGTGGTTTCCCCCGGAGCCACCAGCGGGGCCAGGAACAGGGCGGTGAAAATCCCGCCAAGGCCCAGCGCGGGCATGATATCGCGGTTGCGGGCGGCCCGGATGAGGGAAAACTGGGTGCCGAGAATGAAGGCGGCGCACAGTCCGACAATGTCCCCGAGCCAGGCCCCCTCGAGGCGGACGCTGCCCCGGGTGATCACCGAGATCCCCACCATCACCATGACGATGGCGAACCAGGTGCGCCGCGGGACGCGCTCTCGCAGGAACAGCCAGGCGATCACCGCGGCCCAGATCGGTGTGGTGCTCAACATGAACAGTGTGTTCGCCACCGAGGTATGGGTAATGGAATAGATGAAGCAGGTATTGCCAAGCCCGAAACAGATCATGATGCCGTATTCCGCGGCGGAGAACCGGCCTAGGTGTGCGAACAGCCGGCCGCGATAGCGCAGGACGGCGAACAGCGAGACGACGATCCCGTACAGCAGGCAGCGCCAGAACGTGATGGTCAGGGCTTCCGCCTGGATCAGCCGTGTCAGCAGGCCGTCGGGGCTGAGGGCGAGTACCCCGAGCATCGTGATCAGATACCCCTTGGATCGGGTCGACAGCATCAGCAGCCAGGCAGGTGTTCTTTCACGGAGGCGGCCAGCGCCCGGGGAACCCGGCCGGACAGGTCGACGCCCTGGCAGCCGTTGAAGGCGGCGAAATCCCGCAATGCCCGGGCGAACGCCACGGCGAAGCGGTCCGTTGCCCGCAACCCGGGTTCCGGCACCAGGCACCGCACCTCCAACATACCCAGATTCCGGTGGGCCTTCAGGTCCGTGCGCGCTACCAGCCTGCCGCGCCAAAGCACCGGCAGGACGAAGTACCCGTACACCCGTTTCCCTTCGGGGACATAGCATTCCAGCTGGTAGTCGAAATCAAACAGTTCCCTGACTCGCCTGCGCTGTATGACCAGGTTGTCGAAGGGCGACAACAGGCAGGCCTTCTCCCTTTGCAGGCGATGGTTCAGCAGGTCCAGGGAATCCGGCAACACCAGCCAGGACCCGGCCCTGACCCTGACCTCGAGGATCTCGCCGGACCTGACCATGGCGCGGACGACCCGGGCAACCGGATCCCGCATCCCCTGGCGCAAGTGGACGAAGTCGGTCACCCTGCCGAGGCCGTTGGCCCTGAGGAACGAGGTCACGAGATACCGGGCGAATTCCTGGCTGCCGGGCGCGGAGGTGTCCGTTCCCTCGGGCAATACCCGCTCGGTCAGGTCGTAGACCTTGTTGAACCCCTCGCGGCGCACGGACATGATGCGCCCCTCGATGAACAGTTGCTCGAGCGCATATTTCGCCGGTTTCCAGTCCCACATCTCGCGCCTCCCGGAGCCGGTGTCCTCGAAGTCCCGCGACATCAGCGGCCCTTCCTCGCGAATCCGCGCCAGCACCCGCCGCATCAGCTTCACATCCTTGGAATGCCAGCGTCCGCCACCCCCGCGTTCCGCCAGCATGCGCGGCAGGGCGAACCGGTAGTCCTCCATCGGCAGGTAGGCGGCGGCATGGGACCAGTATTCGAAAACCCTGCCCTTCGCCACCAGCCGGTCCAGGTGTGCCTGCCGGTAGCGCGGATTGCGGTTCCAGAGGGTGTGGTGGTGTGCGCGTTCGATCACCGAGATCGTGTCGATCTGGACATAGCCGAGATGACGTATGACCCGGCGGGTTGCCTCCTCGGCCGAACCGCCGGTGACAGAACGCGGTACACCCTGGCTGGCGAGGACCAGCTTGCGTGCCTCGTCGATGGAGAGCGATTCGGGAACGACTCGGGCCAATGTCAATGCAGGAAGGGTACCGGGACCGGATTCTAACCTGCTATCGGTGTCCGGCACCCGGACCGGGCACCGGAGTCCGGTCCCTCTATGCGCTCCCGGGCCCGGACTTTCCCTGCTTTCTCGCTGCCTTCTTCGCGGCCCTGGCCGCACGCTCCTTGGCCACCTCGCGCAGTTCATCCTCGATCATTTCCGGCGTCTCCAGGGTGATCCCCCCCAGGTGGCCCGCACGAAAGTCGTTGAGCAGGATTCTGGCGGCCCGGTCCATGTCCACCACGCCGCCACGGCCGAGACAGCCGCGGCTCCGCCCCAGGGCCTCCAGGATCGCCTCCCCGCCGGCCAGCCCGGCATCCAGGGCATAACGATCGGCCATGGGCCCCGGGTATTGGGCAACGAGGAACCCGGCAAGGTACATGGCGATCTCGACATGGGATATCGCAGTTTCCCGGATCGCGCCGGTGACGGCGAGGCGGAAGCCGCTGTGTGCATTCTCCACGTTGGGCCAAAGGACCCCCGGCGTATCGAGCAGCACCACGCCATCGCCGACGGCTACCCTCTGCTGCCGTTTCGTGATCGCCGGCTCGTTGCCGGTTTTTGCCACCGAGCGCCCCGCCAGGATGTTGATCACGGTGGACTTGCCCACGTTGGGTATGCCGGCCACCATGGCCACAACCGGGTCCGGACGGCGTGGAAACCCGGCGCTGCACAGTCCAACGATGCGCTTTACCTCCGCAGGCCGGCGGGCGGATACGGCGAGGGATTTGCCCTGGTGCCCCTTGCGGTACCAGTCGGTCCAGACCTCCGTGCGTGCCGGGTCCGCCAGGTCCGCCCGGGTCATCACCCGGATGACCGGCTTGTCACGGCGCAGTTCCGCCAGCATCGGATTCGCGCTCGAAAACGGCAGCCTGGCATCCAGCAGTTCCACCACCACGTCCACGCCGGCAAGCGCGGCCCGCATCTCTCGGGCCGCCTTGTGCATGTGTCCGGGATACCACTGTATCTTCACCACGGAGACCCTATTGCCGTTTCCTGCCGGGTCCGGACGCGGTCCGCCGGCCCCGGCCGCGGGACTCTCCGTCGCCGCGCCCAGACCCCGCAGGTCCGGTCGCCCTGGATTTTCCGGTCTTCCCAGCAGCGCTCCGCCGGGTCCCGCCGGCCCGGGCGCCGGGGCGCTTGCCGGGAGGCCTGTCGGGTCGGGTTCCTGCCCTGCCCGCCGGCAGTCTGTCCGAATCGCCCGGCCCGGCCAGGGTGATCTCCCGGTCCCCGATCACGATGAGGCGCTCCCGGTAGAGGCCCCCCAGGGCCTTCTTGTAGTAGCCCTTGCTGACGCCGAATACCTCCAGGATGCGCTCGGGCGGCGCATGGTCCGTCAGGTCGGATCGTCCGCCGTGGGATTCGAGGTGGTCGATGATCTCCCTGGCAAGACCCCGCCTTGTTTTCGCCCGCTCCGGGGTGAGAGCGAGGTCAATGCGCTGATCGTCGCTGCGGACCCGCTTGATGAACCCCTTGATGTTCATGCCGGGACTGAGTCGGCGCACCGCATCCCGGTGAAAGATCATGCCGACGTGGGTATGCCCGATCACCGCCTTCCAGCCCAGGTCCGTCCGGGCTGCAATCAACAGATCCACCGGTTGCCCCACCCGGAAACCCGTGCCCTCCTCCTGCAGCCGGCGGCCCAGGCGTGAACTTGCCGCCACCCGGTCCGTGTTCTTGTCCAGGTAGGCGGTCACCACGTAGGAATTTCCCACCTCCATGCGCACGGCCTGCTCGGCGAAGGGCGCCAGGAGATCCTTGGGCAGTCCCCAGTCCAGGAAGGCGCCCACGTTATTGACCGCGACCACCCTGAGGAACGAACACTGGCCAACCTGGATTTTCGGGGTGTGCGTGGTGGCAATGAGGCGGTCCTCGGAGTCGCGGTACACGAATACCGTCACGGCCTCCCCGGGCGCCAGCCCCTCGGGGATCTCCTTCCCGGGCAACAGGATTTCCCTGCCGTCGCCCGCATCGAGAAACATGCCGGGGCCGGACTGTCTGATCGCCGTGAGGTTGTTGAGTCTGCCGATCTGCACGGGGACGCCCCTGATTGGATGCACGAGTGTACTGCATTTGCCGGTGCCCGGGTCGGACAGGCCCCGGCCCCGCAGTCCGCCTTGCGGGATTTACCTGCTTGTCCCACAATAGGCCAACGGTCCGTTTCGCGGCTTTGGCCGGCCGTGATCATTCCCGATCGGAGCCTGCGGAACCGACCGGCGCGCAAGCGCACCACAGCCACGACCCGGTCAATGGATGTGGGACCGGTTTTCACCCTGTCCCGATTCCATCAGGACAGACCGGACAACGGCGTCACCCGGATACCCGCTCAATGTGCATACTGTTCGTCGCGCTGAACCAGCATCCGCGCTACCCCCTGATCATCGCCGCCAACCGGGACGAGTACCACGCCCGTCCCAGCCTCTCCATGCACTGGTGGGAGGACCGGCCCCGCATCTTCGCCGGCCGGGACTTGAGCGCCGGCGGCACCTGGCTTGGCATCAACCGCGACGGCGCATTCGCCGCGGTAACCAACTTCCGCACCGGGGAAGATCACCGCGCCGATGGCCGCAGCCGTGGAGAGCTGGCGGTCAGATACCTGGAGTCGTCCGGAACCCCGGCGGATTTCCACGGGTTTCTCCGGCAACACCACCATGAATACAATCCGTTCAACCTGGTGTACGGCGACCGGCGGGGCCTGCATACCTGGGGATACGACAATCCCGGGGCACGTGCCCTGGATTCCGGTTTCCACAGTGTCAGCAACGGCCCCATGGACACGATCTGGCCCAAGATGTCCCGCGGCGTGACCGGACTTGCCAGGCAGATCCGGGATCACCCGGACATCGGTCCGGAAACCCTACTGCCGCTGATGCTGGACACCACCCCTGCCCCGGACGGGGATTTGCCCGGCGGGGGGCCGGATCTCGAAAGGGAACGCCAGCTGTCTCCCATCTACATCCGGGGAGAGGAATACGGCACCCGCACCACCACGATTCTCCTGTTCCGGGAAGACGGTATCGGCATCTCCGAATACGAACACGGACCCGAACGGCCGGCTACATCCGCAAACCGGTTCCACGTCCCGGACACCGCCGCCGGCTGAGCGGGAATTCCGGCGTCCCCGGCGGCGGATCACGGGACAGGCCTCCGGCGGCGGCGGCGTGGATCGGGTCGGTATTCCCGCACCGGACCGCGGAATCCGCCGAATCCGGCACAAATGCCGCGCCAGTCAAGTTAGAATCCCGCTGTCAGAAACCGAAAATCCGGCTGTCGCCATGCCCTGGCCCGAAAACCAGACGAGCGTTCTTGACGAACCGCTCGCCGTCTGCTCCATCAGTCCCATGACGGGGTTCGTCCGCAACGGTTGCTGCGAAACCGGGCCCGAGGATGTGGGTTCCCACACGGTCTGTGTCGAGGTGACCGCCGAATTTCTCGAGTTCAGCAAGTCCCGGGGCAACGACCTGTCCACCCCGATACCGGCCTTTGAATTTCCCGGCCTCAAGCCAGGTGACCGCTGGTGCCTGTGCGCGGCGCGCTGGCAGGAAGCCCTGGAAGCCGGCGCCGCTCCCAAGGTGGTCATGCGGGCCACGCACCAGAGGGCACTGGAAATCATCGGGTTCGCCGACCTTTCCCGCCACGCCATCGACATTTCCTGATGTCCGGCAAGACCGCCGTTGTGATCGGCGCCGGTATTGTCGGGGTCAGTGTTGCCCTGTGGATACAGCGGCGCGGTCATCGCGTCATCCTGCTTGACCGCGGCGAGCCGGGCATGGGCACCTCCTACGGCAATGCCTGCATCATCGCGAATTACGGCTGCATCCCGATCAACAGCCCTGCCCTGTTCACGGCGCTTCCATCGCTCCTGTGGTCCCGGGAAAGCCCGCTCAGGCTGGATCCGTTCCATGCGCTCCGCCATCCCGGCTGGATGCTGGACTTCCTCAGAAACTGCACCCCTGCCCGCGTGGACCGGACTGTCCGGGCCCTCAGCGCGCTGCTTTCACGTACCGGCGACGGTCTCGACCCGCTGGTGGGTGACGCCGGCGCGGAATCCCTGATACGCCGGGACGGCAGCATCTATGCCTACGCGACCCGCCGGGCCTATGAGGACGCCGTCCCGTCCAACCGCAGGCGTGCGGAGGAGGGGGCGGTCTTCGACACCATCGATGGCCGGGAACTCCGGGACCTGGAGCCGGCCATCGACATGGATTTCTACCGCGCGCTCAGGTTTACGGATGCGCAGCAGGTCGCCAACCCGAAAACCCTCGTGGACCGGTACATGGAGCATTTCAGCGCCCGGGGAGGCGTCTTCCGGCGGGCCTGCGTCAGGATGGTGGAACCGGATCCGGGCGTGATCCTGGATGACGGGGAGCGGATTCCCGCAGACACGGTCGTGGTATCCGCGGGGGCATATTCGAGAACCATCGCCGGTGCCGGAACAAGGCGGCTGCCGCTGAATGTCGAGCGTGGCTACCATGTCCAGTTCCCCGGCCGGCAATCACTGCTCGGCAGGCCCGTCGCCT
The DNA here is from genome assembly GCA_009842505.1 of Gammaproteobacteria bacterium. GTDB lineage: Bacteria > Pseudomonadota > Gammaproteobacteria > Arenicellales > Poriferihabitantaceae > VYFG01. The sequence continues at coordinate 56,261 of VYFG01000048.1, forward strand.
GGGCGGAGCGCGGCTTCTACGCCACCCCTACCACTGCGGGTCTTCGATTCGCCGGCACGGTGGAAATCGCCGCGCTGGACAAGCCCCCCAGCCCCGCGCGCATCGAATACCTCACCCGCAACGCCAAGCGGATGTTCGGCCTGGAGGAGGACCCCGCGCAATCCTGGCTGGGATTCAGGCCCACGTTCCCGGACGCCCTGCCCGTGATCGGACCCAGCCCGGTTTCACCGGACATCCTGCTGGCGTTCGGCCACCACCATCTCGGCCTGACTCTGTCCGGCATCACCGGGATGCTGATTTCCGAAATCATGGAGGGCCGCAGGCCCTCGCTGGACATCACCCCCTACTCTGTCGGCCGGTTTTCCTGAGCGATTTCCGCTCAGCAGGTTACCGGCTGGCTGGAATACCGGTCATGGGGAATGACCTCCGTGGTGCCTGCCGCGAGCGCGCGCACGTCGTCGATCTCGTTTTCCAGGGCGAGGCGGAAGCCGAACCGGAAGAAGAATTCCTCGTAGAGTTCACCGCCCCTGGTGCCCACGGCATAAAAACGGTCATTCGCCCCGTCATATTCCAGGTCCACCGTGGTGAGCGGCTGCCGGGCCGGGCCGCCGATCACTTCCGCGCCCCGGGACGGGTCGTACACGCTTCGCTCCGAACAGCAGTAGATGATCTGACTGCGTTCGCTCACCTGCTCGTTACTGTCCATGTAGCGGGTCAGTTCCGGCCTGAAATTGAGAAAGCTCACCGTGCGGGTGGGATAGCTGAGCTTGTGGGCGCAGATGGCGGAAAAGGCCACCACCGAGGCGCCGGGGCCCGCCCCGCCCCGCCAGCGGTAGTGCCGGCCGTCCTCCGTGGCGAGATCACGGCCGGTGTCCAGGCTGCGGCCGATGTCCACCAGGAAGCAGGGCGTGGTGATGTGCGGGTAATGGAAAATGAACGCATCGCCCCGGGACAGCGCGTCGCTGCCGATCGGCTCCCCCAGGTGATCCACGAGCAATACCCGGTTGTAGCTGCGCAAGGGCTCCGATCTCACCACCATGGCGGGATTCGAGGCCACGGCCGCGACTGTCGCCAGGCAGGTCTTGACGAAACCGCGCCGTGTGGACAAACTGGATTTCTGCTTCATGTTCCGGTTGCTCAAGAACGGATTCTACCAGCCGAGGAAGAGCCGGGAGGACAGTTTCGTCTCCGTGCCATCCTCCCGGCGGACGATCAGTCGCCCCTCCCCGTCCACCCCGGCGCCGATACCCTGGATCGTACCGCCAGCATGCCGGATGGACACCTGGCAGTCCGCCACGTCCGCCCGTGCATTCCACGTTGCGAGCACATGACCAAAACCCCGATCATCCCACAGATTGATCCAGGAGACGAACTCCCTGGCCCATGACTCGAACAGGTCCTGGGGCGTGATGGAATCATTGCCTTCCGCCTGATGCAGGCTCATCTGCTCCGGTTCGCCGGATTCGGGGGCGCTGGCCACATTCACGGCCAGGGTGGCGGTCAGCCACCGTCTGGCGGGGGATTCTCCCCGGTCCAGCCACACCGACGCGACGCGGTAGGAGGCGATCCGGATCTCGTTCGGCCAGCCGAACCTGAGTGCGGTCAGGGGCGAGACGTGGGCGGCGATCGCGCTGCACAGGCTGACCAGGGAGACGAACAGGATCTCGTGGTCCCGGTCAGGCGGAAACTCGGGCTCCAGCACCAGCGCCGCATGGAGATTGCCGGGGCCGGTGTCCGGGACCCCGGCGCCGCCTTCCCCTGCCGGCGGCGACCGTACCTCATCGGCCAGGAACAGGGTGCCCTCCTCGGCACCGCCGGACGCCGCTTCCATCGCATGGTCCCGCAGGTTCCCCACCTCGGGGAGATGAACCAGGCGATAGGCTGCCGGCAGAACCGGGGGGTCTCGGTCCATTCAGTTGAACTTCCGGTTGATGTCGCCGAGCACCTGGACCAGGGTTTCATGGCCCTGCTCCTCGGCATAGGTGATCGGCGTGCGCCCCTCCATGTCCGGCATGTCCCTGCGGGCGCCGTGCCCGAGCAGATTGACCGCCACGGCCGTATGGCCCATGGCGGCGGCATGATGCAGTGCCGTGGCGCCCTGGTCGTCCCGCGCGTTGATCTCGATGCCCGGAGATTCCAGCAGCAGGTCCACCACGCTTTCCCTGTTCTCGTAGGCCGAGCGGTGCAGGGGCGTCCACAGGAACACGTCCCGGGTATTGATATCCGCCCCCGCGCGGATCAGCTGCCGGGTCACCGCCACGCTGCCCTTTGCCGCGGCGATCATGAGCGCGCTCCAGCCGTTGGCGCCGCGGGCGTTGACATCGACGCCGGCTTCCAGGATCGGGCCGACGCAGCGAGGGTCGCCGGTGACCGCGGCGAACATCAGTGCCGTGCCGCCGTTCTCGTTGCTGGCACCCGGGTCCGCACCCATGGAAATCAGTTTTTCGACCTGGCCGCACCGGCCTGCCCGGGCCACCACCATCAGGGCAGTTCTGCCCGTCGCGGTGGACTCGTTGATATCCGCCACCGTATCGCTGAGACGGATCACCTGTTCCACATCTGCCGAGTGGATGGCGCGGCGGAAACTGTCGTCCGCTGGCGCCGGGAAGAAGGCCCCCGACAGCACCAGCAATGCAAGGAGCCTACGCGCTTGCCACATGGGTAGCATAGTGGCTCGTGACCTCCCGCATGGCGGCATCGGCGTCATAGCGGCCCGTGAGCCGGATCATGGCATCATGTTTCACGGCATCGCCAAGGATGGACCGGTAACCGTCGCGCTCGCGCTGGCCGAGCTGCAGCTGCTGGGAATGGATCACCCGGAATTTTCCGTCGGCAAAAAAGAACCGCAGGTGCTGCTGCTCGGCCAGGCTCTCCAGCGTCCTGAACTGCAGTTTGCCAAGGCCCGGGGTAAGCAGCACCTCCCCGGCCAGCGGATCTTCCGGACGGGTGGCGACCTCAAAGCGCAGCATCACCACGGCTGCGCTCCCGCATTCGATCACATCCGCCTCCAGCGCCACCGGCACCGGGGCCCGGCTCTTTCCGAGTATCCGCCGGTCCTCCCTGCACTCCGGACCGCCCAGACCGAAAAATACCGCGGTTTCCCATGTTCCGTGATCCAGGCGCACCGGCAGACAGGTGGTCATCACGCCGCCTGAACGCATTCTGCTCACGATTTCAGGAGGAAACTGCTGCAACGGTAATTACCGGTTGGATGCCTTCTGCCGGGCACAACACCCGGACAGTGCGATCGGGCCAGGGGGGAACCTCACGGCGGCGCCCCCGGGCTTCACTGGTCCCGCGCCGCCACGGGCCGGACGGAGAACCCGCGCCTCCGGGCTGCCCGCCATGCCTGGCACACTAAAAACCCCTGCAATGCAGGGGTTTTTTAGTGGTCGGCGACGTCAGGTCAGGTCGTCGACGCATCGGCAGCCACATCCGCATCTGCGCCGGCCTCGGCGGCCTCCGCATCGCTCTCAAGCCCTTCGTACCACAGATCGTGATGCTGCCTGGCCCATTCGACACTCACCTTGCCGGTGGTCATGCCTTCCAGCGCGCCCTCGGTACCGATGGTGCCGATATAGACGTGTCCGAAGAACACCACGATCCAGATGATGGCCGCAATGGCGTGCACCTGGTGCGCCCACTGCATGGTGGCCCGGCTACTGTCCATGAATCCCCATTGCGCAGCCCAGCCGATGAGCACCAGGCCGGTACCGCACACCGCCACCAGGCCAACCAGGATGACGATCCAGTACCAGACCTTCTCGCCGCCATTGGCCTTTCCGGCGCTGGGGTGGGCCTTGCCGATGATGCCGCCCCCGGCGGCGAACCACTTCATGTCCACCGCGTTGGGGATGTTGTTCTTGACCCAGAAAAGCAGCATGGCGAACACGCCGATGGTGAAAAACGGGCCTACGTAGTTATGCACGTTGATGGACAGGTTGGCCCAGGCGGCGAACCCCTGGGGTCCCATCAGCGGGATCAGCACCGCGCGCCCGAACAGTATGCTGAGCCCGGTGATGGTCAGAAGGACGAACAGGGTCGCCGTGTACCAGTGCATCAGGCGTTCCAGCGCATTCCAGCGGGCCACGGTAAGCCCCGATTTTTCCCCCTCGATGCGGATCCGCCCGCGCAGGAGGAAAAACAGGAAGATCAGGCCCAGGGAACCCAGGACGGCCCAGCCGCCGTAGTTCGCGATCAGCCCGTTGCGCAACTGGCGCCAGTTCTGGCCGCCGTTGTTGATGAACACCCCGGCCTCGGGCCCCGTGACCGAGCTGTACCCTGCCTGTCCCTCGCGCACCAGGCGCCAGAAGTTGGCCCGCTGGTTGGTGTCGTTGGCCACCTGGGCATAGGCGTCCTCGCCCCCCGTCACGAGGTAGGACGCCATCGGCAGAGCCATCGCGCTGAGCACGATGAACAGGATGGACCAGTTCATGGCGCGCCGGCGACGGCGGTTCTTGTCAGCTTTTTCTGTATTCATTGTTCTCCCCGATGACTGGTTTACCGATCCCGTTGCCCGTCCAGGCGCTCCTGCAATGCGGCGCTGTCGGCGCTGAGGTCATCCGACGGCCCGTAGTACTCGCCGGGCTGGTGAAAGGTCACGTCGGTGGATTCCCAGCAGCCGGCCAGTGCAAGGCATGCCAGCAACAGGATCAATGTATGGAGTGTTTTTCTGTGCATGTCGACCCTCGGATTGGGAATTGCCCGGCGCCGTCACCGACGCCGGTAAACCAGGAAACCGGGGCGGGTGCGAAACCCGCCCCGACCAGGACTCAACTACCGTAAGCGGTTTCCCAACCCCAAGTCTGCGGTCTTCCACCGCGGCGCAGGATCCGCTCGCGGTAGATGTCCGCGACCATGTCGCCGTCACCGGCGATGAGCGCCTTGGTGGAGCACATCTCCGCGCAGAGCGGCAACTTGCCTTCCGCAATCCGGTTGCCTCCGTACTTCTCGCGCTCGGCCACGGAATTGTCGTCCAGGGGACCGCCGGCACAGAAAGTGCACTTGTCCATCTTGCCGCGCACGCCGAAGGCCTCCTGCTGCGGGTACTGCGGTGCGCCGAACGGACAGGCGTAGAAACAGTAGCCGCAACCGATGCAGAGATCCTTGTCGTGCAGCACCACGCCATCGTTTGTGGTGTAGAAGCAGTCCACCGGGCACACTGCGGAGCAGGGTGCGTCGGTGCAGTGCATGCAGGCCACGGAGATGGACTTCTCACCGGCCTGGCCGTCACCGAGCGTGATGACGCGGCGCCGGTTCACGCCCCAGGGAACCTCGTTCTCGTTCTTGCAGGCGGTTACGCAGCCGTTGCATTCGATGCAGCGTTCGGCGTCACACAGGAATTTCATTCTTGCCATGTTCGTATCCTCCAGCTTAAGCGAGTGTGATGCGGCAGAGAGTCACTTTGCTCTCCTGCATCTGGGTTACGGAATCGTATCCGTAGGTGAACGCGGTGTTCGCCGCCTCGCCCCGGACATATGGTGCGGTCCCCTCAGGGTACTTGTCCACGAGGTCCACGCCCTCGTAGTGACCGCCGAAGTGGAACGGGGTGAATACCACGCCCGGCCCCACGCGCTGGGTGACCATTGCCTTGACCTTGATCTTTGACCCCTCGGGGCTTTCGATCCAGATCATGTCGCCGTCCTTCACGTTGTGGTCATTGGCGTCCTTGGGATTGATCTCCGCGAACATCTCCTGCTGCAGTTCCGCCAGCCAGGGATTGGACCGGGACTCCTCACCGCCGCCCTCGTATTCCACCAGCCGTCCGCTGGTGTGAATGATCGGGAATTCCTTGGAGAAATCCTGGGCCTGGATGGAGGCGTACCTGGTGGGCAGGCGGTAGAACCGCTTGCGGTCCTCGTAGGTGGGATATTTCGCCACCAGCTCGCGGTCCGGCGCGTAGAGCGGCTCGCGATGGATCGGCACCCGGTCCGGGAAGGTCCAGACGATGGCCCGGGCCTTGGCGTTGCCGAACGGTGCGCAGCCATGCTTGATGGCCACCCGCTGGATGCCGCCGGACAGGTCGGTTTTCCAGTTCTTGCCGTCGGCCAGCGCCTTTTCCTCGGGGGTCAGGTCATCCCACCAGCCCAGGGTCTTCAGCATGTCGGCGGTGAACTCCGGATGGCCGTCCTGGATCTCGTTGCCTACCGGCCAGGAATCCTCGGCGAGGATGTTGTTGCCTTCATGCTCCACACCGAAGCGGGCGCGGAAGTTCAATCCTCCCTCGGCCACGGGCTTGCTGGGATCGTACAGCACCGGGGTTCCCGGGTGCTTCATCTCGGCCGTTCCCCAGCAGGGCCAAGGCATGCCGTAGAAGTCGCCGTCGCAGGGGCCGCCCGCTGCCTTCAGCGTCGTGGTGTCGAAGGTGTGCTTGTTCTCCATGTGAAGCTTGAGGCGTTCCGGGCTCTGGCCGGTGTAGCCGATGGTCCACATGCCCTTGTTGAACTCGCGGGTGATGTCCTCGATCAGCGGCTCGTCGTTGTTGACCTCGATGTTCTTGCACAGCTGGTCGGCGATGCCGAGTTTCTTCGCCAGCTTGTAGAGGATCGTGTGGTCAGGCAGCGATTCGAACAGCGGCTCGATGACCTTCTCGCGCCACTGCAGGGAGCGGTTTGACGCGGTGACCGAGCCATAGGTCTCGAACTGCGTGGTGCCCGGCAGCAGCCAGATGCCGTCGGTGCGGTCGTTCATGACCGCGGCATGGGTCGGATAGGGATCGATGATCACCATCATGTCCAGCTTGGCCATGGCCTTCTTCATTTCCGGCCCGCGGGTCTGGCTGTTCACGGCATGCCCCATGTAGACCATGCAGCGGATGTTGTCCTTCTGGCCGATGTTCTCCTCGAGCACCCCGTCGACCCAGCGGGAGACCGGGATGCCGCGGTAGTTCATCGGATGGGTGGGTTTGCCGTTGTCGCCCTCCACCTCTTCCTGGCTGAACCGGGACTTGACCCATGCCGGGTCCAGATCCCATACCCGGGACCAGTGGCCCCAGGCGCCGTTGGACAGGCCGTAGTAGCCGGGGAGGGAATGGGACAGCACGCAGAAGTCGGTGGCGCCCTGCACGTTGTCGTGTCCCCGGAAGATATTGGCGCCGCCGCCCTCCTTGCCGATGTTGCCGAGGGCAAGCTGGAAGGCGCAGTAGGCGCGGGTGTTGTTGTTGCCGATGGTGTGCTGGGTTCCGCCCATGCACCAGACAAAGGTCGCCGGGCTGTTTTCCGCCATCATCTGCGCGGCCTTCTTGACGGTCGCTTCCGGCACGCCGGTGACGCGCTCGGTCTCTTCCGGCGTCCACTTGGCCACCTCGGCGCGGATCTCGTCCATGCCGTAGACCCGCTGGCGGATGTACTCCTTGTCCTCCCAGCCGTTCTCGAAGATATGCCACATCATGCCCCAGATGATGCCCACGTCAGATCCCGGGCGGATCCGCACGTAGTGATCGGCATGAGCCGCGGTACGCGTGTAGCGCGGGTCGATCACCACCATCTTGGAGCCGTTCTCCTTCGCCCTGAAGATATGCTGCAGGGAAACCGGGTGGGCTTCCGCCGGGTTTGAGCCGATGAACAGCATGCACTTGGAATTGTGCATGTCGTTGTAGCTGTTGGTCATGGCTCCGTAGCCCCAGGTGTTCGCAACGCCCGCCACGGTGGTGGAATGGCAGATGCGCGCCTGGTGGTCGACGTTGTTCGTGCCCCACATTGCGGCGAACTTGCGGAACAGGAAGGCCTGCTCGTTGTTGAACTTGGCGGAGCCGAGCCAGTAGACCGAGTCGGGACCGGATTCCTCCCGGATCTTCAGCATGCCGTCGCCGATCTCGTTGACGGCGTCATCCCAGGACTGCCGCTTCCACCGGCCGCCTTCCAGCTTCATCGGGTACTTGAGACGGCGCTCTCCATGCCCGTGCTCCCGTACGGCCGCGCCCTTGGCGCAGTGGGAACCCAGGTTGAAGGGGGAGTCGAAGTCCGGCTCCTGGCCGGTCCATACCCCGTTCTGCACCTCGGCCCGCACGCCGCAGCCCACCGAGCAGTGGGTGCAGACGCTGCGCTTGACGACGATGTCGCCGGTGGCGGCGCTGGCGGCATGGGCCTTTCTCACCCTGCCGGGCATCAGCGTGGTGGCCGCGGCGCCGGCACCCATGGCCAGCCCGGAACGCTTCAGAAAGGTTCTTCGGTCGATGGACTGTCCGATGCCCGGCTGGCCCTGGCCATCGGAGCCTGTTTGCTTGCGTATCAGTTTCATGCTTGGTTCTCCTGAGTCGCTGTGCGAATCATCAAGTTTGTATGTATTTCGGTTGCTCCGCCTTCGGCCTATCTGCGGGCCAGCCGGTAATAGACACGGACATGATCGGTTTCACGGTAGCCCTGCTTGGCCACGGGTTCCGTGGTCTCCTGTGTGCCGGCAAGCACGCCGGATGCAGCAGCCCCGGTACCGATCGCCGCGGTGGTCACGGCGGCGCCTTTCAGAAATGCGCGCCTGGCTTTTTCCGGTTTCTTCATGGTGTGTACCTCAGCTTGATCAAGGTTGGTGTATGTCATTCAGATACAGTCTCAGTGTTGCTGAACATTCAGATACTGGCTTTCCAGTTGCATGAACCGTTCTCCGAGCAGCCCCACGGCCCGGTAGAAATCCGCGTTGCGCGCCGATTTCAGTTCATGGAAAAACTTCTCGCCCCAGGGAAGGAGGTGGCGCAGGAAGAACCGGCGCTGCCGGAACCCCTCGACGTCATCTGATTCGATCAGGATCGACATGGTCTCGCAGATCGCGGCGATGTGATCCTCCGGTTCCTTGTGATCCCCGTTTGCCTCGAAACCCAGCGAACGCAGGTCATCCCTGAGCTCACTGAGGGGCTTTTCCATCAGGAACCCGGTCAGGTGCCAGGATCCGTAGGGAACGATTTCGCCCCGGCCAAGGCCGATGAACAGGGCATGGAATTCATCATCCAGCCGGGCCGTGTCCGCCTCTTCGGCGGCGCGGCGCAATGCCAGCCAAGCCTCGCCGACATCCCCGGGGCTGTCGGCATCAGCCGGGTCATCGATATGGCAGAGATAGTCCAGCAGATCGCGGTCCGGGATATCGCTGAGCAGGGACGCCAGGACGGCATAGGTCGCGGCTCGCGCCTGATCCTCCTGTGCGATCAGGGCAGCCGTTTCGAGATTCCCGTTTTCAGTCGTCAAGGGCTGGACGGTTTCCAATTAGGCGCTCCCAAGTGGTGTTCAGTACCAAGAAACCACCGGCCGTCCATTGGATGGATACGGCACGGCGCATTCCGGCGTAAGCCGTTTTTTGTTGTTTTGGTAGCGTAAAGATATACCCCGGGCATGTACGGTTCAAGCTTGCCGCCTTCACGTAAATTTCACCTGACCGGCAGGCCGCAGCAATAGCTCCGGCTTATGGTTATTGAAAACAAAGACTTATCCCGGTTTTTCAGAACAGATGCAAAATTCACCGGCGGCCGCATAGAATTCCTTGCTGCCAAACCGGAAAAAAATGAAATAATTATCCGATCATGTCCTTGCGATCATAGAGGTCGGCGACCCGGCAGTCCTCGCACATCCGCAGGCGGTTCCGCTGCTCCGGCGTCTCGAACATCCAGTGGCCCGCCAGTTTCTCCATCATGCGATCGATCATCGCCACGGTTGCGAACGGCTTTCCGCAGGCAATGCACCGGAACGGCTCCTCCTCCTTCAGTGTGCGGCTCCTGGTCGCCGCATCGTCCGGATCGAACCGCGGGTCCAGGGTCAGGGCGGCCTCCGGGCAGGCCCTGGTGCAGATTCCGCACTGGACGCAGTTGCTTTCGATGAAGCGCAGCGCCGGGGACTCCCCCCCGGCTTCGAGGGCATTGCCGGGGCAGACCGATACGCATCCCATGCAAAGCGTGCAGGCCTCGGAATCCAGGATCACCTGCCCGAACGGGCTGCCCGCCGGCAGGGGCGCCGGACCTGCCGAGGCCGCGCCCTGCACCAGGTGCCGCAGCGCATTTCGCAGCATGCTGCGCTTGCCGCCCGCGGCCGCGAAGGTGGCGACGGCGTCCCGCCCGGTTTCCTCCGGAACGGACGCCAGCACCGGGTCCAGGGATGCGGTCAGGCGGACGCTGCAGTGGTCAAGACCGGAGCCGTGCAGCACGGCCCGGATGAATTCCGCGGTCTCCTCGAGACTGCGGCGGACCTGCTCGGGAACCTCTTCCCGGACATGGAGCCAGATGTCCCCGGCGCCATAGGCCAGCGCGCAGACCAGCAGTTCCGGGCCGACTGAGCCGATTTCCTCCACCAGCAGTGGAATGACATGCTCCGGCAGCTCTTGCGCGGCCGCTGCCACCGTCTCCCCGCCGTGTTCCCTGTCGTAGACAAGCAGTGTGATCTCCCGGGGCCCGAGACGCTCCCGCAGGTCGCGGCAGACCCGCCGCAGGAACTCCACCTGCTCCTCCACCGGCGGATAGCGGTAGGTGATCGCCCCCGACGGGCAACGAGCGGTACAGCTTCCACCCCCCTGGCAGAGATAGGGGTTGACCTCGATCTGTTCGCCCACGGAGATGATCGCATCCGTCGGACAGGCCTCCAGGCAGCGGTTGCAGCCCTCGATGCCGCTGCGGCCATGGGCGCAGATGTCCGGGTCGTACTGGAAATAGCGGGGCTTCTCGAATTCCCCCACCAGTTCCCGCACCGCCCCGATCGCCTCGTCAAGCCTGCCGGGGTCGGCGCCGACATGGTGATAGCCCGGCGGCTTGATGGCGGCGCCGATCAGCACCTCGGCGCCCGCGTCGATCACGTGGTCGAAAAGGCCGTTGGGGATGCCCATCATCTGTCCGAGGCCGACCCGGTCCTCTTCACCCCCGTCCGGGCCCGGAAGACTCGCGGTGAAACGGCCGAGGTATCCCTCCACCGCAAGTCCGGGGGATTTCCAGGCATTGGGGGCGGCCAGGGGGCGGTCGTCCCCGCCAGTGACCGCGATGTAGCAGAGGAACCTGTCTCCCAGTGCGGCTTCCGCTTCGCGGCCCGGCCCCTCGTCCATGACCAGCAGCACCCGGTTTGCCGCTACGTAGGCGACGCTGGTGGTCGGCGCGGGCGACCAGGGCGCCCCGGACAGCACCTCATGGCGGATTCGCCCGGCCTGTGTCTGCGCTGAGAGGTTGAGCCCGAGGGCTTCCAGATAGCCTGTCATGTCAGGATTCTCCTCCGGGTGGGCCCATGCTCATGCGGGGGTGTTCGATCCGCCGTCGGCATCCTCGGGATCATCCTTTGCATCCCGGTCCGGTGCGGCGTCCGCGTTCGAGGCCACTTCCGTCGGCGCGTCCTCGGGCGCCGGTTCGGGCGATTCCCGCGGCTCTTCGGTTTCCTCCGACGCGAGTCCCTCCCGCTCCTCGGCTTCCAGACGGCGCCTTTCCGCCACCTCGGCCTGGTGCTTCATGTCGGAGGTGACCATGTCGCCCAGCCCCTCGAACTGGGTGAAATCCTCGTCGTAGTCATCCAGGCCGTCGCGCACGTTGAAAACGGCCGCGGTAAACAGCTTGCGCATCGCCAGCCTGCGCAACTTTTCGCTGACGCCAGGGGACAGGAATCCGGAATAGTCGCTGTGCTCGTCGAGCGACTCCAGGGCGGGCATGTCCGCGTCCGTCAGCACCGGCGCATCGGCCTCGGTTTCCTCCCGGGACGACTTCAGCCGGTCGGCTTCCACGGTGGTCCGCATGCGCCCGGGGCTGTCCTCGGGCACGATGGTATTGAGGGGCAGCGTCTCCTCGCCATCGGCCCGGTCGTCCCCCGGTTGCCCCCGGGTCTCCCGGTCGCCGGAGCGCTTGCGGTCCGACCACCGCCTGAGGAAGCCCTCCTCCTGGTCCGCATCCAGGTCGGGTCGCCTGCTCATTGCACCCCGTCCCCGGCGTCGCCGTCACGGGAGGCGGCATAGAGCGAGTCCTCCAGCCAGTCACGCCGCTTGCGCTTGCGCTTGATCTGCGGCTGGTAGTGACTGATCACGTAGCGCTCGAGCAGTTCCGTGATCTCCTCGGGCATGGGCGCCGACAGGACCATGTCGTCGGCTTCCATGTGACCGCTTGCCTCGTCCTGGTTGGCGGTCACCAGCATCGGGCGGATTTCCCGGGCACCGTATTCGCCTTCACAGACCACGAACAGGTGGGGCTTGTCGGACAGCAGGTTGTACCAGTAGCCCTCGCCGCCGTCCTTGTAGAGGTCCAGGGTGAATCCCGTGTGGATGAACCGGCTCGTGTTCCCGTCCACCTCGACCACGCTGTCCCCGCCAAGCGCCGTGATTCCCTCCCCGGTCAGGATCCCGTGGACGCGCCAGACGGGATAGCCCCATTTTTTCTCGGGATCGATCCGGCGCTCCAGCACCACGGCCACGGGCACGGAGATTCTCGAGCCGGGCCCGGCCCGCTCCCCCATCCCCTGCCCGTGGACGGTTCCGGTCACGCCGCTCAGGCCCCGGTCATTCCTCGATCTCGAGGGTATCCACAACGTCGACATCCAGGCCAAGCTGGCGAATGGAAAGGGACATGGTGGCTTCCAGGCGGTCCCCGTTCCGGACGGTTCCGGCACGGATGCCATCGCGGACCGCCTGTTCGATGGCACGCTGGGAGGTAATGCCGGTTTTCTTGAGGAATTTTCTGATCTGGATGTTGAGCGCGTCTTCGTTCATGGGTCGTCGGCCTGCCTGGTCATGCCGGAAAGCATAGATGGAATGGTCCCCGAATTACAATAGCGCACCGTTCCCCGGCCCGGCCCCGGCGGACGGGCTGGGTCCCGCCGGAAGGGGGTGCGGCATCCGGCTGCCCCGGGACGGGCCTGCCGGGAATCTTCCGCCGCCCGTCATTGTCGGATAATATCACCGCTTGAGTTTCGCCGCCGAAACACCCACTTTCATCCCTTTCCCGACGAATTCACCCGACTCTCCCATGGCCACGGCACCCGGCATCAAGAACACCTCGGCCCCGCCCCCGGCGGGCCGGCCGCGTCTCAGCGACGCCGGGCTGGAGTCGATCCACCGGGTGGCGGCGCTAGACCAGTTCGGGGCGAGCCGGGACATCAATATCGTGGGAGAGGTCCCCCTGACCATCAAGGTGGACGGCCAGGAGTTGGTGACCCTGATGACCCTCGGCGCGCGGCCGGAGATGCTGGTGCTGGGCTACCTGCGGAATCAGACCCTGTTCGGCGACCCCGCCGAGATCCGCTCGGTCATGGTGAACTGGGACCGGGAGGTTGCCGAGGTGGAAACCCGGGAGGGCAAGGGCATCACCGGCGTCGACACCAGCAAGCGCACGGTGACCACGGGCTGCGGCCAAGGAACGATCCTCAGCTGCACCCTGGACAAGCTGTACGACCATCGCCTGCCGCCGACGGAAATCCGGCAGTCGGACATCTACGAGATGCTGGGCAAGATCCGGGACCACAACAAGACCTACCGCGCCGCGGGCTCCGTGCACGGATGCGGGCTGTGCCGGGGCGGGGAGATCCTGACTTTCGTCGAGGACGTGGGCCGGCACAACGCCATGGACACGATCTCGGGGGAGATGTGGCTGGACAACATCAGCGGACAGGACAAGATCTTCTACACCACCGGGCGGCTGACATCGGAAATCGTGATGAAGGCGGCGCTGATGGGCATCCCGGTGCTGGTCTCCCGCAACGGCACCACCCACATGGGCTTCGAACTGGCGGAAGAACTGGGCGTCACCCTCATCGCCCGCGCCAAGAGCCGGCATTTCGTGGCCCTCAATTCGCACAACCTCGTCTTCGACGCCGTCCCGAAGCAGGTCCGCTTCGATTGAATGCCCCGGCCGGCGCCGCCAGCCGGCCCGGTCCATCGTCCGGCGATCAGCCGTGCAGGGCACCCCGGGGCATGGCCAGCCCCGTGAACATGACAATGCCGAACAGCATGATCAGCGATCCCGCCACCCTGCGCACCATGGGCCGGCGCATGGGTCCCCCCTCGCCGCCCAGCAAGCCCACGGCGGCAACCGCCGGCAGCGTGCCGAGGCCGAAGGCGCCCATGGCCACGGCGCCGGCCAGGGGCCTGCCGCTCGCCAGCACCAGCGCCAGGGCCGAATAGACCAGGCCGCAGGGCAGCCAGCCCCAGATCATGCCCGCGGCAAAGGCGCGGCCATAGCCGTCGACAGGCAGCAGGTGCCTGGTCAGCGGCGAGAGCCGCCTCCACAGCTGCATGCCGATGCGTTCCACCGGCGCCAGCGCATTCCCCCACCCCGTGAGATACAGGCCGAGGAGGATCATGAACAGACCGCTGACGACCTGCGCCAGGGCGCGGCCGGTCTCCGCACCGAGCATGGCCAGCAAGGTGACGCCCGCCAGCGCGGCAATCGCGCCGGCAACCGCGTAGCTGCCGATCCGTCCGCCGTTATAGGCGAGCGTCATCAACCAGCGCCGGCGGGGCATCTGGTTGGCGGGCACGGAAACCGTCGCGGCATGCAGCATGCCGGCGATGCCGCCGCACATGCCCACACAGTGCAGGGATCCCAGGAGACCGAGCAGGAAGGCGCTGGCAATAATGAGGATATCCGGCGTCACGGGCTGCCGAGTTCGACGACATCGTCACCGGGCCGTTCCAGGTACCCGGTCACCCGCCAGCGTGCGGTTTCCAGCTGGATCACCCAGCGGCCGTCGGCAGCCCCGTCGAACTGTCCGCGGTAACGGCCGTCCGGCCCCGCGGTAAGCAGGACGGACCGGTCCAGACCGGAACGGGTCCGGTGCAGCAGCCTGAGCACCAGGGTTGGCGGCACCGCCAGGCGGCCGTCGTGGCTGAGGTCGAGGACCAATTCGTCGGCCGCAACCCGCAGCCTGGCGGCAATGGCGTGCCGCACCGCCAGCTGGTCCCTTGCCAGCACCCGGTTGATCTCCTTGCCGCGCTTGTAATAGTCGTCCTCGACCAGGCCGTCGTAGTGCCGGATGGACAGGCCCAGCAGCAGAAACCCCACGAGCACCGCGGTGGCGGGGATGGCGATGACCATCCACACCATGGGCTCGCGGTACCAGCGGCGGGCAGGCAGGTTGTCGGATTCCCGGATCACCGCGGCCTCAGGAAGCTGGCCTCATCCTCGTTGGCGATGCGCGGATCATCCTCCGCGGTCACCCGGAACAGGATGTTCGTGGACGGCCGCTCGAGATCGACCGGATCGATCCGCACGCTGGCGGTGACGTTCCCCACGCTGCCGGACGGAATCTCGCGGTCGGCGTCCGCGTAGACCTGCATCCCCGGCAGGCCCTCCGCCTCGATCCGGAACCGGTGCGCATCCCCGTGCTTGTTGAGGATCTTCAGGGTGTAGATGTTTTCCACCAGCCCGCTGTCGGTGACACGGTACAGCACGTTGCGGTCCCGGATGATGTCGAGTTCCACCGGGGCGCGGCTGATAAGGCCGTAGATCAGTGCTCCGGTCACGGCCAGCAGCACAGCGCCGTAGATGACCACCCTGGGCCGGACCAGCCGGGTGGCCCCGGATTCCAGGGCGTTCAGCGTGGTATACCGGACCAGGCCCTTGGGATAGGACATCTTCTCCATGACCTGATCGCAGATGTCCACGCAGGCGGCACAGCCGATGCACTGGTATTGCAGGCCTTCGCGGATGTCGATCCCCGTCGGGCAGACCTGGACACACAGCGTGCAGTCAATGCAGCTACCGAGACCCTTTTGTGCCGGGTCGTCACCGCGGCTGCGATGCCCGCGCGGCTCGCCGCGCTTCTCGTCGTAGGAGATGATCAGCGTGTTCCGGTCGAACATCGCGCTCTGGAACCGCGCGTAGGGACACATGTAGATGCAGACTTGCTCGCGCATCCAGCCCGCGTTGCCGTAGGTGGCGAAGCTGTAGAACAGGACCCAGAACGTCTCCCAGGGGCCGGTGGACAGGCCAATGATCTTGTCCCCCAGTTCCAGGATCGGCGTGAAGTAGCCAACGAAGGTATAGCCGGTCCAGAGGGAAAGCAGGATCCAGGCCGCGTGCTTGGTGAACCGGAGGCGGAACTTGCGCGCGTCCATCGGCGAGTTGTCCAGCCTGATGCGCCGGTTCCGGTCGCCCTCGATGCGATGCTCGATCCACATGAACACCTCGGTCCAGACCGTCTGGGGACAGGCATAGCCGCACCACAGGCGCCCGGCGATGGCGGTGAAGAAGAACAGCGACAGGGCGGCGACGATGAGCAGTCCGGCCAGGTAGATGAAGTCCTGTGGCCACAGCACCAGGCCGAAGACGTAGAACTTGCGCGCGGGCAGGTCGAACAATACCGCCTGGCGGCCGTCCCAGGGAATCCAGGGAACGAGGTAGTACAGCCCGAGGAGCGCCAGTACGGCGGCCACGCGCAGCCGGGCGAACGTCCCCGTGACCTGCCTCGGATGGATGGCCTGGCGCTTCTCGTAAAGCTCCTGCCGCAGCGTCGGGGCCCCGCCGGCCATCAGGGGTGCGGCTCCCCGGAACGGTTCCGCCCGCCGCCTGGCTCCGGCGTGCAGAGGATGTAGATGGCGAAGAACGCGGCAACGATGCCGGCTAACCAGAAATACAGGAACGCCAGGGTGTACCCGGCGAGGCGGGTGGCGGACTCCACGCCCACCTCGTCCATCAGTACCCAGGGATCAACGAAGGCGAACAGGAGCCCCGTGAACGCGCCGGCCACGAGAAACGGCGGCCAGAGGACCGCGATCAACGCCTTGCGTCGGTTCTTGAGCGTCCATTCCATGTGAACAGGCTACTCCCTGATGCTGTTGAGATAGGCCGTCAGCAGGTGTATCCGGCTTTCGTCAAGCAGTTCGCCGAAGGGGGGCATGACACCGATGCGCCCCTGCCCCACGGAATGACGGATGGCGCCCAGGGAGCCCCCGTAGAGCCAGACCCCGTCCGTGAGGTCGGGCGCGCCGAGTACCGGGTTGCCCTTGCCCTCGGGACCGTGGCAGGCCAGGCAAACGGTGTCGTAGTGCTGCTTGCCCGGCTCGACGAAACTCGGGTTCAACGGATCGCGGGTCATGGCATACACGTATTCCGACACCTGCTCCACGCCTTCCGGCCCGATCACGGCCGCCCATCCGGGCATCACCGCCGTGCGGCCGGCTGCAATGGTGGTCTTGATCTCGGCGTCGCCGCCGCCCCAGATCCACTCGTGGTCCCGCAGGTTGGGGAACCCGGTGGCACCCCGGGCATCGGCCCCGTGGCAGATGGCGCAGTTGGTGGAGAACAGACGCTTTGCGGTGCCCATGGCGTCGGCGTTCCCGGCAAGCTCATCGAGCGGGGTGGCCAGGTAGGCATCGTAGAGCGGCTTGAAGGACGCCTCCGCGGCCCTGACCTCGTTGTCGTACCGGTCCTTGGACGTCCAGCCGAGCAGTCCGGCGAAGCTTCCGAGCCCGGGATACAGCAGCAGGTACACCGCACCGAAGACCAGGGTGATGTAGAACATGTTGAGCCACCACTTCGGCAGCGGATTGTTGTATTCCCTCAGGTCCTCGTCCCAGACGTGCCCCATGGTCTCGGCCTCCCCCGACTTCGGCGTCGTGGTGTTGGCAACCATCAGGACGACGCAGAATACCAGGCCGAGCACCGTCGGGACGATGATGAACCAGCTCCAGAATTCACTCACGAAATCGGACATAGTCAGCCTCGCTTGAATGTGTGATCGTTATCGCCCGGGTCCGCGGGATCGTTGTCGTCATCCAGGGGCAGGTTGGCGGCCTCGGCGAAATCCTTCTTTCGCCGGCCGCTCCAGGCCCAGGCGAAGATCCCCAGGAATACCAGGAAAAGCGCGATGGTCCAGAAGATATGGAAAGTCATGCCGTCACCTCCTTACCTGCGGTTGGGAATCAGGGTGCCCAGTCCCTGGAGATAGGCGATCATGGCGTCCATCTCGGTCTTGCCCTCCAGCGCGGCCGGCGCGGCCGCGATCTCCTCGTCCGAGTAGGGATGGCCCAGCATGCGCAGCGCCCGCATCCGGGCCTGGATGGTGGAGGCGTCCAGGGGGGTCTCCTCCAGCCAGGGATATCCCGGCATGATGGATTCCGGCACCACGTCGCGGGGGCGGATCAGGTGGATCCGGTGCCAGTCGTCGCTGTAGCGCCCGCCCACCCTGGCGAGATCGGGGCCCGTGCGCTTGGAGCCCCACAGGAACGGCCGGTCATAGACGAACTCCCCCGCCACGGAATAGTGGCCGTAGCGCTCGGTCTCCGTGCGGAAGGGCCGGATCAACTGGGAGTGGCAGGAAACGCAGGACTCCCGGATGTACAGGTCGCGCCCGGCCAGGGACAGGGCATCGTAGGGCTTCAGCCCCTCCACCGGCTCGGTGGTGGAAACCTGGAAAAACAGCGGCACGATCTGGACCAGGCCGCCGACGCTGACCAGCAGGATGACCAGCACGATCATCAACCCGATGTTCTTTTCCGCTTTCTGCTGAATGGACATGGTTGTTTCCCGAATCGAGGATTAATGCGCGGAAGCGAGCACGGGCGCGTCCTCGGCCCTGCCGCTTCTGACGGTCATGTACACGTTGTATGCCATGACCAGCATGCCGGCGAGATAGATCAGGCCGCCCAGGAACCGCACCAGGTAGTAGGGATGCATGGCCTCGACGGTCTCGATGAAGCTGTAGATCAGGGTGCCGTCCTCGTTCACCGCGCGCCACATCAGGCCCTGCATGATCCCGGAGATCCACATGGAGGTGATGTAGAGCACGATGCCGACGGTAGCCATCCAGAAATGCAGGTCGATCAGCCTGACGCTGTAGATCTTCTGCCCGTAGAGTCTGGGTATCAGGTAGTAGAGCGCCCCCATGGACACCATGCCGACCCAGCCGAGAGCGCCGGAGTGGACGTGCCCGATGGTCCAGTCGGTGAAGTGGGACAGCGCATTCACCGTCTTGATGGACATCATCGGCCCCTCGAAGGTGGACATGCCGTAAAACGACACCGAGACGATGAGGAATTTCAGGATCGGGTCCGTGCGCAGCTTGTGCCAGGCACCGGAAAGGGTCATGATGCCGTTGATCATTCCGCCCCAGGAGGGCGCCAGCAGCACCAGCGAGAACACCATGCCGAGAGATTGGGCCCAGTCCGGCAGCACGGAGTAGTGGAGGTGGTGGGGGCCGGCCCAGATGTAGGTGAAGATCAGGGACCAGAAGTGCACCACCGACAGCCGGTAGGAATACACCGGCCGGTTCGCCTGCTTGGGAATGAAGTAGTACATGATCCCGAGGAACCCGGCGGTGAGAAAGAATCCCACCGCGTTGTGGCCATACCACCACTGGACCATGGCGTCATGCACGCCGGCATAGATGGAATAGGATTTGGCGTGGGTGACCGGCACCGCCAGGCTGTTGAAGATGTGCAGGATGGCCACGGTGACGATGAAGGCCCCGAAGAACCAGTTGGCGACGTAGATGTGCTTGACCCTGCGCTTCAGGATGGTGGCGAAGAAGACCAGGGCATAGGAAACCCACACCACCGCGATCAGGATGTCGATGGGCCACTCGAGTTCGGCATACTCCTTGGTGGTGGTGATGCCGAGGGGAAGCGTGACCGCAGCCAGGACGATGACCAGGTTCCACCCCCAGAAGGTGAACGCCGCCAGCGGTCCCAGAGCCAGCCGGGTGTGGCAGGTCCGCTGCACCACGTAGTACGACGTGGCGAACAGGGCGCTGCCGCCGAAGGCGAAGATCACCGCGTTGGTGTGCAGCGGCCGGAGCCGGCCGAACGTCAGCCAGGCCGTGTCGAAATTCAGCGCCGGCCAGACCAGTTGGGCGGCGATCAACACCCCGACCAGCATGCCAACGATCCCCCATACGACGGTCATGATGGCAAACTGCCGCACCACGGTGTAGTTGTAGACGTCCGGGCTTGTTGTACTCATGCTGAAATCCTGAAGAGATTGAATGCGGGAGAAGACGGGTGTGAACCTCAGGTCCTGAAGTCGGGACCGGCGCCGAATCCCCAGAAACTGACCGTCACCACGATGAGCCCCACGAGGGCCACCAGTCCGAGGGCGAGGATGGCGCTGGAGAAGAGGAATCCCTGCTCCTTGTTGACCTCCATCATGATCGGCACTCCGGTATACAGGAGCGCCACGCTGTATCCCAGTGCCGGGAGGCCGAGGAAATACACGAACCAGGGCATGGGATAGAGCATTGCGAGCCCGACCAGGAACAGCGGGACCGCGGTGAACGCCGCTAGGGAGAAACATTCCTGCAGGGACTTGTCGGAATCATAGGTCCGGGCCATCCAGTGGATCGTCCGGGCAAGGATGTAGACCACCACCAGCATGGCAAAGAACGTGAGCACAGAGATCTTCAGTGCGCTGTCGGTGGTCAGGCGCACCACATCCCCTGCCCCCACCCGCCACCCGACTGTGGAGGTGCCGACATACGACGCCACCGGCGCGATCAGGGCCAGGGGAATGACGTAGCGGGCGTAGCATTCCTTCACCGACAGGGCTTCCGCCTTGACTGCCTCCCATCCCGCCGAGGGGTGGAGGATCAGGTTGATGATCAGGCTGATTTTCACAGTTTTCTCCCGTAATCTGGGTATGCTAATACTCCCCCAGGCCCCCGGCGTGATTCTTGACCCAAATCAAGATCAGCCGGAATTACTCGGTTAGGCTTCGGATGTCCACCACCGGCAGGTCCAACTTGAACATCGCCGTACCGCTCAGGGAGGATGCCGGCGATTCCCCGCCGGGCATCCCCTGTTTCCACTGCGGGCTGCCCGTGACCACGGCGGGCGAATTCCAGACCCGGACAGAAGACGGCGGCCGGGAGTTCTGCTGCGCCGGCTGCCTGGCGGTATCCGAGGTCATCAGCGCTGGGGGCATGGAGCGCTACTATGCCCTGCGGGATGCGCCCGGCAACCGTCCCGAAGCGGTGGACCGCCAGCAGTTCCTGGTCTATGACAATCCCAGGCTGCAGCAGGGCTGGCTCATCCGGAAGGACCAGTTCGCGGAAGCGGAATTCCTCGTCGACGGCATTGCCTGCGCGGCTTGCGTCTGGCTGATCGAGAGCTGGCTGGCGCGGCTGCCCGGGGTGGAGTCGGCTGACGTGAACTTCAGCACGCACCGGCTGGGGGTCCGCTGGGACCCGTCCCTGGCCGGGGTCAGCGACCTGCTGCTGGCGGTGCACCGGGTGGGCTACCGGGCCCTGCCCTACACCAGGGAGGCGCGCAGATCGCTCGAGGAGCACCGGCGCCGGGAACTGCTCAAACGCCTGGGCGTGGCAGCCGCCCTCGGGATGCAGGTGATGGTGATCAGCGTGGCGCTGTACGCCGGCGACTGGTTCGGCATCGAACCCGCCCTGGCGGACTTTCTGCGGCGCGTCAACCTGCTGCTGGTGCTGCCGATCGTCGGCTATTCCGCCCAGCCCTTCTTCCATGGCGCCTGGCGCGGCATCCGCACCCGCTCGCCGGGCATGGACCTGCCGGTCAGCCTCGGTATCGCCCTGGCCTTCGCCGGCAGCCTGTGGGCCACGGTGTCCGGCGGCGGCGACGTCTACTACGACTCCATCGCGATGTTCGTCTTCTTCCTGCTCGGTGCGCGCTACCTGGAGCTGGGCGCGCGGCTGAACGGCGCGCGGGCCATGGACTCCCTGGCTGCCGTGGTGCCGGGAACCGCTCGACGGCGGCGCGATGACAATACCCTGGAGACCGTGCCGGCCGCGGAGACGGCGGCGGGCGAGCGGCTCCTGGTCCGCGCGGGCGAGGTGGTGCCGGCGGACGGCGTGATCGACGACGGCGCCTCCAGTTTCGACGAGTCGCTCATGACCGGGGAGGACCGGCCGGTGTCCCGCGGCGTCGGGGATCCGGTGATGGCAGGATCCGTGAACGTCTCCCAGCCGGTGACCGTCACCATCACCGCGCGTCCCGGCGCGACGGTGCTCGATTCGATCCTCAGGCTGGCGGAACGGGCCCATGCGGACAAGCCGCGCATTTCCCGGCTGGCGGAACGGGTTTCCCGCTGGTTCGTGGTGGGCGTCGTCATGCTGGCGGCGGCGGTGGCGGGCCTCGGTCTGTGGCTGGGGAATCCCGCCTGGCTGCCCACCACCATCGCGGTCCTGGTGGTGACCTGCCCCTGCGCGCTGTCCCTGGCGACGCCCCTGGCCCTCCATGCGGGCATCGGGAACCTGGTCCGGCGCGGTGTGCATGTCGTTCGCGGCCATGCGCTGGAGACGCTCAACCGGGTGGATCACGTGGTGTTCGACAAGACCGGCACGCTGACCCACGCGGAAATGGCCCTTGAAGGCATCACCACCCATGGCCATCTGGATTCCGGGGAGGCGCTGCGAATCGCCGCGGCCCTGGAACAGGGCGCAAGCCACCCCTTGGCCCGGCCCCTGCTGGAGGCCGCGGGGGACGCCCCCCTGCCCCGGGTGACGGATTTCGCCAACGTGCCGGGGCAGGGCGTCCGCGGACGGGTGGACGGGAAAGACTACCGGCTGGGAACAGCGGAATTCGTGGCCGAATCCATGGGCGGGCTGTCGCCGGACGGGGCGGCGGCGGACCGCACGGACGCCGCCGGCCTCCTGGTGACGCTGGGCGAGGCGTCGGGCCCCGTGGCGACCTTCAGTTTCCGGGATGAACTCCGTGCGGGCGCACACGGCCTCGTGAAACGGATGCGGTCCGAGGGCATGGGCATTTCCCTGCTGTCCGGAGACCGCCCCTGCGCGGTAGACGCCATCGCCCGGGACGTGGGCATCGGAGATGCCCGCGGCGGATGCCTGCCCGGGCAGAAGCTTGCCGCACTGGACAACCTGATCGGGGACGGCAGGGTGGTGGCCATGGTGGGCGACGGGATCAACGACGCGCCCGCGCTGGCCAGGGCCCATCTCGGCGTCGCCATGGCGCGCAATGTCAACCTGGCCTCCGCCAGCGCCGACATGGTGATCACGGCGGATGATCTCGAGGTGCTCGGCGACGCCCGGTACGTTGCCCGGCGTACCTTCCGCATCATCCGCCAGAACATCGCCTGGGCGCTGGCCTATAATATCCTGGCCGTGCCCGCGGCGCTGGCCGGCATGGTGCCCCCCTGGCTGGCGGGCATCGGCATGTCCCTCAGTTCCGTGGTGGTTGTACTGAACGCCGCGCGCCTGACCAGAGACTGAACCATGGAAATCATCTACCTGCTGATACCGCTGTCCATCGTACTGGTGGCGGCCATCGTCGGGGTTTTCCTGTGGTCGGTGCGCAGCGGACAGTTCGACGACCTCAAGGGACCGGCGCACCGTATCCTGATGGACGACGACGCCCCCGCCCGGAAGAACGCAAGCCAGGACCCGTCCGCCGCCGATTGAGGCATGCTCCGCCCGGACCAGCGGGCCGGGAACATGACCGCCGCCGCCCTGGTATACAATCCGGCGTGCCGCGCGCCAGGGATCACGGATTCCGGGAACGCCCGGCACCTTTCCGTTCCTACCTCACACCGCGATGCACAGCAGAAAACTCGGTCCCTTCTCCGTTTCCGCCATCGGCCTCGGCTGCATGAACGTGTCTTCGGGCTACGGCCCGAGACCCGGGGAAGACCATGCCGGCCGGCTGTTCAACCTGGCCCTGGATGCCGGCTACACCTTCCTCGACACTGCCGCCATGTACGGCATGGGCCACAACGAGACGCTGATCGGGAAATACCTGTCCCACCGCCGGGACGAGTACACGCTGGCCAGCAAGTGCGGGATCTTCCGCAATGACGCGGGCGCCGTCGTGACGGACGGCAGGCCGGAGGTGCTGCTCCGGACCTGCGAGGACAGTCTCCGGCGACTGAATACGGATGTCATCGACCTCTACTACCTGCACCGGATCGACGCCAGGGTGCCGGTGGAGGAAAGCGTGGGCGCCCTCGCGCGCATGGTGGAGGCGGGCAAGGTCCGCACCATCGGCCTGTCGGAAATCTCTTCCGACAGTCTCCGCCGCGCCCATGCCGTGCATCCCGTCACCGCGGTACAGTCGGAGTACTCGCTCTGGACCAGGACGCCGGAGCGGAAAATTCTCGCGGCCTGCGGGGAACTGGGCATCGCCTTCGTCCCGTTCTCGCCCCTGGCCCGGCAGTTCCTCACCGGCAAATGCGGCGACGTGACCACGGTCCCCGAGGACGACATCCGGACCTCCATCGCCCGGCCCCGGTTCGAACCCGGGGCATTCGCCCGCAACAGCAGGCTCCTGGTGCCCTATGCCGCCATCGCCGGGCGCGTCGGCTGTTCCATGGCGCAGCTGGCGCTTGCCTGGCTGCTCGCCCGCGGGGAGAACATCATCCCCATTCCCGGCACCAAGCACATCGACTACATGGTCGAAAACGCGGGCGCCGGCGACCTGCGCCTCGACCCCGAAACGGTTGACGAACTCGACGCCCTGATCAACGAGGACACGGTGGAGGGAAGGCGCTACACGGATGCGGTGATGGCAAAGGTGGATTCGGAGCGGGACTGAGCCCCGGGGAGGCGCCCGGTCAGGCGTACTCCACGGCGCGCGGCTGCCTTTCCCTGACGTTGGCGCTTCTCAGCGCATCCGCGTCGTAACGGAAACGCAGGTCCGGCGGGGAAATGCCCCGCAGCCCGGCAAACAGCCCGGGGTCCGGCCTGACCCGCCGCCCGTCCCCCAGGCGAAGGTCGCCGGTCTCCCCGCTGCGTTTCCTGTAGTGCAGGGTGACCCCGACGTCGCCGCCCGCATACCGTCCCAGTAACGCCTCCATATCGGCGACATGGCCTTCATCCACGAATTCCTCGGACAGGCAGATGCCCACCTCCCGCAGGAATTCACGCCGCAGCTGGTCTATGGAATACAGGGCGCCTGCCCGCATCTGCGGGTTGCCGGTGTAATCGTCGGTACTGAGCTCACCCTGGACGATGATGATCGCGTCCTTGCGAACCACGTCCGAATACGCGGCGAATTTCTCGGCGAACAGGCTGACCTCGATCCTTGAGACCCCATCATCGAGCGTGGCCACCGCCATTTTCCCGCGCCGGGTGTTGAGCACCCTGAGGCCCGTCACCAGGCCGGCGATCACCCCGTCCCGCGGAGTTCCGAGGTCCAGTGCATGCGGAGCCCGGACCACCAGCCCTGCCAGTTCCTCGCGATAGCGGTCGAAGGGATGTCCGGTGAGGTAGATCCCCAGCGTCTCCCGTTCCCCGGCGAGGCGCTCGTCCTCGGTCCAGGGCGCAACCTCCGGCGTGCTGACTTCCGCCAAGGGCACCGCGGTCACACCGAACATGTCCGACTGTCCCGCGTCCCGGTCCGTCTGCTGCTGGTCCGCCGCGTGCATGGCCCTGCCGACATCGGCCATCAACTGCGCCCGGTTGCCGTGCAGCCCGTCCATGGCGCCGCTCTTGATCAGTGCCTCCAGGACCCGCCTGTTGACCTTCTTCCCGTCCACGCGACGGCAGAAATCGAACAGGTCCGGGAACGCACCGCCGGCATTGCGCTCGTCGACGATGGCGTCGATCACACCGCGGCCGATACCCTTCAAGGCCCCGACACCGTACTGTATCCGCCGGTCGTCGACGGGCCGGAAGCCGTAACTGCAGGCATTGATGTCCGGGGGCAGCACCTCGAGCCCCATGTCCAGGGCGTCCGCCCTCAGGAAAACCACCTTGTCGGTGTTGTCGATGTCCGCGGTCATGGCCGCGGCCATGAACGCCGCGGGATAGCGGGCCTTCAACCAGGCGGTGTGGTAGGACACCAGGGCATAGGCCGCAGAATGCGACTTGTTGAATCCGTATCCCGCGAATTTTTCCATCAGGTCGAAGATGGATTCCGCAATGCCCCTTTTCACACCGCGTTCCGCGGCGCCGTCGGCGAACATCTGGCGATGCTTGGCCATTTCCGCCGGCTTTTTCTTGCCCATGGCACGGCGCAGCAGGTCGGCTCCGCCGAGGGTGAACCCGGCCAGTTCCTGGGCGATCTGCATCACTTGCTCCTGGTAGAGGATCACGCCGTAGGTGGACTGCAGTATCGGGCTGATGTCCGGATGCGGGGAGCGGACCGGCTCGCGGCCGTGCTTGCGGTTGATGAAGTCGTCCACCATGCCCGACTGCAGCGGCCCCGGGCGAAACAGGGCAACCAGGGCGACCAGGTCCTCGAAGCTGTCCGGCTGCAGGCGGAGGATCAGTTCCTTCATGCCCCGGGATTCCAGCTGGAAGATCGCTGTGGTCCTGCCCTGGCGGATCAGTTCGTACGTCTTCGCGTCATTAAGCGGCAGGGTGTCGTCCAGGACCAGCGGCGGATCGCCCGCGGCCTGTCTCTGGTCATTTGCCATACGCACCGCGTTGTCGATGATCGTGAGGGTCTTGAGGCCGAGAAAATCGAATTTCACGAGGCCGATGCTTTCCAGGTCGTCCTTGTCGAACTGGGTGATGGCCTGGCTGAGGTGCCGGTCCGCGTACAGCGGCGTGAACTCGGTCAGGGGCCTCGGCGCGATGACCACGCCGCCGGCATGCTTGCCCACGTTACGGGCAATGCCTTCGAGCTGCAGGGCCATGTCGATCAGTTCCTGGATCTCGGGTTCCTCCCGGTAGCGCGCCGCCAACATCTCTTCCTGGCGGAGCGCCTTGTCCAGGGTCATCCCGAGTTCGAAGGGGATCAGCTTGGCGACCTGGTCGACGAAGCCGTAGGGCTGTCCCATGACCCGGCCGACATCCCGCACCACCGCCTTGGCCGCCATGGTGCCGAACGTGATGATCTGGGCAACCTGTTCCCTGCCGTAACGGTCCGCGACATATTCGATGACCCGGTCGCGGCCGTCAACGCAGAAGTCCACGTCGAAATCCGGCAGGGAAACCCGCTCGGGGTTGAGAAAGCGCTCGAACAGGAGTCCGTACCTGAGCGGGTCGAGATCGGTGATTCCCGTGGACCACGCCACCAGCGAGCCCGCGCCGGACCCGCGTCCGGGCCCTACCGGGATCCCGTTTTCCCGCGACCAGCGGATGAAGTCCGCCACGATCAGGAAATAACCGGAGAATCCCATCTGGTCGATCACCGACAGCTCCATCTCCATGCGGTCCAGGTAGGTCGGCTTCACAGCGGCCTGGCCATCGGCGCCCCGGATGGCCCCGACGCCGAGGCGCCGGGCCAGTCCCTTCTCGGTCGCCTGCCTGAGCAGGTCGGAGACGGATTCGTCCCGTGCACCGGGGTAGTCCGGCAGGTAATTCTCGTCAAAGCAGAGAAAGAGGTTGCAGCGCTTGGCCACTTCCGCGGTGTTCGCGACCGCCTCGGGATGGTCCCGGAACAGCATCACCATCTCCTCGCTGCTGCGGAGGTATTGCCGGTCGGTGAATCTCCTGGGGCGGCGGCTGTCGCGGAGCACCCGGCCGTCATTGATGCACACCCGGATCTCGTGGGCCTCGTATTCGTCCGGGGTGAGATAGACCACGCGGTTGGTGGCTACCAGCGGGATTCCGCGGCTGCGGGCCAGGTCCGCGGCCAGGGCAATGAAACCCTCTTCCCCGGTCCGCCCCACACGGCTGACCTCCTGGTACAGGCGGTCGCCGGTCAGGTCATGGAGCCCCGCGAGCACCGCGCCGGGATCATCGTGGTTGTGTTCCCACGCCCAGGCCAGCGGGCCTTCCTGGTCGTCCAGGATCACGATCAGCCCCCCGTGCAGCGTCTGGAAATCCGCCCAGGTGATCACCACCCGCTGGTTGGTCTGGCCACGCAGGTACGCGGCCGTGAGCAGGCGGCTCAGGTTGCGGTAGCCCGCCTGGTTCTGGCTCAGCAGTTTGAGCCTGTGGAACGCGGGCCAGTCTCCGGCTTCCTGCCCCGCCGGCAGCTCCAGCCAGACATCGGCGCCGATGATGGGCTTGATTCCGGCGCCGAGACAGGCCTGGTAGAACTTCACCGCCCCGTAGAGATTGGACAGGTCCGTGACCGCCACCGCCGGCTGGCCGATTTCCGCCACCCGTTCAGCCAGGGGGCCGATCCTCACGATCCCGTCCGCCAGGGAATATTCGGTATGCAGGTTGAGGTGGACGAAGACCTGTTCCATGGACTATCGCGGCCCCCCGACCACGGAACCCAGGACCCGCTGCACCGGGGAGAAGCTCCGCCTGTGGTGCGCGCAGGGACCATGCCTTTCCAGGGCGTCCAGGTGCGCCCGGGTGGGGTATCCCTTGTGGCGCTCGAAGCCGTATTCCGGGTGGTCCCCCGCCAGTCGGCGCATCATCCGGTCCCGGCACTCCTTCGCCAGGATGGAGGCGGCCGAGATTTCCGCATGCAGCCGGTCGCCCCCCACGACCATGCGTGTGGGCAGGCCAAGCCCGGGGTCCCGGTTGCCGTCCACCAGGACCAGGGCGGGCGGTACCCCGAGCCCCTCCACCGCCCGGCGCATGGCGAGCAGCGAGGCCTTGAGGATGTTCAGGCGGTCGATTTCGGCCACCGTCGCGAATGCGACATGCCAGCGAAGCGCCCGCTCCTTGATCACCGGTTCCAGGCGCCGGCGCCGCAGCGGGGACAGCCTCTTGGAATCGTCCAGGCCGTCGATGGGCCGGCCCCGGGGCAGGATGACAGCGGCCGCCACCACCGGGCCCGCCAGCGGCCCCCTGCCGGCTTCATCCACACCGGCGACCATGGCTCCGGCGCTGTCCATCAGGGTCGCTTCATCAGCCCGGACACCACCTCCGCCGCCATTCGGTCCGCATCCCGGTGAAGGGCAGTCTGAATGTCGGCAAAGGCAGCTTTGATATCCCGCATACGATCGGGATTCTGCAGGTAAGCGCAGACGCTTTCAACAATGTTCCGCGGATTGGCATCATGCTGGATCAGTTCCGGGACGAGGGGCGTGGGCAGCAGGTGGTTGGGCATGGCGAAATGGTCCACCAGCCGCATCCGCCGCATCAGCCAGTAACTGAACGGCGACAGCCGGTATACCACCACATGGGGCACCTGCAGGAGCGCCGCCTCCAGCGAGGCGGTGCCCGAGGCCAGCACCGCCACATCGGCGGCTTCCAGCGCAAGGCGCGACCGGCCGTCCAGCAGCAGTATCGGCAGGTCGCCTGTGTCCCCCGCCTCCCGCTCGAACGCCTCCCTGGCCTCTGGTCCGGCAAACGGGAGAACGAAGCGGGCCTCCGGGTGCTGCCGCGCCAGCCGCCTGGCCGCCAGGAGTATCGGTTCCGCCAGGCGGCACACCTCGCTTCTCCGGCTGCCGGGAAGCAGCGCCAGCACCAGCCCCCCGTCCGGCAGTCCCAGGGCGCGGCGCGCGGACGCCGGATCGGGCGCCCTGATCTCATCCGCCATCGGATGCCCGACGCAGGTCACCGGTATGCCGCAACGACGGTAGTACTCGGCCTCAAACGGAAACAGCGCCAGCATGTGGTCCACCGCCCGGCGGATCCGGCGGATCCGATATCCCCGCCACGCCCAGACTGTGGGACTGACGTAGTGGACGCACGGGATACCGCCCGACCGGAGCTTCGCCTCCAGTCCCAGGTTGAAGTCCGGTACGTCCACGCCCACGAACGCCGCCGGCGGATTCCGGCGCCACCGCCTGGCGAGGTCCCTGCGGATGGCAAGAATATCCCGCAGCTTGCCCCACAGGCCGTCCAGCCCGATCACGCCGATGCGTTCCATGGGATACAGCAGGCGGCAGCCCGCGGCGTCCATGTCGGGCCCGCCGATTCCGGAAAATTCCAGGTCCGGGTGCCGTCGGCGCAGCGCCCGGATCAGCCCGGCACCGAGCCGGTCACCGGACGGCTCCCCGGCCACGATGGCGATCCGTTGATTGCCCTTTGCCACGACCGGCTGCTCAATGGCGGATCACGCCGCGTTCGGAGCGCCGTAGGAATTCACAGAATGTGGACAGGGCGGGGTCACCGGGGGCCAGGCGATCGATTTCCCGAATGGCGGTTTTCAGGTCGAGATTGCACCGGTAGAGCAGGCGGTAGGCGCGCTTCAGCAGGGTAATGGTTTCCTCGGGAAAGCTGCGTCGGTGGAGCCCCTTGGCGTTGATGCCGTAGGGCCGCGCCGAATTCCCGGCAGCCACGATGAACGGAGGGACGTCCTGGAAGCACACGGCGCCGATCCCGGTGATGCAGTGCGCCCCCACCTGGCAGAACTGGTGCACCAGTGTAAAACCGCCCAGGATGGCGTAGTCCCCCACGTTCACGTGTCCCGCAAGACTGGCGCCGTTGGCGAAGGTGACGTGATTTCCCAGGGTGCAGTCATGGGCGATGTGCGCATAGGCCATGATGAAGTTGTCGTCGCCGATCCGCGTCTGCCCCAGGTGGCCGGCGGTGCCGCGGTTGAAGGTGCAGTATTCCCGGATGATGTTCCGGTCTCCGATCACCAGCCTCGTGGGCTCGCCGGCATAACCATGGTGCTGCGGGGACTCGCCGATGGAACTGAACTGGTAGAGCCTGTTGTGCCGGCCAATGGTCGTATGGTTCCGGATCACCACATGGGGACCGATCCAGGTACCGTCACCGACGACAACGTCGTCCTCGATGATGCTGTACGGCCCGACCTGCACGCCTTCACCGAGTTCCGCCCCGGGGTCCACAATCGCGGTGGGGTGAATCTCCGCCATCAATAGTTGCGGTAGGTGAACGTGATGTTGGCTTCGGCCGCCAGGCTGTCATTCACCGATGCGGTTCCCCGGTATTTCCAGATTCTTGACCGGTAGTTCGTCTGGCTCACTTCCAGGATCAGCTGATCCCCCGGCCCGACCGGTCTCTTGAAACGGGCGTTGTCGATGCCCGCGAACAGGAAGATAATGTTCTCCCCCGGGTCCTCCTCCAGGCCGCGGCTTGCCAGGATGGCGGATGCCTGGGCAATGGCCTCGATGATCAGTACCCCGGGGAACACCGGGCGCCCCGGGAAGTGGCCCTGGAAAAACGGTTCATTGACCGTGACATTCTTGACCGCCCGCAGCGATTCACCCACGGTGTAGTCGATCACCCGGTCGATCAGGAGAAAGGGATACCGGTGGGGCAGGATGCCCATCACCCGGTGAATGTCAAGTGTCTCGTTGCTGCTCATGTCGGTTCCGTTTGTGCGGGGTGGGACAATAGTGGTTATGCGGTCGAAGTGTCTGTTGATGTGGTGATCCCGAAATCGGTCGCATCCCCTGGGTGCTGGTTGCCGGCCGCACGTTCCTCCTCTTAGCGGTCCGGACGGCGCCCGTGCCGTCCGCGACATGGTCAATCCCCGTCACCGCGGGACCTGTTCCGCATGCTCTCCAGGCGATTGAGCATGGCCACGATCCGACGCCACCGCGATGCCGGCTGCGCCGGAATCATGGAAGCCCATGTCCCAGCCTCCGGAATCGAACTGGCCACGAACGCGCCAGCGTTCAGCACCACATCATCCGCGATGACCAGGTGGTCGAGAATGGAAACCCGCCCGCCGATACGGCAGCGACGGCCGATCCGCGTGCTGCCCGCCACGGCAGTGCACCCGGCAATGATTGTATCATCCCCGATCCGGACGTTATGGGCAATCTGGATCTGATTGTCCAGCTTCACCCGGTCACCGATCACGGTATCGTCAATGGCGCCGCGGTCTATGGTGGTGTTCGCGCCGATATCCACCTCATCGCCGATGTCCACCCCGCCCAACTGGTGAATCTTTGTCCACCGCCCCCCTTCCGGGGCGTATCCGAAACCGCTGGCGCCGACGACGACGCCCGGCGAGAGCACGCAGTCGCGTCCGATCCTGGAGCGCCGGCACAGTGTCACGGAGGACTCGATCCGGGTCCCGTCACCCACCTCGCAGCCATCCTCCAGGACGGCGTTATGGCCGATGACGACACGGTCGCCGATGCGGCAGTCACGGCCGACGACCGCGCCCGCGCCGATGATCGCGCGATGGCCGATGACCGATCCCGGCCCGACCACCGCGTTCGGATGCACCCGGGAATCCTCCCTCCCCTGCCCTTCGGCGAACAGTGCACTGACCTGGGCGTAGGCAAGGTAGGGGTCGGCCACCAGTATGCGGTTGCCGGTGAAGGCGGCGGCATGGGTCTCCGTGACGAGCAGGCAGCCCGGGGGGACAGTGAACCGGTCGGGAAGGTGCCGCGGGGAAGCCAGGAAGGAAAGCCTGTCGGCAGCCGGCCGGTCGATACTCGCCAGTCCGCTGATGATCGCGTCCGGGTCGCCTTCCAGGCGCCCCCCGCACAATGCCGCGATATCGGCCAGGCGGATGGATGGACTTTCCTGTCGGCTCATGGGGCCCCTGCCGGCCTATTGCTCCGCGCGCCTGACCAGCTCCTTGAGCACTTCCTCGGTTATGTCGATGCGATTGCTGACAAACACCGCCTGCTGGACGATCAGGTCGAAGTCGTCACGCCTGGCGACGTGAATCACCGCATCGGATATGATCTTCTGGAGTCCCGCCAGGCTACGGTTCCTGCTGTCGTTGTATTCCTCGTTGTAGTCGCGCTGGTCGCGGCGAATGATCCGCTGCATCTCCTGGAGTTCCTCGGATACCCGCGCCACCTCCTCCTCGGCCATCAGCACCGCGTTCTTCTCCAGTTCCTGCCGCCTGGATTCGAACAGGTCCACCCGGCCCTTGAGTTCGCGGTTGCGTTCCGCGAAGGCGTCCTCCAGCTTCTTGACTTCCACGATCCCCTGGGGCGACTCGTCGATCAGGCGCCTTACCTCGACATAGCCGATCTTCTCGGCCAGCGCATATCCGGGCATGGCCAGGAGGAGGAGGATCACATACAGGTATCGCATCATTGAAACGGACTCCGGTGTGGAATGCATATTGAACTTACTGTTGCGCTGTTCCCGGCGCGCGGGAACGCTGCCGGCCCCATGCCGCGGCAACCCCGATCAGCGGAACAGGGTGCCAAATGAAATCTGGAAATTCTCGATTTCGTCACCTGCCTTGTCGTTGAGCGGCTCACCGTAACTCAGGCTGAACGGCCCGATGGGAGAGAACCAGTTGAAGGACAGGCCGACGGAATAGCGCATCTCGTCGAGATCCACGTCCTCGCCCTGACCGTAGATCATGCCGCCGTCGAAAAAGAGTCCGAACCGCTTGTCCTTGTTCACGCCGTCGCCGAAAGGCGGCAGCAGCAATTCCATATTGACCAGGATACGGCGGTCGCCACCGAGCGGCTGCGGTGTCGCGCCCGAGTCCCTCGGGCCGAGTGACCGACCGTCAAAGCCCCTGACGGACCGGGAGCCGCCGGCATAGTAGTTCTTGAAGAACGGCAGGCCGATGTCGGCGCTGTCGCCGAATCCGTCGCCATACCCGATGCCGCCGCCGACCTTGTAGGTGAGGCTCTCGCCAATCGGCAGGTAGTAGGACCCGTTCAGGTTGACCTTGTAATACTCGAAATCACTGCCCGGCACCGTGATCTCCGTGCTGAGAGCCGCCACGCCGCCCTTGGTGGGAAAGAAGAAATCGTTCCGGGTGTCCCTGGACACGCCGAGGGTCAGCACGACATCGTCCGCTTCCGGATTCTCCTCGATGATCGGCAGGAACTCCGGCGGCGTTTCACTGGTGGACGCCAGGTCCAGGCGCTCCAGGGCGACGCCGAGATTGAGGGAGTTGGTTTCCGCAATCGGAATCCGGTAAGTGACCTCCGCGGTCGTGGTATCGAGAATGTACTCGGCGGTATTGACATCGGCGGAGTTGACTTCCTGCTGGCTGAGCGTGATGCCCCGGCTGATGCCGTCCGGGGTGTAATAGGGATTGTTGTACGTGACGGAAGCCTCGCGCGCGGCATCCGAATTGTTCACGTCCACGCGCAGTTCACGCCCGGTTCCAAGCACGTTCCGCTGCTGGAAGTTGACGCCCACAAGCGCCCCGTCCGCATCGGAATATCCCGCGGACAGCTGGATGCTGCCGGTTTCCCGCTCGACCACCACCACGCGCATGTCCACCTGATCCGCGGTGCCCGGAACCGACGGTGTTTCGATGGTCACGCTGGCGAAGAATCCGAGGCGGTTCAGCCTTTCCCTGGAGCGCCGGACCGCGCTGGCGGAATACCACGCCCCCTCGAACTGCCGCAGTTCGCGCCGGATCACCTCGTCGCGGGTGTGGGTATTGCCGGTGATCTCGATGCGCCGGACATAGACCCGCTGCTTGGGGTCGACGGTCAGCACCGTGGTCACCTGCAGGGTTTCACGGTCAGTGTCATAGACCGGACGGACCTCGACGAACGCGTAGCCGTCGTCGGCATAGCGGTCCGCGATCGCCGCCCGGGTTTCATTGACCTCCTTGCGGGAAAACGGTTCCCCCGGCTGGATGGTGATCAGTTCCTCCAGGCCCTCGATTGCCTCCGCCGACTCGATCACCGTGTCGCCGAAAGTGTACACCTCGCCCTCTTCGACCGAGATGCTGATGAAGATGTTCTGCTTGTTGGGGCTGATGTCCACGTTGGTGGACAACACCTTGAAATCATGGAAGCCCCGGTCGAGATAGTAGGACCGGATCCGCTCCACGTCCGCCTCGAGCTTCTGCTTGGAGTACTGGTTGCGCGTGGTGAACAGGCGCCAGCCCCTGCGCTCGATGAGGTTCATTTCATCCTTGAGGTCCTCCTCGGAAACCTGCCGGGCGCCGACGATGTTGATTTTCCGGATCCGCGCCACCCGCCCCTCGCTGATGTTGATGGTGACACCCACCCGGTTGCGCTCGAGGTCCTCGACCTCGGTTTCCACGGTCGTGGAATACCTGCCCATGGCCAGGTAGGCCTGCTGGATTTCCCGTTCCATGGCTTCCAGGCTGGCGCGGTTGAAGATCCGGCCTTCCACCAGTTCCGCCCGGCGAAGCCCCTGCTCCAGGTTCTCCGTGCTGATTTCATCGTTGCCGAGAATCGTGATGCTGGCAATGGAGGGGCGCTCCACCACGCGCACCACCAGTACGGTACCGTCCTGTTCCAGCTTGACATCGCGGAAGAAGCCGGTTTCGAACAGGGCCCGGATTCC
Organism: Gammaproteobacteria bacterium; assembly: GCA_009842505.1. Lineage (GTDB taxonomy): Bacteria > Pseudomonadota > Gammaproteobacteria > Arenicellales > Poriferihabitantaceae > VYFG01. The sequence continues at coordinate 91,084 of VYFG01000048.1, forward strand.
CAGCCGGCCCTCTTCATCATTCATTTCATCCCCGACCTTGAGCGGCAGGTAGTTGAACACCGTGCCGGCATCCAGCCGCTCCAGCCCCTCCACCCGGATATCCGATATGGTGAACGGCTCCACGGCATGCGCGCAGACGCTGACAAGGAGCGCGAGAAGAACCAGGACAGATTTCTTCATAGGGTTTCAGGCTTGTTTTTTGTGCGTAACCCGGGCAATGGGCCGGTCCGTCTTGCCGGCACTGTCCGATCGGGCCCGGTACGGCTCCGGCGGAATCCTCCATCCGGCCCCGCACCGGCCAGCAGACCTGATCTTACCCCAAACCGCCATGATCTCCCAACGCGCCCAGGATGACGATCATGTAATCCTGCGGGAAATTCCGGCGCTCAGATCAGCCCAAAGAGGCGCATGATGTCGTTGTAGAAAGCCAGCCCCATCAGCAGCACCAGCAGGACGATGCCGATCTGCTGGCCCCGGAACATCACCCCTTCGGAGGGCTCCCGGCCGGTGATCGCCTCCACCAGGAAATACATCAGATGGCCGCCGTCCAGCATCGGAATGGGGAGCAGGTTCAGCAACCCGAGACTGACGCTGATGATGGCCAGGAACCGGAGAAAATCCACCAGCCCGGATTCCACCGTGTCCCCGGCGATGCGCGCGATGGTGATGGGACCGGACAGATTCTCCGAGGACATCTCCCGGGTCAGCATCCGGCCGAGGGAGCGCACCGTGATGTCGATCATCCGCCAGTTGTAGTCGATGGCCTCCCAAACCGCCTCCAGGGGACCGTACCGGAGGCGGGTATTCTCGTAGGGGGGCATGTAAAGGCCGATGCGGCCGCGGGTTTCGCCGCCCACCTCGGTGGGCGCCGGCACCAGGGTGGTTGCGTGCCGGACTCCGTCCCGCACGAACGTGATTTCCGTTTCCATGCCCGGCCGGCCGGAGACGGCGGCGACCATGTCGAGCCAGTTGGCGATCTCCGTGCCGTCCACCTCGGTGATCCGGTCGCCGGGGCGGAGCCCGGAGAGCTCAGCCGGTGCCCCGGGCAGCAGACGGTGCACCGCCGCCGGTGGCGGTTCGGGGTACAGGCCGATCTGTGAGGTGATCGGCTGGCCGCTGATTTCGCGCTGGTCCAGGCGGGAGAAGTCCAGTGCCAGTCGGCGCACCGCCCCGTCCACCCCCCGGACCTCGATCTCCAGGGGATTGCCCTTCATGGCCTGCTGGAGCATGTAGAACTGCCGTTCGCTCCAGGTCCGCACCTCGCGGCCGTCCACGGTGAGCAGCGTGTCGCCGGGACGGAAACCGGCATCCTCGGCCTGTGAGTTTCCGGCCACCTGGCCCACCACCGGCCGGATGTCCGGGCTGCCGATCTGGAATACCAGCCAGATCGCGAAAATCGCGAACAGGAAATTGAACAGGGGGCCGGCGAACACCACCGCCGTACGCACCCCCAGGGACTTGTTGTTGAATGCGAGATGACGGTCCTCGGGACGTACGTTCCCTTCCCGTTCGTCCAGCATCTTGACATATCCGCCGAGGGGGATCATCGCCACCGAGTATTCCGTCGGCTCAATCCTGCCCCGCCACGAGATCAGGGTCCTGCCGAAGCCGATGGAGAACTTGAGTACCCGGATGCCGAGCTTCCGGGCCACCCAGAAGTGGCCGAACTCGTGCACTGCGACGAGGATGGCGATGGCCAGCAGGAACCCGACCAGGCTGTAGCCGAATCCGCTCATTCTGGGCCGGTGTCCGCCACCGGCACGGGCCGGATTTCGCGTATCCGCAGGGTGCAGGATGCCCTGGCGGCCCTGTCCGCCTCCAGCACCGTCTCGAGTTCCAGCGTGTTCTCCACAGGCAATTGGTCCAAAGTGCCGGCCACAAGTTCCGTGATGCGGTCGAATCCGATTTCGCCGGCGAGGAATGCATCTACCGCCACTTCGTTGGCCGCGTTGAGCATGGCCGGGGCGGTGCCGCCGGTCCTGGCCACCTCCCTGGCGAGGCCGAGGGAGGGAAACCGGGCATGGTCCGGCGACTCGAAGTCGAACCGCGCGCAATCCGGCAGATCGAGCCAGGCGGCGCCGGACTCGATCCGGTCCGGCCAGGCGAGCGCGTTGGCGATTGGCACCTTCATGTCCGGATTGGCCATCTGCGCCAGCACCGACCCGTCGACGAACTCGACCATGGAATGGACCACACTCTGGGGATGCACCACGATTTCGATGCTGGACTCATCCATGGAAAACAGGGAGCAGGCCTCGATCAGTTCCAGCCCCTTGTTCATCATCGTGGCGGAGTCCACCGATATCTTGCGTCCCATGTCCCAGTTCGGATGCGCGCAGGCCTCATCCGGGGTGACCGACGCGAGGGTCGCCGGGTCCCGCTGCCGGAAGGGGCCGCCGGACCCGGTCAGCAGCAGGCGCCGGATGCCGTACCGTCCGTCCATGCCGGATTCCCCGAGAACCTGCTGCATTGCGGACGGCAGGCACTGGAAGATGGCGTTGTGTTCGCTGTCCAGGGGCAGGATCACCGCCCCGTGCCGCCGGGCGAGCCGCATGATGGCGGGGCCCAGCATCACCAGCGGCTCCTTGTTGGCGATCAGCACCTTGGCCCCGGCCCTGACCGCCGCCATTGTGGAAGCCAGGCCGACGGCCCCCACGATGGCGCAGACCACGCAGTCCGCATCCCTCACGACCCGCTCCAGGCTTTCCCCGCCGCTCAGCACCTCGATGTCGGAGTCATGCTCGGCCAGCATCGTCCGCAGGGCAAGCGCCGCCTCGGTGTCCACCATGACCACCTGCTCGGGGCAGAATTCCAGGCACTGTTCCAGCATGCGCGCGGTACTGCTGCGGGCGGTCAGCGCCATGACCCGGAAGCGTCCGGGATGGCGCCGCACCACCTCCAGGGTGTTGAGACCCACGGAACCGGTGGAACCCAGCAGGGCGACACGCTCGGTCATGGGCGGTTCACCTGAGCAGCCACCACAGCGACCCGAACACGGGCATGGCGGCGAGCAGACCGTCGAACCGGTCCAGGAGGCCGCCGTGTCCGGGCAGCAGCCTGCCGCTGTCCTTCACCCCGGCCTGCCGTTTCAGCCGGCTCACGGACAGGTCGCCGATGACGCTCGCCAGGGCCGCCGCGGCAGCGGCCAGCAGCCAGGGCAACATCTGGCCGGGCGCCAATGGCACCAGAATCCAGGCCCCCGCCCAGGCGGTGGCGAGGGCGCCTGCCAGTCCGCCGATCACCCCCTCGATAGTCTTGCCCGGGGAGATTTCGGGGGCCAGCTTGTGGCGGCCGGCCAGATTTCCGGCCAGGTAGGCGAACACATCCGCCGCCCACACGACCATCACCGCAACCAGTACCACCTCCGGTCCGTTCACGTCCGATCCCCGCAGCCACACAAGGCCCGCCCAGGCGCAGTACATCGCCCCGGCGCCAACCGCCATTTCCAGCCCGGGACTTCTGCGCAGCGACAGTCCCCGGACCAGGACCCGCCATTGCCACAGCCACAGCAGGCAGCCGGCAAGGCAGACTCCGAGCAGCAATGACGACGGATTCGCCGGGACCGCGGCGGCATTGCCAAGGAGGTGGACGGCCACACCCAGAAGCAGCATCCCGAGGACGGTCAGCGAGAACGCAGCGGTCGAGCGGGTCGTCAGGTTGTTCCACTCGTACAGCGCCACCGCCATCAGCAGCATGCCCACCGCCGCGAACAGCGGCCCCGGCAGCCACAGGATCAGCGCCACCGCCACCGGTGCGGCGACCAGGGCGGTCATGATGCGGGCTCTGAGGGCCATGGGACGGTTCTCGGACGGGGGCTTCAGAATTTCTCTTCGTCCACCTGTTCCCCGGTCTTGCCGAAACGGCGCTGGCGACCGGCGTAATGGGCCAGGGCGTCGTTGATGCACGCCTCGTCGAAATCCGGCCAGTAGGTATCACAGAAATACAGTTCGGTGTAGGCAAGCTGCCACAACAGGAAATTGCTGATCCGCTGCTCGCCGCCCGTGCGAATGAACAGATCCGGCGGCGGCAGCGCGCTGGTACACAGCTGCGATTCTAACAGCGTCTGGGTGATGGCTTCCGGATCCAGTTCCGCCGCAGCCGCCCGCCTCGCCAGCATCCGGCAGGCCTGGGTGATGTCCCATTGGCCGCCGTAGTTGACGGCGATGGTGAGATTGAGATCCCGGTTGGCGCGGGTGAGTTCCTGGGCCTCGGCGATCTTCCGCTGCAGCTTCTTCGAGAAGCGGGACAGGTCGCCGATCATGCGCAACCGCACCCGGTTCTCGTGCAGGTAGCGCACCTCGGACTCCAGGGTCGAGTACATCAGTTCGATCAGCAGCTTGACTTCGGCGCTGGGCCGGTTCCAGTTCTCGCTGCTGAACGCGAACAGTGTCAGGTAGGGAATGCCGCGCTGGTAGCAGGCGGACACCATGTTCTTGACGGTTTCCACGCCGCGGCGGTGGCCCTCCACCCGGGGCAGCCCCCGCTGACGCGCCCAACGTCCGTTGCCGTCCATGATGATCGCTATGTGGCGGGGCTTGTTGCCGGTCGCCAACTCCATGACCGCCGCCGGTTGCACGCCCATCAGGCGCCCGGGCGGTCAGACTTCCATGACTTCGCGTTCCTTCTCACTCACCACCTCGTCGATCTGGGCCACGTATCTGTCGGTCAGTTGCTGCAGTTCCCCCTCCGTCTGCTTTTCCTCGTCCTGGGTGATTTCCTTTTCCTTGAGCAGGTCCCGTACCGTCCCGATGGCATCGCGGCGGATGTTGCGGATGGCAATCTTGCCCTCTTCGCCCTCGCTCTTCACCACCTTCACCATGCTGACGCGCCTCTCTTCCGTCATGGGCGGCAGGGGGATGCGCATGGTTTCCCCCGCGGTGACGGGATTGAGGCCGAGGTCGGACTCCAGGATGGCCCGTTCGATGGGTGCGAGCATGCTGCGCTCCCAGGGCTGGACGGTCAGGGTGCGGGCGTCCGCGGCCGAGACCGTGGCCACCTGGTTGATGGGCGTGGCCACTCCGTAATAATCCACCGTCAGGTGTTCCAGCAATGCCGGGGACGCCCGCCCGGTCCGGATGCGCGTCAGGGCCTCCCGGACATTCGACACGGATTTCTTCATCCGCGACTCTGCATCTAGCTTGATATCGTCGATCATTGCCTGGCTGTGGAATATACGGGAATCCGCAGATTATAGTGATCGGCGGCGTCAAGTACCATGGACGGCGATCTGCCGCGCCGGGCAGACCGGCACCGGCCTCAGTCTTCCCCGGGGCGATCCATGATGAGGGTGCCGACAGGCTCTCCCCTGGCCATTTTAACCAGGCTGTCGGGCTCATGCAGGTTCAGCACCTGAATCGGCAACTGGTGTTCCTGGCAGAGCGTGATCGCGGTCATGTCCATGACCCGGAGCCCCCTGGACAGCACTTCGGTGAACTGCAGCCGCTCGTAGCGCATGGCGTGGGTATTCTTTTCGGGATCATCGTCGTAGACGCCATCGACCCGGGTGGCCTTCACCATGATTTCGGCGTCAATCTCCAGGGCCCTCAGGCTCGCGGCGGTGTCGGTGGTGAACATCGGATTCCCCGTGCCCCCGGCAAACACCATCACCCGGCCCAGTTCCAGGTGCTTCAGTGCCCGGCCGCGGACGTAGGGCTCCGTCACGCCGGAAACCTCGATGGCGGACTGCACCCTGGCGGAAACGCCCAGGCCGCCCAGGGCCTGCTGGAGGGCCAGGGCGTTCATGACCGTGGCCAGCATGCCGATGTAGTCGGAGCCGACCCGGTCCATTCCCTGGGCGGCGGCGCTCATGCCCCGGAAGAAATTGCCGCCCCCGATGACGATGCCGATCTGGACCCCGAGATCGACCAGGGTCCCGACTTCCCGCGCGGTGGAGGCCAGCATCTCACCGTCGATGCCGAACTTCTGCTCCCCGGCCAGGGCCTCGCCGCTCAGCTTGAGCAGGACCCGTTGCCACACCGCCGAAGCAGGTTCCGTCATTGTCTGTACCGGATTGCCACCCTGGGCCTCAGGCACCCGCCTGCGCCATGACCTCGGCGACGAAATCATCCTGCTTCTTCTCGATGCCCTCGCCCACCTCGAAACGGACCATCCGCCTGACGCTGGCGCCCCTGGATGCGAGCAGGGCGCCGACACTCTGGTCAGGGTCCTTCACGAAGGGCTGGCCGAGCAGCGTGTTCTCCTTGAGGAACTTCCTGATCCGGCCTCCGATCATCTTTTCGATGATGTCGTCCGGCTTGCCACTCTCGCGGGCCTGGGCGGTCAGGATCTCCCTTTCCCTGTCCACCACGCCAGGGTCCATGTCTTCCTCAGCAATGCACAGGGGACGGCTTGCGGCGATGTGCATGGCGATGTCCCGGCCGAGGGCGTCATCGCCCCCGTCCAGCACCAGCATGACGCCGATCCGGTTGCCGTGCAGGTAGGAGCTGACGACCCCGCCATCGGCATCGAAGCGGGCAAACCTGCGCACGGTGACATTCTCGCCGATCTTGGCGACCAGCTCCCGGCGCGCGGCCTCCACCGTGGTGCCGACGGCCGCCGCACTGTCCGCCAGGGCGGCCGCGTCCCGCGGGTTCGCGGCGAGCACGGCATCCGCCACGGCGGCGCTGAATGCCCGGAAGGAGTCATCCTTGGCGACAAAATCGGTTTCACAGTTGATTTCCGCCAGGGCGCAGGCCATCCCGTCCGTCGCCGAAACGATCACGCCCTCGGCGGCCGTCCGACCGGCCCGCTTCTCCGCCGCCGCCGCACCCTTGATGCGCAGCTCCTCGATAGCGGCGGCCATGTCTCCGCCGGTCTGGGTCAGGACCTTCTTACAGTCCATCATGCCCGCGCCGGTCCTTTCGCGCAGTTCCTTCACCATTGCCGCAGTAATCGTCATGTTTGCAAGTTTCCAGGATATTGTCGATTGATTCAGGGGCGCGCAGGGCGCTGGCGGGGGCCGCATTGCCGGGCTCGCCGCGAAGCGCCGCCGGTCATTCCGTCTCGGCGACCTTCTTCTTCCGCACCACCTTCTTCCGGGTGACCTTTTTCTTGGTCACCTTGGTCTTCTTTACCGGTTCCTTCTTTTCGGCTTCGCCGTCGGCGGCGGAGTCCGCGGCCGCGGCCGCATCCTCAGCCTCAACCTCAGCCCCAGCCGCAGCCTCAGCACCAGCCGCCGCCGCCGCCCCCGCCGCCGCCCCCGCCCAGGGGGTTATACACATCGCCGAGCCCACGCGGCCGG
>VYFG01000108.1 GCA_009842505.1 Gammaproteobacteria bacterium
TTCTATGAGTTTGCCGCCGGACACTAATTTGATTTGAGCACCTGAATAATGGAGAAACAGATGAAAATGACCAATCTCGCGCGCAGCATTGCACTCAATCTGATGATTGCTGCAGGTCTCGTCGCACCGGCTTCTGCCGAAGTTGATTTCCACGATGAAACGATTGAATGGATCATCCCGTTTTCCGAAACGGGTGGGTCGGCGAAATGGGCGAATTTCTTCGCGCCACTGCTTTCCGAGGCGCTGCCCGGCCAGCCCACCGTGGTCGTGAAATTCATGCCGGGTGCGGGCTCTACCAAGGGGGCGAACTGGTTCCAGAAGCAAAAGCACAAGGACGGCACCCTGCTCTTCGGAACGTCCGGGTCGACACAGTTTCCCTATCTGCTGGGCGATCCCCGTGTCCGCTATGAATACAACGACTGGATTCCGGTCATGGCCTCGGGCACCGGCGGTGTCGCCTATCTGAATTCCGAGGATGGCACCAAGTTTGACGGATCGGCCAATGCCCTCAAGGGGACGAACTTCATCTATGGCAGCCAGGGTGCAACCCGCCTTGACCTGGTTCCGCTTCTTGCCTGGAAACTGCTTGGCATGAATGTCGAACCGGTGTTCGGCATCAAGGGCCGCGGCGACGGCCGCCTGATGTTTGAACGCGGCGAAGCCAATATCGATTACCAGACCACTTCAGGCTATCTGAAGGGCTCGGCCGATCTCGTCGAGTCCGGTAAAGCCGTTCCCATGATGACCTGGGGTGCGCTGGCGGCCGATGGCTCCATTGTCCGTGATCCGACTTTTCCCGACATTCCGACCTTCAAGGAGGTTTGCGGAGCCACCGACGGCTGCGAGACTTCCGGCGAGGCTTGGGATGCATGGAAGGCTTTCTTCGTTTCCGGATTCCCCGTACAAAAGATCGCCTTTCTGCCGAAAGGAACACCGCAGGATGTCGTGGATGCCTATGCATCCGCCTTTGGCGCGGTGACCGACCGCGCCGATTTCGCGGAAATTTCCAGCAAACGCATCGGCAAGTACGATGTCTTCATCGGTGGAGACGCAAAGGCTGCGCTTGGTACTGCAACAAGCGTTCCTGACAACGCCAAGGCCTATGTTGTGAACTGGCTCAAGGAAGACTACGGGGTAACCCTCAAGTAATCGGGCCCGCTCCCCTCATTTTTTCCGAGGGGAGCGTTTCACCTGCCGGCTTCCGGGTGTAGGATCAGGTAATGGAAATTTTTTCGGTCGCTTTGCCCGCGTTCGGGGAAGCATGGTCCCTGATCCTGCAGCCCGCTGTTCTGGCCTATCTGGCGCTCGGCGTAGTGATGGGACTGGCCGTCGGCGTCTTCCCGGGATTGGGCGGCATAGCCGGCCTGTCGCTCCTTCTTCCCTTCATGTTCGGCATGGACCCGATCCTGGGTCTGGCACTGATGATCGGCATGGTGGCGGTTGTGCCGACGTCGGACACCTTCGCATCGGTTCTGATGGGCATCCCCGGCAGTTCAGCGTCGCAAGCCACGGTTCTTGACGGCTTTCCCATGGCCAAGAAAGGGGAAGCGGCGCGCGCACTTTCGGCCGCGTTTTCATCGTCCCTTTTCGGTGGCCTGATCGGGGCGAGCTTCCTGACGCTATTCATCCTGATGGCGCGCCCCATCGTGCTCGCTTTCGGGCTTCCCGAAATGTTGATGATTACACTGCTCGGCCTGAGCATGGTGGCTGTGCTTGCTGGCCGCATTCCACTCAAGGGGCTTGCCGCAGCAGGTTTGGGCATCATGATCGGCACGATCGGTGAAGCCGATGCAGGCGGCAGCCTGCGCATGGCGAGCTATGACATCCCCTACCTGGTCGATGGGTTGAAGCTTGTGATCGTCGGTCTCGGGATTTTCGCGGTCCCCGAGATCGTCTCGCTGCTGCGCCAGGACCGTTCCATCGCCAAGGGCGCAAGCCTGGGGGCGGGCTGGTTTGATGGGATCCGCGACTGGTTTGCCAATATCTGGCTTTCCGTGCGCTGTTCGATCATCGGCGTGGTGATCGGGGTGATTCCCGGCCTCGGCGGTTCGGTGGTTGACTGGATCGCTTATGGCCACTCGGTTCAAACCACCAAGGACAAGGCCGGTTTCGGTAAAGGGGAGGTCCGCGGAATCATCGGTCCTGAGAGTTCGAACAACGCCAAGGAAGGCGGCGGACTCGTGCCGACCCTTCTGTTCGGCATACCGGGTTCCGGTTCCATGGCCATTTTCATCGGTGCCGTTGCACTCCTCGGGTCGGGCGACATCGAGGTGGGCCCGGGCATGCTGAAAAACAATCTCGATATCACGTACTCGATCGTCTGGCTGCTGGCGCTTGCCAACGTGATCGGTACGGTGCTTTGTATCGCGGCATCAGGCGGAATCGCCAAAATCACGACCATCCGGTTTACCTATCTTGCCCCGTTCCTCTTCATCCTGATCAGTTTCGCGGCCTTCCAGTCGGGTCAGAACTTCGAGGATCTTCTGGCACTTTTCCTGATCGGACTGATCGGTATTTTCCTGCGCCGGTTTGACTGGTCCCGCCCTGCCTTCCTGATCGGATTTGTGCTTTCCAACCCGGTGGAGAAATTCACCAACCAGGCCTTTCAGATCGCAAGCTTCCGCTTTCGCGAAAGCCTGGAGGCGGGCATGGCATATGTCTTCAGCCCGATAGTAATCGTGCTGGCCATCATCACGGTGGTGTCCGTCGTGCTGGGTATCCGTCAGGCCAAGGCAATCATGGCCGAAGGTGAAGTGCAAGCGGGTACCAAGCGTGCGCCGGTGATATTCCTCCTGGCGATATCCGCCTACCTGCTCGTGGCATTGTTCAATGCCAATGCCATCGACGACTTCAACATCACCGACAAGATCATCCCGCTCGTGATCGGCGGATTTTCCCTTCTTTGCTGTCTTGCCCTGTTCATCCTGATGATCCGCAGGCCTGAAGGAGATGCCATCTTCGCGGACAAGGAAGTTGCAGGTGAAGAGGCTGATGCGCCCTACGGGTTATGGTCAACCCTGGCATGGTTCGCCAGTCTCATCATTGCGACGGGGCTGGTCGGCTTCATCCTTGCGCTCACGGGCTTTCTGGTCACGTTTTTCCGTATCCGCGCAGGTGCTTCCTGGGCAAAGACTCTGCTTCTGACAGCTGCGGGCATTGGCCTGATGTGTATCATGGCGTATACCCTGAACCGCGATTTCCCTCCCGGATTGTTGCAGACGTTTGTCGACCTGCCCTGGCCCCTTGGGTAGGATCGTATCCGGTGCTCCTGATTCCGGCGGATGGCTGACAGGCAAGCATTCAACGGAATGCCGTCCTGACTGATCCGCAGCGATCCGAATTGAGACAGACCGGAATTCCATTTCTCTTCATGCGTGGCGGAACCTCGCGCGGACCTTATTTCCGGCGCGAGGACTTGCCACGGGAACTGGAGGGGCTGTCTGACGTACTCATTGCCGTTCTCGGATCCGGTCACCCGCTGAACATCGACGGCATTGGCGGCGGGGCTGCGGTAACCACCAAGGTTGCCATGCTCTCACCTTCAGACGACGAATGGGCGGATGTTGACTACTTCTTCGCCCAGGTTTCCGTAGAGGATCGTCTGGTGGACTACAAACCGACCTGCGGGAACATTTTGTCCGGGGTAGGTCCCGCCGCGATTGAAATGGGGATTGTCGAGCCGGCAGAAAACGTCACCGAGGTCAGGATCCGTGCCGTCAATACGGATGCACGCGTACTTGCCAAGGTGGCTACTCCGGGCAGGCGGGTCCGCTATGACGGCGAAGCCCGGATTGACGGGGTCCCGGGCACGGCGGCGCCGATTACGCTGAAGTTCATGGACGTGGTGGGCTCTTCGACGGGGCATCTGCTGCCGACCGGCCGATTGCGCGACGAGATCGACGGTGTTGAAGTCACCTGCATGGACGTTGCCATGCCGCTGGTGATCGCCAGGGCCTCCGACCTCGGCGTCAGGGGTGATGAATCTTCCCGGGAGCTAGATGCGGACACCGCGTTTTTTTCGCGCATGGAAGCAATCCGTGTGGAAGGCGGGAAACGCATGGGCATGGGGGACGTGACGCAGTCCGTCACACCGAAATTCGGCCTGGTTTCCCCGGCGAACGCGGGCGGTTCGATCGCGGTGCGCTACTTCATGCCCTGGAAGACCCATCCCTCGATGGCCGTCACAGGCGCCCAGTGTCTGGCCGTCTGCGCCCTTACCCCCGGCAGTGTTGCCGACGGCATCCTCGACCGCCCCGGGGAAGGTCCGGTAAACATCATCCTCGAACACCCCTCCGGCGCCATGGAAGTGCATGTGGACTATTCGATCGGCAACGGATTTCAGCTTCATTCCGTGGGCCTGATCCGCACAGCCCGGAAACTTGCCGAGGGTAATGTCTTTGTTCCGCGCAAGACCTGGAACAACCAGGCAGGCGACACCGGGTAGGTGAAGAAATATCCATGCCCTCCGGGAAAAGAAACGACCCGCTCCAGCAATCGCCTCGTCCGGCCGGATGTATCCGGACATGCTACCGGCATTCCGGGGTTCTGTCCGGGGACTGAAAAGAAACGGAAAAAATGATCCCTGTCCTTCGTGGCATGAACGGGCGGCAATCCCTGATTCCCGGCAGTTGCTCCGGATGGGGCTTCATCCAGGATTCCCGTGGACTGATTCCAATCCTGTTCCAACTCCCCTGTAGTGGCAACCGAATATGAAGGTCCATATACTTGACGATTGGTTCGATACGCTGCGTTCCCTGCCCTGCTTTGCGAAGCTGGATGCGCATGATGTAACCGTTTGGAATGATCATGTCGAGGACGTGGAGATACTGGCTTCGCGGCTCAAGGGAGTAGAGGCCCTCGTACTCTTTCGCGAGCGCACGAGGATCACGCGCGAACTTCTCGAGCTTCTTCCGGGCTTGCGGCTCATCTCCCAGCGCAGTGTATATCCGCATATCGATGTGGAAGCGTGCACCGAGCACGATGTACTGCTTTGCTCCAACATGCATTCCGACACACCCTCGTATGCGGCGGCCGAACTCACGTGGGCGCTCATACTGGCCGCATTCCGCCAGTTCCCCGCGCAAATGGCTTCGCTCAAGGAGGGTAAGTGGCAAAGCGGTGTGGGGAAATCACTGCGCGGACGGCGCATCGGACTGTATGGGTACGGCCGTATCGCCAGGGTGGTTGCCGGATATGCCAGCTCCTTCGGTATGGATGTACTTTGGTGGGGCTCCAACGAGGGACGCATGAGAGCAAGGGCCGACAGTCAGGCCGTTGCCCCCTCCAGGCAGGAATTCTTCCGCAGCTGCGACGTCATTTCCCTGCATGTCCGCCTGAAACCCGCAACCAGATCCATCATTACACCCGATGATTTTTCCTGCATGTCGCCTGGTGCGCTTTTTGTCAATACCTCACGCGCGGGCCTGATCGAGAAAGGGGCACTGCTGGCCGCTCTCGACAACGGCAGACCGGGGATGGCGGCAATTGACGTCTTCGACCAGGAGCCGCTCGTGGACCGTCATGATCCGCTGCTCAATCATCCCAATCTCACTGCAACGCCCCATATCGGATTTGTCACGGAAGATGAGTACAACCTCCAGTTCTCGGACATATTCGATCAGATCAATGCCTACAGCGAGGGTGTGCCGATACACATGGTCAATCCCGAGGTTTGGAGACCCTGACCCGGTTTGCGATCAGGGGAGCCCCCAGGATGACGAGAGTGATCCGGACCAGGTGGTGCGTGACCACGAAGCCGAGGTCCGCTCCCACCACGATCGCCAGTATCGCGATTTCGGCCTGTCCGGCAGGAACGAAAGCCAGGAAGGCTTCCACGGGTTCCGCAAATCCGTAGGAGGTTGCGATCCTGGCGAATATCGCCGCCACTATTGCCAGCAGTAGAACATACAGTGTGGCGGCACTCACAACCTGCCGCAATTCGCGCAGGGTTACGCCCACGTAATGTACCCCGATCCCCGCACCGATGAAAAACTGGCAGAAAAGGATGGCCTCTGCCGGGGGCCTCGAATGAATCAAGCCGCCGAGTGACAACAACGCCGCCGCAATCAACGGGCCCAGTATCGACGCCCCGAAGAGTCCCAGCCGCTCCGCAATCTTCCAACCGGACAGGGCGGCGACAAGCATCAGGACCAGTTCATGCCATGGGAGATCCAGAGCCGGGCTTCCGATGGGATGGCTGAGGACGGCCCCGTAAGCGCCGGTGAGCAGGACTGGGGCGATCGTGACAATGACGAGAACGCGTGTTGCATGGATCAGGGAAAGTGTCCTCGGGTTGCCCCCTGCCTCCTCCCCGAAGATGATCATGTCCTGCAGGCCGCCGGGCATGGCCGAGAAATAGGCGGTCGGGGGGTCAAATTTGTGGATACGCCGGAAATAGGCGTAACCCAGTACGCCAACGAGACCGAGGTATACAGGCACAAGTGCCACGGACTTGGCAATGTCCGGCAGGCTTTCTATTACCTCCGGCGTGATTGACGCGCCCACTGCCACACCCAGAATCGTACGCGCAAATATGGAGATACGCCCGAAACCCGCAGGCTTTCCGCCCATGAGCGCGACAACAAGCGAAGCCGCCATGGGTCCGAACAGAAACGGGAGTGGTAGATCAAAGTACCAGAAACAGGCTGTTCCGAAAATTCCGTAGACTATTGTGTACAGGCGTTCCCGTGGAAAATATCGCTGAATCATGGACTGTTTTTGAATTGCCTTATCCGATCGCACACACAGGAACAGGATCTGACTTTCGCCGACACCGTAGCCCGTTCGATCAGGACAGGAAACGGGACCTGTTCCCCGAACGGTAATGCAACCCGTGCAGGGAATCCAGCAGGGCCGCGTTCAGGCACCTCGTCCCTGACGAGTGCTTGCGTGAGTCCGCTCTCACGGTCCCGGGAAGTAACGGCCGGCTTGATTGTGTCGGGGACAGCGGTCTTCTGTGATGCGCAAGGTGTCTGCAGTCAAGTCAGCGGGGGTTGCTGCCGGAACAGATATTCGTGCACATTCCATCTTCCCGACGCATCCGGATCATGTCCCCGGACCAAGGCGGCCAGACAGCAGGTGGAGCAAATTGAACAAACCGTTGGAGTGAAAATACCGGCCTGTTGGCCGGGATTCCCGATTCGAATCCGGAACTTTGCCGGTACACTGCCGGCATCTTCCCGGCACCGGAAATCCGCGACGCCATTCCCCGCAATGGGTTAATCTCGCGCCGTGGCGCCTGCCGTTGTCAAAATCAGGACCGCCTTCCCCCGGCGCACCGTATCCGCCGGGAAGGCCGGGGCACCTGTCACCCGAGTGAACGAAATGATTGCGAAGGAAACTAGAAACGAGGTTCTGGACTGGGTTGATACCCGTTTGGCCGACCTGTCCGACTGGCACCAGGTGATCTTCCATTTCGGTGAAACCGCCTGGCGCGAATACCGTTCCGCAGACTGGTACGTGAAGCGGCTGCGCGATGAGGGTTTTACGGTCGAGGAAGGCAGCGGCGGCATGCCGACCGCATTCTGCGCCACCTGGCGCAATGGCGACGGCCCCGTCATCGGGGGCTACGCCGAGTACGATGCCGTGCCCGGCAACTGCCAGGCGGCGGATACCCTGGAGCGCCCGAGGGACGGGCTCACGGCGCATGCCGGGGGACACACGGACCCGCATTCCGCACTGGGAATCTCCAGCCTCGGCGGATTTCTTGCCGCAAAGAAATCGATGGAGAGCCACCGGATACCCGGCACCCTGAAATTCCTGGGGGAACCGGCGGAAAAGGTACGGGGCTCCAAGCCCATTCATGCCGCCGCGGGCTATTACGACGACCTGGATGCCGCCATCAGCTTCCATCCGTTCTACATGCCGCCGCTGTGCAACACGGTCCGCTGGGATACGCATTGCGGCGCGGCCTACGCCATGATCTACAGCTTCCGCTGCGAACAGCCGGAAACCTGGCTTGCCGGCAGCGACGGGGCGGATTCACCCATTCCTGCAGCACATGCCTCCGCCCGTGCCCCAGGAGCCAACGACGCCCTCGTGATGATGTACCAGACATCCAAGAGCCTTCGCGAGCACATGATTTCCGCCGGCTGTGGCTGGTCCATGAACGAATGCATCCTCACCGCGGGCCAGGCCACCGCGGACAACCTACCCGCCCGGCTCGCCCAGATCCAGTACATCGTACGGGTGCCGGACATCGACATGGCGGAGCGGGTACGCAAGGTACTGGATGCCAACGCGCAGGCCGCAGCCCAGGCCAACCACTGCTCCTGGGGGCTCAACTGGGTTTCAAAGTCCAGGCCGGGCCTTTCAAATCATTCACTTGCACGGACAACCTACCGCAATCTCGAGGCTGTGGGAGCCCCGGTTTTCAACCACGGCAAAGCGGTTCACGTTGCCCGGGAAATCCAGCGGAACCTGGGCATCGAGCCCATGGACAGGCCGTTTCTCGACATCACGGAATCCCTGATCGACCCCCTGGATGCGGAAGCCGAATTGCGCACGCGGATTCCCGCCTGGCAGGAGCATTTCACCTCCGACGACTACACCGAGTATTGCTGGCACGCACCCACGGTGCGCCTCTATATCGCCCGGCCCACGCTGGCATCCCCGAAGCCAGGCTATCAATATCCCGCCTGGGTGATGAACGCCCTCGGCGGCATCCCCGAGACCATCGATCCGATGATCGAATGCGCGGCCAAGACCATCGGTCTTACCGTCGTGGACCTGCTCACGAAACCCGATCTGCTGGAAACCGCGGAGGAGGAATTCAGCCGGCGCACCGGCGGCGGCCGCGGCGGCGATCTCTGGCAGGCACCGCTCTGCGACTATCCCCCGCCGGTGAACTTCCGATGGCCGGAATACGTGACCACGGCCAGGGGCACCCATTGGTGGATGGACTGATCGCGCTTCAGTATCCCGGGCGGTAAGTTCGCTCCATGCTATCCGGCGGCCCGGGACATGACCCTGCGGGGCGGCCGGAGCCGTTCCGGTCCGGGCAGGTGCAAACCGCTGTCAGCGGGTCTTTTGCAGGTCCGGCCCTGCCTTTGTTTGCCCTGTCGCACCGGACGCGAGCCGCATGCCGGCCTCCTGTGCCTTCATTCCATACCCCACTGGTACATGATGAAGTCGCTGGGTCCGTCGGTGTAACGGTCATAGAAGCTCCGCCCCCGTGCATTGAAATGCTGGGTAATCCAGCGGATCGTCGTCCAGCCCCGTTCGCCGGCCAGGGCCTTGAGGCTCTCGAAAATCGCGTCCGCGGCGCCGCTGCCCCGGGCATCCGGAACCACGAACAGGTCGTCCAGGAATCCGACCTCGCAGCCGCCGAGGGGACGCGGGCAGGCACGGACATGGGCGATGCCCACTGCCCTGCCCCCGGCATCCCGGGTGATGAGTCCTTCGAGAACGTGGTCGGGATCCAGCAGCCAGCGGAAGGTTTCATCGGCGATGTCATCGGTCATCCCGACGTGATAGAAATCGGCGTAGCCATTGAACAGCACGCGCCACTCGTCCCTGTCCTCGGGAGTCACAAATTCTGTCTTGAACCGGTTGTTCATGGTGAAAGCATCGGGTGAGGTTGGGTCGGAATCATTTTTCATCGAAGTGTAACGCGGCAGGCGCGGTCACGGAGACCGCGCCTGCCAGCAGATACCTGGCCGAAGCGCCGGCTGTCCCCGGGTTCACTTCAACGAGCCCGGGCGCCGCCGGAACAGCCATGCGCCGAGCGCGGGCAGCAGGATCACGGCGCCAGCCATGTTGACCAGGAACATGAACATCAGGATCGTGCCCATGTCGGCCTGGAACTGGAGCGGTGCGGCGATCCACGTCGCCACGCCGGCGGCGAGCGTGAGGCCGGTCAGCATGACCCCGGCCCCCGCGGTGGCAAGGGTGCGCTCGAAGGCCTCGGCAAAGTCCATGCCATCCCTGAGATGGCCATGCATCCTGCTGTAGACATAGATTCCGTAATCGACGCCCACGCCGACGCCGAGCGCGACCACCGGCAGGGTGGAGACTTTCAGCCCGATCTCGAGAATCGCCATGAGCGCATAAGCGAGCACCGATACCGCGGCCAGGGGCAGGACGATACACACAACCGCCCGCAATGAACGGAACGCCAGCAGGCAGAGCAGGATAACGGCCGCATAGACATAGCCGACGATCGGGAACTGTGCCGCCTCCACTTCCTCGTTCGTCGCCGCCATGACCCCCACGTTGCCGGCGGCGAGCCGGAAGGAAACCGGGCCGCCCCTGTGCTCGGCGTCGAATTCCTTCACGGCGTGGACGATACGCTGGATGGTCTCCGCCTTGTGATCGAGGGTGTAGATATAGACCGGCATGACGCTGCAATCGGTGTTCAGCAGTCCGCTGCTTGTGGGAACGGGGGAAACGGACTGCACCAGGCTGTAGCGGTTGCGCGGCAGGGTTTGCCACTTGAGGTTGCCCTCGTTCCAGGCAGCGCTCAGATGTCTTGCGGTCCCCGCAAGCCCGGAGACCGACTGGACTCCCCCGACATTGCCCATGGTCCATTCAAACTCGTCAAGCTTGCGCATCGTGTCGTAGTCGATACAGCCCTCCGGCATCGTCTCGGCGATGACGGTGAGTACGTCCACGCCGATGCTGAACCGTTCCCCGATGACCGACGCATCGGTGTTGTAGACCGAGCCCGGCCGCAGTTCCGGCACGCCCCGGTGCTCGTCACCGATCCTCACATCGGCCGCAAACCACGCACCGGCTGCGGTGAGCGCGGTCCAGGCACAGATGATCGCGGCAGCGGGCTTCGGCCGGGCTGCCCGAGCCAGCAACGAACGCACCGGCCGCGGCAACGCGCCCTGCGGCCGGGATCTCCCGTCCCCCCTGCCAAAGGACAACAGCACCGGCAGCAGAGCCAGGTTGGTCAGGATGATGGCGGCAACGCCAAGGCCGGCCGCGATCGCGATCTCCTGTATCACCTGCACGTTGATGAAGGAGATCGTCACGAAACCCGCCGCATCCGAGGCCAGGGCCGCGACCCCTGGCAGGACAAGGCGGCGGAAGCTCGCGCGTGCGGCATCGAGATTCGTCGCCCCACCGGACGACTCGTTGTGCGCCGCGCTGACAACCTGGACGCCGTGGCTCACGCCAATGGCGAAAATAAGGAACGGCACCAGGATCGACATCGGGTCGATCCCGTATCCGAGCAGGTTGAGGAGCCCCAACTGCCAGATCACGGCAAGCAGGGAACATCCAAGAAGGGCGATCGCCGGACGGAGTGCTCGCGTGTAGGCGTATACGAGCAGGGCCGTGATCAGGAAGGAGATGCCGAAGAACAGTGCGACCTCGCCTGCGCCCGCCGCGATGTCGCCGACCATCTTGGCGAAACCGATGATGTGCACGTCGATCGGGGCCTGCGTGACGGCAAGGGTCTCCTGCCGGATCTTTTCCAGCTGGTGCGCGACCTCGATATAGTCGAGCCGCACCCCGGTTTCCGGATGGAATTCCTGCAGTCTCGCGGCAACGATGGCACCGCTGAAGTCGTTGGCGATCAGGCGGCCCACGATGCCGGACTTGATGATGTTCTCGCGTACCTGCGCGAAGCCGTTCGCGTCGGGCTGGAAATCCACCGGCAGAACGTTGCCGCCAATCACCCCGTCCTCGACGACCTCGAGAAAACGCACATTCGGCGTCAGGACCGAGAACACCTGGGTACGATCGACACCGGGCAGGAAGAACATGGCGTCGGTCGCATGGCGCAGCGCGGAGAAGAAGCCGGGCGTGAAGATGTCACCGTCCCGGGCCGTGAGCGCAAGCACGATCCGGTCGGCACCGCCGAACTCCGCCCGGTGCTCGAGAAAGGTCTTCATGTAGGGATGTTCCAGCGGCGCAAGCTTCGTGAAGCCGGCGTCAACCCGCAGATTCATGGCGGACCAGCCCATCCCGAGGGATACGACCGCGAACAGCGCGAGCACGAAACGCCGCCGGGCGAACAGCGCCTGTTCGAGCCAGGCCGTCATCGGGTCATCCCGCAGGGTTTCCTGCCGGGTCCGGGCCGGCGGACATTCCGGGAGCGAGCCACCTCAGCCACCGGCGGCCTTGCGGGTTCCGGACAGGCGCCGGACACCGAATTCACCGATCAGGAGCAGGTCCCCGCCCCTGAGTGCCATTGCGCCCGTGATGCCGAGGCGCCCGGCGACGCGGCTGATGGAAACACTCCGCCCCCGGTCGGTCCCCTCCAGCAAAACGCCGTCGTGGCCGGTGACGAGGATACCTCCCGACGGCAGCTGCCGGATGCTGGTAAGCGTGGCCGTCGTTTCCGTCGTCACCCGGGTCCATGTACCACCCCCGTCCTCGGAACGGAACATGTGGCCCCGGAGGCCCGCGAGCAGTATCGTGTCCGCCGAGGGCGCCGCCGCGCCGAACCAGGAGCCGGTATAGGGCGTCGTCAGTTCACGCCAGTTCTCCCCGCTGTCATCGGAGCGGTAGGCAATACCGGCTTCCGCACCGATATAGAGGCGCTCCCCTTCTGCCGGTGCCAGCGCATTCAGGTGGAAGTCGTCCTCGCTCACCGCCCGCTGCGTCCAGGCATCGCCGCCGTCGTTCGTTGCCAGGAAGTAGCCATAGGCGCCGACGGCCAGGCCGTTGAGGGAATCCGCAAACCAGACGTCAAGGAGCGGCAGTTCCTCCTCCGGCGCATGATGCACCCGTTCCCAGTTCTCGCCGCCGTCGCGGGTGCGCAGGATCACCGCATCATGGCCAACCGCCCATCCGAAACTTGCATCGTGCATGTGGACCGCCGTCAGCATGGCATTGGTCGGAGAGTCCGCCTGCCGCCAGCTGGCGGCCTCGTCGTCGGAAATCAGAATGTGGCCACGCTCACCGACGGCAATCAGCCTTTCCCCCGCACGGGCAACATCCAGCAGCAACGAACGGGCCGCAGGCGGTGCCGGGTCCTCGGCCTGGCCGGAGTCCGCGGCTCCCTCGAACGCAACCAGCAGCGCTGCGACGGCAAGCCAGGGGGGAAACGGAAAGCCCGTCACACCGCCGTCCGGCACGACCGGCACCCTTCGTCGGACATCCCCGCAACGGCAGCCGGGTGGCGATAGTTCCTGCCGGGGGACGTCCGGTTTCTGCCTCTCGATCTGTCAGTGCCTGGAAAAACGGTTTCTGCCATTGGGATGCAAGTCTCGACTCCCCGGAATCTAGCCCGGGTCTCTTTTCAGGAACGATATCCTATTATGCAGGGTTATGCTGGAAAATTTTCGGGACTTATAAAGATCAATTAACGATATGATTCACTTCTGATCATGAGCACCCGGACCACCTGTCGTACAGTTGTTTTCCGCCTCCACCCCAGGTCAAGGCGGGAGCACGACCTGCTGACGCAGGCGGCAGGTGCGAGCCAGAATGTGTGGAACTGGGCGCTCGCTGAAAACGAGCGGCAATACAGGGAGGCACTGCAGGCAGAAGCGCACAAAGCCGACAATGGTCAGGCCCTGAGTGTGGACATGAATGACGGTCAGGTTGCGGTGAGCACCAGGGACATCCTGCGGATGCTGAATACATCCCGCCTTGAAGTGAGGAAGAACCATCATCCGACGTATAGCGGGAGGGTCGTCAAGGGCGTGGCGTGGGTCCAAGAGACACGTAATCTCGGTTTGCAACTTACGGATCTCATGCACCAACCCGTGCCGATGAAGCTCACCAGGGCGGAGCGAGACGACCCGGTGGCGTTCATGGGTCGGGGGCTCGATGGGCTTTGCAACTAGCATGCGTTGAAGACCGATTACATCCTACTGTTGCATGTCCGACTACGCGGTCAACCGAAGAGAACACACCTACCCGCCACCTTATCCGGATGGTTGGTACCGGGTGGCGGCTTCCAGGGACATCAGACCCGGCGAGGTGCGGTACGTCGAGTGCGTGGGTGAACAGATCGCCCTGTTTCGCAGAGCCACGGACGGCAAGGTCGCGGCAGTCGACGCGTTTTGTCCCCATCAGGGCGCAAACCTGGCCGATGGTGTGGTCAAGGGTGACCGGTTGCAATGTCCTTTCCATGGCTGGCAACTGGACGGACACGGTCGGATTCGCTCCCATTCCTGCGCCGATGTCCAACCACTCGCCCACCGGCATTGGGAAGCGATCGACTACTACGGGATGATCATGATGTACCGCTCGGCGCGACCGGGCGCGCAGGCACCCTACCGGCTTCCGCCGCTACCCGAGATCGACAACAGGCAGCTTGTCCTGCGCGGCCAGTACGACGCGGGCAACGTCGACATGCATATCATTGAATTCGCCGAGAACAGCGTGGACTTCCAGCATTTTTCGGAACTCCATGGCGTGATGCACATTCCCTGGACCAACATCAGGTTGCCCTGGATCAGGATTCGGCACAGGCCGTCGTGGTCCCTCGACGACACGCGGGAGCACGTCTCCTATTTTGGTGACGAGGCGACACTGGAGATCGGAGGGCGGATCATCGACCGGTCGAGATCCCGGGCGTTGATCACCTTTCTGGGCCCCGGAAGCATCGTGAAATTCGATTTTTCCGTCCCGCGGGTAGGCGACATCACCATGTTCCAGTCCCACACGCCCGTGGAAGCACTCAAGCAACGAGTGACCTTCCGCTGGTTTGCCGCCCGGCGCGCACCACGAATACTGGTCTCCTATGTGGTCGGCAACTGGATCTCGCAGTGGCGGCAGGACATCGCGATATGGCAGCGAAAAATCTACCGGCCGCGTCCCTCGCGGCCCATGGATGACGGCCGCAGAGGCATGATGCACAAGTGGTACCGGCAGTTTTACCCCGACGGGCCGGTCCCGAATCTGACCGAAGACAACGACGATGGCAGCTGACTTCCACAATCCCATCTCCCGGGCGAACCTACCCGAGGACACGCTGAAGACCATGGAGCCGGTGGCCGGGGATTCAGGCTGGCAGGAGGATCGGGAACTTGGCCCGGATCCGCGCATCCACTCCTGCCTCGACATACCGCGGAAAATGTTCCTTCAGTATCTGCTGTGTCATGGACCGACTCCTTTCAAACAGGTCCGTTGACCCCTGTTTCTCCCACGCATCCGCCGGGTCGCGGGATACCAGCCCGGGTTCCGGATAGAGGTATTCCGTCTCCATGTATTCCATGGTCTGGCCATGACCGAGAAAGTGGCCTGGATCGATCACGGATTCACGGATGACATCGATGGAAAGGGTCTCGTCGCTGACCTCGATGCCGCGCGTGGCACGGAGCACCATGCCCAGGATCTCGTTGTCGATGACCAGGGATTCGAAACTGCAGCCCATGAGACTGCCCATCATGCCGGCGGCTTCGCAGATACGGTTGGCGCCCGCCATGGAGGCTAGGGCCAGGGTGACGCCCTTTTCGAAGCCGTGCTGCACGTCCGGCACCTTGGAATCCGTCATTCCCGCGGCCACAGAATTGGGAAGATCGTAGTAACGGCCCATCTGCACCGCGGCGGCGGACAGCAGGGCTTCCTCAGCGCTTCCCCCAGTGAAGGAACCGGTTCTGAGGTCGGTGATGAAGGGCCACGCGGCGAAGGCCATGGGGCAGCCGGGGCGGATCAGGTTCACCACCGCCAGGCAGGCCAGGGTTTCGGCAATGACCTGGGCCAGGATTCCGGCCAGGGGCGCGGGCGCCGTGGCGCCGCTCTGGGGGGCCACCGCGAGGTCGCTCGTGAGCCCCAGGCGGCTTGCCTCCATCATCACTTCCAGATTGGAGCGGCCGAATCGAAGCGGCGACACGATTGGGCAGCCGCCGAAAATGGCGAAAGGCTCCCTGGCGAACCGCCCTTCCCCGCCCAGCACCATGTCGAACAGTTCAATGGCCGGACGAACGCTCGTGGCCTTCCGAAACGCGAAGCAAAGCGGCTTTTCCGTGCCCAGGATCATCGCGTAGGGCACGTTGATGTCATGCTCGAAGTCGTCGGTGACTTCGGTAGGCACGACGGTATCGCCCACCATGTGGATATTGTCGAGCCGGTCCGTGAGACGGGTGAAGTCGTAGATGTCCTGCAAGGTCGAGGCCCGGTAGGTGCGCGTCTCTGCGTCGAACGTCGTCACCGCGGAACCGGAAGTGGCGTAGTACACCCGGGAACCGCTGCATTCCATGTCATCCCGCCCCTTGCGGGATCCACGGGCATGCACCACGAAACTGCGGGAGGCATTGGTGATGATATCCTCCACCATCGCCTGCGGGAAACACAGGCGTCCGTGCCCGTTCAGGACGCAGCCCTTGTCCAGCACCTCGTCCAGCAATTCGGGAATGGGGTCGCCAATTCCCACGGTCTCCAGAATCTGCAGGGCGGCGTGGTGAACCTTGTCCATGTCCGAATCGCCCAGGGGGCGGTATCTTCCGCCGACGATGCCGGGCCAGATCGCTGGCGAGCGGGTATCGGCCTCGCGCTTGCTTCGGCGGGCCTTGCGGCCACCCTCCCGGCGGGCGGTGGCGGATCTTCGGTTCGGTGTACTCATGCTGAGGGGATTGGTTCGTTTACAGGGCGGGTATCTCCCGCAGGTACAGTTCTCGCTCAACCTCGTCGGGATCGCGCTGAAAGTCCCGCGCAGCTAGGTGGCCGGAGAACACGGCATCGGCAATGAGCCCGGGCGCGAGGGCATCGCCGATCACCTGCAGGGTTTCGATCGCCGTGCCGCCCCCGGCAATGTTCCCTCGCAGGGAGACAGCGAGACTGTCGTCAGGCACCCTCTCCGTGACCAGGACCAGGGCGGCGCATTCATGCGCCAGGTCGTTGCCGCCGAACAGGCACGACGAGGTCACCGTGCCACCCGCCGCGCCCGACAGGCTGCGGTTGGTCAGGATCCCGACATCCAGGGAAACCAGCCTCGCCTGTACCCGGGCCTGCTCCAGGGTATAGCTGGTCCACGGGGACACCACGCCCGCGGGCGTGATGAACGTGACGTCGCCGGTCTGCTCCGCAAGCAGTTCGGCGATCACGCCGGCAAGATAGCACTGGTCGTCGTCGTAGACCACCACGGGCCCCGCGGACGGATAACGGCCGGCGAAAATGTCGTCCGGCGTCAGCACGGCCATGGAACTGTCGACCGCAAGGGGCTTTCTCGATGTGCGCCCGATTCCGTCCCGTCGCCAGGTGGCGCCTGTCGCGACGAAAACGTGGGGCGCGCCGAGCTCGATGACGGTCCCGGCATCCATCGGGCTTTCGAGGTAGATTTCGGCGTTGCCCATCTGTTCGAGCTTCCTGACTCTGAAGTCCCGCACCCGCTTCCAGGCCGAGAGCCCCGGGAGGGCGGACTCCGACAGCACCCGGCCACCCAGTCTGCCGCCGGCCTCCGCCAGGGTCACTTCGCAGTTGCGGTTCGCCAGCTGCAGCGCGCATTCCAGTCCGGCGGGGCCTGCGCCGACCACCAGCGCACGGGCCGGCTCCCGGACCGGGGGAATCAGCTCCGGGTGCCACTGCCGCCGCCACTCCTCGCCCATGGTGGGATTCTGGGTGCAGCGGATGGGCACGCCGTGGCTATCGCTGGAAACACAGATGTTGCAGCCGATGCATTCCCGGATATCCTCGAAACGCCGTTCACGGATCTTCTCGGGCAGGAACGGGTCGGAGATGGAAGGCCGGGCCGCGCCAATGAAATCGAGCACGCCCTTCCTGACCAGGGCAACCATGTGGTCAGGCGAGGTATAGCGCCCCACCCCCACCACGGGCTTCGAGGTCACCTGCTTGACGAACGAGGTATAGGCTTCCTGGGCGCCCTCGCCGGGTTCAAAGCGGGACGTAACCGAATCATTTTCCCAGCCCGCCACGTTGACATCCCACAGATCGGGCAATTCCGCCAGCATCTCCACCACCGCCCGTCCCTCCTCATCGGCCTGCATCCCGTCGGGGCCCTCCATGTCATCCACGGCGAAGCGGAAGGCGACGGCGCAGTCCCCCGCAGCCTCCTCCCGGGCGTCGTCGAGCAACTCCCGTGTCAGTCGTACACGGTTCTCCAGGGAGCCGCCGTATTCATCGCTGCGCTGGTTGTACACCGGATTCAGGAAATGATGCGCCGTCGACATGTGATGGCCGGCGTAGACATAGACGATGTCGAACCCCGCCTGTTTCGCCAGCCGGATCGCCCGGCGGTGCCAGAGCCTGAGATTGCCGATGTCCCTTTTGTCCATGGCCCTGGCCTGCTTCGGGTAGAGGGTGTTGATGCTCATCGACACCGGTGCCAGGGAGGGCATCCTGGTGAACAGGTTGGCCGCGTGGAACCCGTTGTGGGCCAGTTCGACGGCGGCCAGTGCGCCGTGCTCGTGCACACTCTCCGTCATCAGGCGGAGTGCAGGGAGATCCCGGTCATCCCAGATACGCTGCTCGGCGTAGGGAGAGAGGTCCGAGGTGGGGTGTATCTCCGTCTCCTCGGTACTGACCACGGCCCAGCCACCGGCTGCCTTCATCGCCCGCATCGCCGCCTGCCCCCGGGGTTTGATGTGACCAAAGCCGCAGCAATGGGGAACCTGGTAGAAGCGGTTCCTGGCCGTTACCGGGCCGATCCGTACCGGTTCGAACAGGATTTCGTAGGGGTCGTTCTTGGCCATCTGCAGGTCTTGTCATCAAATCCAGGAGGGATGTTATCACGCCGAATCCGGGACCTTGGTACCCGGAGTCTCGCCGAAGGCGGCAAGGGATAGCGCGAAATCACGACCCGCCCCTGGCCATGCTTCCCGGAAGGCCACCCGCCGCGTTGCCCGTACGGAGCGAACCCGGCGGCGTGCAACGAATATCCATGCCTGGACGCGGGCCGCCGGGGACGATGCAGGGAATTTCCCGTCGCCCCAATGGGGTCGCGCGCCAAGCGCTCCGGCTATACTTTTTGCCCTGATCCTGTGGCAGAACCCCACTCATGAATCTCCCCGAAGACCCCCCGATTCCGGACATGGACGCCGAGGCCTACCGGCAGGTCAGGGAGATCATCGGCGAAGCCGGTATCCGGCAGACCTTCTCGCCCATAGACGGGATCTCCGGCCTGCCCAACCCGGCCTACCACTCGCCGGAGTGGCTGCAACTGGAGCAGGAGCGGATATTCAGCCGCCACTGGGTCTTCGCCGCGGCGGACGGCGAACTACCGGACACGGGATCGATCAAGCCCCTGGAGGTCGGCGGGACACCGATCATGATGGTCCGGGGAGCGAACGGAGAGGTGCGCGCCTTTCACAACATCTGCCGACACCGGGGTACGCTGCTCGTCGCCAAGCCCTGCGCAAGGCCCCAGATCACCTGCCCGTATCATGCCTGGAGCTACCGCCTAGACGGCACGATCCGGGCCCGTCCGCATTTTCACGGCGCGGACAGGACGGATACTTTCGGTCCCGGGGGGGACGGCAGGCTGAACCTGTTGCCGGTCCGGTCAGCTACCTGGAACGGCTGCCATTTCGTGGACCTGTCCGGCAAGGCGCCTGCGCTGTCGGACTGGCTGGCTCCGGTTCTCAGGCGGACGGCGGCCTATGACTTCTCCCTGATCCGCTGGATCGGGAAAAGGAGCTATTCCGTCCGGAGCAACTGGAAGCTGGTGCTGGAGAACTACATGGAAGGCTATCACGTGTTCGCCGCCCACCCGCGCCTTCTTGACCATGCGCCCATGTCGGTTCGCTGGCAGGGCGAATGGATGGATCACGTCTTCTACAACGACTATGTCGCGCCCGGACTGACTCCTGGCCGGGGAGGCGTCCTGCCCCACTATCCGGGCCTGTCGGACGATGACCGCCGGCGGGGCATGTGGTTCGCGGCCTTTCCCAACTTTTCCGCGGAGGTGTACGCAGACCAGTTCGTGGTCCTGGTCACCTGCCCAGTAGCGCCGGACGAAACCCTCGAGGAGCTGCACTTCTTTGTGGTCGGCGACGAGGCCCGGGACGGGGACCGGTTTGCCACCGCCAGGAAAGAGCTCATGACCATGTGGGACGATCTGAACCTGGAGGACGTGGCCCTGCTGGAGAGGCTTCAGCGGGGACGGCAGTCAAAGGCCTTTGTCGGTTCCAACATGTCTCCCGCCTGGGAGGGTCCTTCCCACCGGTTTTCGCAGCAGGTGATCGAGGCGATCTGCCGGGAATGATCTTCAGATCAGCTCGACGTCCGTCAACACCTCGACCAAGGCCGGCCCAGGGTGCTCCAACGCCGCCTGGATGGCATTGTCCAGTTCCTCCGGATCGTTCACCCGCTTGCCGAAACCACCGCAGTTTCTAGCGTAGATCGAGAAATTGGGATTGTGCAGGGATGTCTGCCACACCTGCCACTCCCCGGCCCGCTGCTCCTTGCTGATCTTTCCAAGTTCCGAGTTGTTGAGCAGGATATGGGTGATGTTCATGTCGTATTTCACCGCGGTGGTGAATTCCGCCAGGTACTGGCCGAAGCCGCCATCCCCGCTCACTGACACCACTGGCCGCCCCGCCAGCGCCTGGTGGTCCCGCGTGGCCGCCCAGGCCCCCATGGCGGCGGGAAAGGAAAATCCGATGGACCCCAGGTAGCCCGACATCAGGACCGACTGTTCCCGGCATTCGAAGTAGCGCCCGAACGAGTAGGTGTTGTTGCCGACATCCACCGGGATGATCGCGTTGGCGGGTGTCAGCCTGCTCATGCTGTCGAAGACCGTCGCCGAATTGATTCCCCGGCCGCGGCTGTCCGCCATGCGGCGCCGTTTTTCAAGGCGCCAGATCTGCCAGCGTTCCGCCACCTCCCCGGACTGATCCACGGTCTCCACGCGGTCACCCAGCGTGTCCATCAGCAGATGCAGGGTGGTGCCGATTTCCCCCCAGACCGGGAGCGCGACGGGGTGGAATTTCCCCAGTGCCATTCGGTCGAAATCCACCTGTATGATCGGCCGCTTGGGCGTGATGCCGGTGTGGTTTGAAAAGGAGGTTCCAAGAGCGATGATCAAGTCGCACTCGTTCATGAACCAGCTCGCGATCGGCGTGCCGGAACGCCCGAGGACACCGGCGGCAAGGGGATGATGGTCGGAGATCTGGCCCTTCGCCTTGAACGTGGTCAGTACCGGTGCGCGAAGCGACTCGGCAAGGGAAATGACCCGGTCCATCGCGTACCTGGCACCGTATCCCACGATGATGACGGGGCGCCTGTGGGCCCGGATCATCTCCGCCATTTCTGCCATGGCGTCGGCGGGCGGGGTTATCCGGTCATCGCCCAGCCGGCCGTCGGGGGACCCCGCCCGCGCGCCTTCCCTTGCCGGGATGGTCTGCACGTCATCCGGAAAGATCAGATGGGTTGGGGTGCGGTTGACGATGGCGTTCTTGCAGGCCAGGTTCATCAGTTCGACATGCTTGCTGGAATGCAGCACCGGCTCACTGAAATCCGCAACCGCCTCGAACGCGGAGGAAAGGTCGATGTCCTGGAATGCGCCCGGGCCGAGTACCTGGATGTCCACCTGCCCCGTCAGGGCCAGGGCGGGCGCCCGGTCCACCTTGCAGTCCCAAAGCCCCGTGAGCAGGTTGGTGGCGCCGGGTCCGGCAATGGTCAGGCATGCCGCCGGCATCCCGGAGGCCTTGGCATAGCCGGCGCATGCGAACGCGGCAGCGCCCTCGTGCCGGACGCCGAAATACGACAGCTTGCCCCGGGTTTCCTGCACCCGGAGCGCCTCGGCAAGTCCGAGATTAGAGTGACCGACCATGCCGAAAACGGATCTCACCCCCCAGTTCACCATGGTCTCCGCCATGATGTCCGACACGGTGGGAGCCCTGGCCGGCTCCTGTTCCAGTCCCAGGTAAATCCCGTCGTCGCGGACTTCCACTGGATAGAGCTGCTGGCCCGCATCCTCGTGGCCGCCAGGGGGCTTGCCGGTTTCCGGGTCGAAGTCCCAGCCGTGCCAGGGGCAGCGCAGCCAGCATCTGCCATCCTTGCCCACCTCGATGGAGCCCTCGCCAAGGGGGCCGCCCTGGTGGGGGCACCTGTTGTCCATGGCGGTGTACCTGCCGTTGAAATGAGTGAGAGCCATGGATCTGGCGCCGGCGGTCACGGTCTTTACGCGGCCTTCCGGCAGCTCGTCCGTCTCCGCAATCTTGAACCAGTCAAGGCCCTCGGGATTCTGTTTCTGCATGGTCACTTGCCTGGAAGGATGGATTTGATTCGGACTCCATGACGGCGCGGGCGCATCAGGGCGGCCCAACCCCGGCATAGGAGATGCCGGCGAGGCTGGCCATCTCCCGGCTGGGAGTCGTCAGGTCATCCGGGCGGAACTGATTCAGATGACTGTGCCCGCAGGCCCTGGCCATGACCTGCATCAGTTCCGTGGATGCACGAAAGAACCGGTCAAGGCGCCTGGCCGCCTCCTCGACGACCAGCCTGGCGCGCAGGTTCGGTTTCTGGGTCGCGATCCCCACCGGGCAGTTGTTGGTGTGGCAGGCGCGCATTCCCAAGCAGCCGATGGCCTGCAGCGGGGCATTGGCCAGGGCCACGCCATCCGCTCCGAGCGCCATGGCCTTGGCAAAATCGGCCGGGGTGCGCAGGCCACCGGTGACGATCAGGGAGACATCGCCTTGCCCGCTGCGGTCGAGATGCCGCCGTGCCCGGGCAAGCGCAGGGATGGTGGGCACGGAAATATGGTCCCGGAAGATCAACGGGGCTGCCCCCGTACCGCCGCCCCGGCCATCCAGAATGATGTAATCCACCCCGATCTCCAGGGCGGCGTCGATATCCTTCTCGATGTGCTGCGCCGACAGCTTGTAACCCACCGGGATGCCGTCCGTCCGCTGGCGGACCTCCATGGCGAAATCCCGGATCTGGTCCAGGCTGTGCCAGTCAGGAAACCTGGCGGGAGAAATGGCATCCTGCCCCGCTGCCAGCCCCCGCACCTCGGCAATCTTCCCCTGGACCTTGTTGCCCGGCAGGTGCCCGCCGGTGCCCGTTTTCGCGCCCTGGCCGCCCTTGAAATGAAAGGCCTGGCATTTCCCGACCTTGTCCCAGCCGAAACCGAACCGCGCGGAGGCCAGTTCATAGAGATAGCGGCTGCAGGCTTCCTGCTCCTCGGGGAGCATGCCCCCTTCACCGGAACAGATGCCGGTGCCGGCCAGTTCCGCGCCCTGCGCCAGCGCCACCTTGGCTTCCTCGGACAGGGCACCGAAACTCATGTCGGAGACGAGCAGCGGGATCTCCAGGTGAAGGGGCTTGCCGGCCCGTGGACCGATCACCAGTTCCGTGCCAACGGGTTCGTCGTCCAGCAGCGGCATCCTCGCGAGCTGCCCCACCACGAACTGGATGTCGTCCCAGGCGGGCAGCAGCCGGTGGCTCACCCCCATGGCGGCCACCGGGCCGTGGTGCCCGGTCTTGGACAGGCCCTGGCCGGCCAGCTTCCGGATCAGCTTGACGTGGGGCTCGTCTGGTGTTCCGACGGGGTCCTGATAGGCGCCCTGGTAGGTCTCGCGGTTGTATGGCTGCGGGTGTTTCCTCTCCCATTCCAGGATCTCGTCCTCGTCCACCCAGACCCGGCCGTCCTCGACCCATGCAGTGAACTTGTCCAGATATTCGCTGTTGTTGTATTCGCTGACACCCGTGTCGAAGCGGTAATCCCAGGAGTGCACTCCGCAAATAAGATTTTGGCCCAGGACATAACCGTCGGACATCAGCGCGCCCCGGTGGGCACAGCGTCCGTACAGGACGGAGACGTTCCCGTCGTAGCGGATGATCACCAGGTCGACGTTGGAAACCAGCGCATGGGCCGGCTGGCGGTCCTCAATGTCGTCCCAGTGGGCGATGGCGAGCCTG
Organism: Gammaproteobacteria bacterium; assembly: GCA_009842505.1. GTDB lineage: Bacteria > Pseudomonadota > Gammaproteobacteria > Arenicellales > Poriferihabitantaceae > VYFG01. The sequence continues at coordinate 23,722 of VYFG01000108.1, forward strand.
TTCAATGCCATTCTCCGTATTCGGACTGTCGTCGCGATGATGCGTCGGTCTCAAGCCGGGTAAGTGTACCGGAATCATACTTCACATCCTGACCGTTTGAGCCCTCCGGATGTCGCCGCCCGTCCATGCGGGCAAGCTGCGCCGGGCCGGACGAACCGGGGAGCGCAGAACGGATCCGGCACCCTTGTCCCGGGCAATCCCGGACCCGGGAAACCCGGGGATGGACCGTGGAGACATCCGAAATGACCATGGGTGTGCAATTCCTGCAGAAATACGTTACTTTTGACGCCGCTGTCCCATGAGCCGCTTGCAAAATTCCAATAGGGACAAGGGAATTGTGCAATGCACA
>VYFG01000002.1 GCA_009842505.1 Gammaproteobacteria bacterium
TCAGGCGAGGATCTTGGACACCACGCCCGCACCCACGGTGCGGCCGCCCTCGCGGATCGCGAACCGGAGCCCCTCCTCCATCGCGATCGGCGCAATCAGTTCCGCCACCAGGTTCACATTGTCCCCGGGCATCACCATCTCCGTCCCCGACGGCAGCTCGCACGCCCCCGTCACGTCCGTCGTCCGGAAGTAGAACTGCGGCCGGTAACCGTTGAAAAACGGCGTGTGACGACCTCCCTCCTCCTTCGACAATATGTATACCTCCGCCTCGAACTTCGTGTGCGGCGTGATCGATGCCGGCTTCGCCAGTACCTGTCCGCGCTCCACCTCCTCGCGCTTCGTGCCACGCAGCAGAATCCCGACATTGTCTCCCGCCTGCCCCTCGTCCAGCAGCTTGCGGAACATCTCTACACCCGTGCACGTCGTCTTCGTCGTCTCGTTGATCCCCACAATCGAGATCTCGTCTCCCACCTTGATCACGCCGCGCTCAATCCGTCCCGTCACCACCGTGCCGCGGCCGGATATCGAGAACACGTCCTCAACCGGCATCAGAAAATCTCCGTCCACCGCGCGCTCCGGCTCCGGTATGTAGCTGTCCAGCGCCTCCGCCAGCCGCAGAATCGATCCCTCTCCCAGGTCCGAAGAATCCCCCTCCAGCGCCTTCAGCGCAGAGCCCACGATGATCGGCGTGTCGTCCCCCGGAAACTCGTAGCTGTCCAGCAACTCCCGGACCTCCATCTCCACCAGCTCCAAAAGCTCCTCGTCGTCCACCATGTCCGCCTTGTTCAGGAACACCACGATGTACGGAACTCCAACCTGACGCGCCAGCAGAATGTGCTCCCGCGTCTGCGGCATCGGACCGTCCGCCGCCGAACACACCAGAATCGCCCCGTCCATCTGCGCCGCACCGGTGATCATGTTCTTCACATAGTCCGCGTGACCCGGACAGTCCACGTGCGCATAGTGACGGTTCTCCGTCTCGTACTCCACGTGCGCCGTCGCAATCGTGATCCCGCGCTCCCGCTCCTCCGGCGCATTGTCAATCTCGTCAAACGCCGTCACCGCACCGCCGTGTCGCGCCGACAACACCTTCGTCAGCGCCGCCGTCAGCGTCGTCTTGCCGTGGTCAACGTGTCCAATCGTGCCTACGTTCACGTGCGGCTTCGTTCTTTCAAATTTTTCTTTCGACATGTGTCAAATCTCAATTTTCACTCGATTGAAGATATCTGTCCCGCTTCACGGGCACTTGGTTGCTGGAGCCCATAACCAGACTTGAACTGGTGACCTCTTCCTTACCAAGGAAGTGCTCTACCGACTGAGCTATATGGGCATCGTTTACCAATTCAGCCACCCCCGGCCAATGTCCGGAGCCGATGGAGCGGGTGATGGGAATCGAACCCACATCATCAGCTTGGAAGGCTGAGGTTCTAGCCATTGAACTACACCCGCATTACTCGTTCTCGTTCCCCACTCCCCCCGGTCGGACCGCGGAAATGGTGGAGGGGGGAGGATTCGAACCTCCGAAGGCTGAGCCAACAGATTTACAGTCTGCCCCCTTTGACCGCTCGGGAACCCCTCCAAAAACCGGTCCCCAGATTGCCTGGCGTTCTGACGGTGGCATCCACCCGGCCAACCCGGCTCGCAAGAGCCTGTCCGGATGGAGCCCGCAGAGGGACTCGAACCCACGACCTGCTGATTCATACCCGCTACCGCTTTCACGGCCCCGAACCGCCGTCCCGGAGGCTTCCCGGTGCGGCGGAACCGGTTTGGGGTCTGGACTTTCTCTTCACCATACCGGACACCGGTCTCCCGGCGCCCCGCTGCAGGTGGGTGGTGTAAAGTCTCTACACTCCCCCGCCCCTGACCGGAAAGTCCGGCCGGAAACCCGGCGCGACTCATCGGCCTCGGTACGGGGTAGCACGGGATTGCCATTCACGGAAACGGTGCGTTGCCCGGTACCGGCCCCGCAACATCCCCGGAGAAGGTTTCCCCGTTTTAGCCACCTCCACTTCCCGGGTTTCCCCGAAAAGGTGCAATAAATACAAATCAGCTGCTCTAGCCAACTGAGCTATGCGGGCCCAAAATGAAAACGAAAATACCCTGCCAATCAATGAATTAGCGAAGGAATAATGGTTTCAGAAAGCGCCTGACCGGCCAACCGGATGGCCTGCACATAACCGCCAAACAAAATGGAGCGCGATTTTACTCAAATTGCCCCATTGATTGCAATGAATTTTCGCAGATTTCTGCGACCGGAGCGGGCGATGAACAGGGGGCAGATTCGGGCGGCCGGACGCGATATTTCATTCCGTTTCCGGGGAATCGCACGCCTTTTCCGATACCCTGACGCCCCCCGCAAGCCAGTCACGCTCCAGCAGCTGGCCAAGATACCCGTTTTCCGCGCTGACGTCCATCCAGAAAAACGGTCCCAGGGTCCGGTATTCCGGCTGGGAAAGGGCATCCACGCCCCGGTCGTTCTGAAGATACTCGACATATCGCAGGGCCAGTTCATCCTGGGTGAAATAGCCCAGTGAAATTCTCTCCTTGCCATCACGCAGATCGTAGGAATGTTCCAGATCCTTCTGGCCCAGCATCTCCATGGTGGACTGGGCCGACTCACCGGGCCCGAAGGGGCCGAGATAGACGTGCACCGCCCTCAATTCCCGGCTTGCTCGGTGTACCCGGGCACTGGCCCAGGGCTGCTGCTCAACCCATTCCCGGGCGCCATCCCAGTGTTCATCCTGCCGAAAAGGCCCCACGAGGACGCAGACATGCTCCCCCTGGGGCAAATCCACGGATTCCGCCCCGGCCGCCAACGGCGCCGGGGCATCCGGCGGCTCCCGGCGGATTTCCCCGTCCGGAACGGCCTCCTTCAGCAAGAGCATGCTGTCCCGGTTGATGTCCTGGCGGGTCTCGCCCTGGAACTGGACTGATTCGACCTGGCGGTTGCTGATTCCCAGGAAAACCGCTACGTTCACCACCAGGAGCAGGGCAGCGACCCACTTCATGAACGGCACTCCCCGGCCACCAGTGAAAGACCGTCCAGAACCAGGTTGGGCCGGATCTCCCCCGGATGCCGGATGCCGGCGGCCACGGTTCCGGCATCACCCCCGGTAACCAGGACCGGCACCCGCGCGCCAAGCCCCTCCCGGGACCGGAGTCCGTCGATGCAGCGGTCGACGCCACCGCAAACGGCGTGGCAGGCGCCCGCATGCACCGCGTCATCGCTGTTGGTGGCAAGCGGTGACGGCAGGACGCCTTCAGCATCCCCGTTCCCGCCCCCTGCCGGCCGGCAGGTCTCCAGCCTGATGCGGCCGGTCTCCCGGTCCAGCACCCGTACCATCGTCGCGATGCCCGGCAATATGGCCCCGCCCGCAAAACGACCGCGAACGACAAGATCCACGGTGACCGCGGTGCCCGCATCCACCACCACGGCGGCCTCGCCGCCCCCCTCCTTGCAGATCATCCGGTGCGCGGCGAGGGCGGCCAGCCACCGGTCGCAGCCCAGTTGGGACGGATCGTCGTAGCCATTGACCATGCCGTCAAATTCCGCTTCGGACGCCACCAGCTCCGCGGTAACCCCCCAGCGCCGGTGACACCAGCTTTCGAACATCTCCACCGCGCCGCTGTGGCTGACAGCACTCACCAGTATCCGCCCGGGCGACGGGATGTCGGGAAAGCCGTCGTCCAGCGTGCGGGGGCTTTCAAGGTCCCCGGATGCCGTTTCGTCCTCGGCGGGCCGTCCGGGCCGGATGGAAACCACCCCCTCGGCGGCCGGCGGCGGTTGGGCCTGCCCGGCGCCGATGGCGCGGGATGCCTGCTTGAGGCGCCACTTGAGCCGCTGGTTTCCCATGTCCACCAGCAGGCAGCTATCCGGGTCAGCGTTCATCCTGTCCCGGTTCCGGAATCTTCAGGGACACCTCGCCGGCATGGAACACCCGCCTGCCCTGCCCCGTTTCCAGGCAGAGCGCGCCCCGGGCGTCCACCCCGATCACGCGGCCCTGCACCTGTTCCCCGGCAACGATGACCACGTCGGCGCCATGGAAAGCGTGGGCGGTATTCCAGCGATCGACATCCGGCGCAAACCCCTCCCGGCAGAAGCGGGCCAGGTCACGGTTCAGGTTGGCAATCACTGTCGCGGTCAGCAATTCGGTGTCAATGTCATATCCGTGCTCGAAAAGACCGGTCCAGGGGACCGCCGCCTCGGGATCCCTGGCGGCAAACTCGGGTAGTGTAACATTGAGTCCGATGCCGATGACGCATCGCTCCCGGCCCAGTTCCACCAGGATTCCCGCCAGTTTCCTTTTTTCGAGGAGAACGTCGTTGGGCCATTTCAGGGTGACGCATCGCACGCCCTGCTCCTGCAGCGCATCCAGCACGGACAGCCCGCACGCCAGGGACAGTCCGCTGGGCGATGCGCCGCGCAGATCCCATCCCAGCGACAGGTAGATGCCCTGCCCCGGCGCGGATTCCCAGCGACGGCCCCTGCGACCTCGCCCGGTGGTCTGTTCTGCGGCAAGGCAGACCGAGGCGTGGTAATCCGCCACTTCATGCAGGATATAATCGTTGGTGGAGCCTACGGATGCGAACCAGTGGAGCTTGCCGGCTGATTCGGCAGCCACTGCCCGCAACCGTTGGTCAATGCGACGGATATCCATCTTGGTGCTGTCGGAAAATCGGGATATCAGGAATTGTCATCCCAGGGGACGTCCATATGATATTGCATGTGCTTTCAGGAAGGGATAGGGTTGCTTCCTCTTTGCGACCTTACGACTTCATCAGCGGCCGATGATTCAACGCAACGCAACCCGTGCGGTCCGGATCGGACGCGTCATCATCGGCGACCATCACCCCATCGCCGTGCAGAGCATGTGTGCCACGCCCACCACCGACGTGGACGCCACGCTGGCGCAGCTCCGGCTGCTGGAGCAGGCCGGCGCCGACATCGTCCGCATCGCCGCGGACAACCGCAAGGACGCACAGGCGCTGATCCGGATCCGGGGCGAGAGCAACGCGGTACTGAGCGTTGACCTGCAGGAGAACTATCGCCTGGCCGAAGTGATCGCGCCCCATGTGGACAAGATCCGCTACAACCCCGGACATCTCTACCACCATGAACGCAAGAAACCCTGGAAGGACAAGGTTGCCTTCCTGGTGGATATCGCGGGCGAGAACGACTGCGCCATCCGCGTCGGTGTCAACGCGGGTTCGGTGGACCCGGAGAAGTTCTCCCCTGGAGAGGATGAGAACTCGGTGGCCCCAATGGTGGAAAGCGCCCTTGAGCACAGCGATCTCCTGGACTCCCTGGGTTTTTCCCGCTACTGCGTTTCCCTCAAGGATTCGGATCCGCAGAAAACCGTGGCGGCCTATACCGCCTTTGCGGACGTCCGGCCGGAGATCCCCCTGCATGTGGGTGTGACCGAGGCGGGCATGCCGCCCATGGGAATCGAAAAGACACGCATTGCCTTCGAGCAGCTGATCGGCAACGGCATCGGCGACACCGTCCGAGTATCGCTCACGCTGCCCAACGACCGAAAGCACGAGGAAATCATCGCCGGCCGCCAGATTCTCACCGATATCAGCGCCGGCCGGGTGCGCACCGTGGTGCACTTCAATCCGGACCGCCTGAACCTGATCAGCTGTCCCAGCTGCTCCCGGGTGGAGAACGAGGCCTTCATCGACCTGGCGCACAAGGTGCAGGAAAGAACCCGGTGGGCCGAGGAACATGCGCTGACCATCGCCGTCATGGGCTGCCGGGTCAACGGCCCGGGGGAAACCGACGACGCCGATCTCGGGCTCTGGTGCGGACCGAACTACGTCAACCTGAAATGCCGCGGGGAAAAGCTCGGGGCGTTCCGCTACGACGAAATCCTTGACCGGCTGGATACGGAACTCGCCAGGCTGGTGGAGAACACCTGAGTCCCACCGGGACGGATCCACCCCGCAACCAGGCAGCGGCCGGCATCCGCATCCCCACGGAATGACGCCGGGCCGGCCCTGCGCGGGCACCGACAGGGACCACACGGCATCCGGCAAAAGCCGCGGCCGCAACTTTGATATAATTTGCGGCCGGCAACCAACCTGATCAGGAAAATGCCCGATTACCGCTCCTGGACCACTACCCGTGGCCGAACCATGGCGGGTGCCCGCGCACTGTGGCGCGCCACCGGCATGAAAGAGGAGGATTTCGAAAAGCCCATCATCGCGGTGTCGAACTCGTTCACCCAGTTCGTTCCCGGTCACGTGCACCTGAAGGACCTGGGACAGCTGGTGGCCCGTGAAATCGAACGGGCCGGCGGTGTGGCGAAGGAATTCAACACCATCGCGGTGGACGACGGCATCGCCATGGGGCACGGCGGCATGCTCTATTCCCTGCCCTCCCGTGAAATCATCGCCGATTCCGTCGAATACATGGTCAATGCCCACTGCGCCGACGCGCTGGTCTGCATCTCCAACTGCGACAAGATCACGCCGGGCATGCTGATGGCGACCATGCGGCTGAATATCCCCACCATCTTCGTCTCCGGCGGCCCCATGGAGGCAGGCAAGGTCACCTGGCGCGACCATGAGCGGTCCGTCGACCTGATCGACGCCATGATCGTGGCCGCGGACGACAGCGTGTCGGACGAGGAGACGGCCGCCATGGAGCGCTCCGCCTGCCCCACCTGCGGCTCCTGCTCCGGGATGTTCACCGCCAACTCGATGAACTGCCTGACCGAGGCCCTGGGCCTCGCCCTGCCCGGCAACGGCACCCTGGTGGCAACCCATGCCCAACGCGAAGAACTGTTTCTGCAGGCGGGACGGCGGATCGTGGCGTTGGCCAGACGCCATTACGACGAGGACGACTCGAGCCTGCTGCCCCGCAATGTCGCCAGCTTCGAGGCGTTCGAGAACGCCATGGCCCTGGACATCGCCATGGGCGGCTCCACCAACACGGTGCTGCACCTGCTCGCCGCGGCCCGGGAAGGAGAAATCCCCTTCAGCATGCAGGACATCGACCGCCTGTCCCGCAAGGTTCCCAACCTGTGCAAGGTGGCTCCCGCCACCTCGGACTACCATGTCGAGGATGTGCACCGCGCCGGCGGCGTCATCGGCATCCTGGGGGAACTGGACCGGGCGGGGCTGATCAACCGTGACGTCAGCACCGTGCACACCCCCTCCATGGGCGCGGCCATCGACGAGTGGGATGTGGTGAAGACGGACGAGCCCGGCTGCCGGGATTTCTACCGCGCCGCACCCGGCGGCATCCCCACCCAGGTGGCATTCAGCCAGAACAAGCGCTACCAGTCCCTGGATCTCGACCGGGACGGCGGCTGCGTGCGGGACAAGGCCCATGCATACAGCCAGGATGGCGGACTGGCCGTACTCTACGGCAACCTGGCCGAGGAGGGCTGCATCGTCAAGACCGCCGGGGTTGACGAGAGCATCCTGACATTCACCGGCCGGGCCCGGATCTTCGAAAGCCAGGAGGCGGCGGTGGACGGCATACTGGGCAACAAAATCGAGCCCGGGGACATCGTGGTTGTGCGTTACGAGGGCCCCCGGGGCGGACCCGGGATGCAGGAGATGCTCTACCCGACGTCCTACCTCAAGTCCAAAAATCTCGGCAAGGTCTGTGCTCTGGTCACGGACGGGCGCTTCTCCGGCGGCACGTCCGGACTGTCCATCGGCCACGTCTCCCCGGAAGCGGCGGAAGGCGGCCTGATCGGTCTCGTGGAGGAATACGACACCATCGAAATCGACATCCCCAACCGGCGCATCCATCTCGCCGTGGACGAGGCCACCATCGAATCCCGGCGCGCGGCCATGGAGGCCAGGGGGAGTAATGCGTGGAAACCCGATCGGGACCGCAAGGTCAGTACCGCCCTGAAAGCCTACGGACTTCTGGCCACCAGCGCGGCCAATGGCGCGGTGAGGGATATAAACCAGCTCTGAGGCCCACCCCTGCACAAGTCCGACGAGGGCAGACGGATGAAGAGGCCCTTGCGGATCACATCCGGTAGGCGATCAGCACCTGGCGCGTGTCCGGCGTGACCCGGTCAGGGTCCAGCGCGAGCGCACTGTCCACGGACATGAATTCAGCCGACACCACCTCTTCCGGCTGCAGGCGGAACGGCCCTTCGTGCACGCAGGAGAAGACCCGCCCCCAGTTCCGGTTCCTGACCGGGGACTTCAGGTCATCATAGAACAAGTCGAATTGGCCGGTGAGCGGGGGGCTGATACCGAGTTCTTCCTCGAGTTCCCTGCGGGCCGACAACTCATAGCTTTCACCCTGCTGGATGATGCCGCCGGCTGCCAGGTCATAGAGGCCGGGGGACCAGTCCTTGGTATCGGAACGCCCCTGTACCAGAATCTCGCCGGCCTGGTTGAACACCAGGATGTAGGTCACCCGGTAGGTGAATCCCCTGCCCTTAACCACGGATCTCGGCAGTGCGTCGACAACGTTGTCCGCCAGATCGATGACCGTGACGATTTCAGGTGGATTTGCCTCGCCGGTGACGTTCATCTTGACGAACGAAAAAGGACGCCCGAAAGCGTACCGGGGGCAGGGGCAGGGCCATGGCGGCAGGGGCGGACCCGGATGCCACGACCGGTCGCTGGTATTTCCCGGTCACCTGGTGGAAGAAGGTGCGGTCCATCCGAATCTATTTTCTTCAAAGGTCTCATCACAGCCGCATTCCGGAGTGTCCCGAACTGTGCATACGGACTCTGGCCGATGTTGCCGATCCGGGCAGTTCCCACCTTCCATGTCTCAAATCGTGCTAGATTATTGAAATAGCAATTTTAGGACGACTCAAAAGACGGCTATAGCCCAGTATCCGGGTCGTCTCAGGCAGTACACATTTTGAGATTTTTTCGGAGACAGCGCCATCCGATCGCCGAGAACACCCCATGAAACAGTAAAATTCAACGTGCTTCACGGTGTTTTACGCTGAAGTCGTTCATATTCCGCAATCAGAAAAGTCAGGTAGCTCCGAATAAGGTTGCAATAAAGACGCGCTTCGACAATACCGAGTTCCTGCCCCTCATTGAGGTCGACGCCGTGGCGAATCCCACCACCCGTTGGCGATGACAAATAACCATACAAAGTCATCATCCACTGCAGTATTTGCCTTTGGTGGTTGCCCTCGCCGTGATTGCGGAGTTCTTCAACTATTTTGCTGAAGTACCGACCATGGATGCCTCCGTCCAAAATGTTCGGATTTCTGAATACGGTAGAGAAACTCTCTAACAACCATAACACTTCCTGCACGGCTTGGCGCCCATTGCCCCCCTCAAGTGCTTGTTCTGAAGCATCTAAGGCGTTTTGGATCGTTTCCTTGGCCTGCATATCAAGTGATGGTGCCTCATCCGACACCGCGATCGGCGCATGGGTACGGGTAGCGATAAGCTTTGGTGGATCAATCTGAAAACCGGCGTCTGCATTGCTCAGGATCCGGTTGATACGTGTGACGCTGGGCACTTCCATCCCGGGATGCTCTTTCGCAAGGTTGTCACATGCGTTGTAGAAAGCTTCAATGAACAAAGGGGCATTCTCAGATGCTTCACTCATCACCCCGTCCAGATCCGTTGAGGCTCAGCTCTCGTTGCTGCTTGGGTAGTACTGCGTGCCGGCTGCTGTTGCAAAATAGGACTTGAAATGCTCAAGAATATACTTTCGATCATCTTGCCCACAAATCCTCTCGATTAGTTTCTGGAATTCCCACACGACATCATTCCCCACCGGGCCGGGGCTTTCGAACCGCCATCGTCCTTCGAACTCCAACATCTTATCTGCCACGCTTGAGGTGTCCAATGAAATCCCTCAGATTCCAGAGCCATACCCGCTGCACCTCCGTGTAGCTTCCCAGAATGTCACGAGGCACCACCAGCTGCAGGTTTGAGGCCTCCATCTGATCCGTCTGGGGTTCCGAGATTCCCGGCTCAAGCGTCAGAAGGTGTTTCCGGGGTATCTTGTCGGCCTCCGCCAGCACCTGTCGCCAGCGTTCCTTGCATGATGACTTGGCCCCGAGCATGGCCAGATTCGTGGCCCCGGTGGCAGGTGCCGCATGATAGGCCGTCACACTCGGGAACAGAAAATCGGGCCTGTGATTGTTCTCCGTGATCTTGCCCCGGTCATATGCAATACCGAAGGCCCGGAACACCGCCTCCAAATGGTTTTCCAGGGAATGGCCCATGCGGGACTTGCGCCGGTTGTGGACACTGAGCGAGTAGTCGATGAACCCGTCCACATCAACCCCTTCTTCGTTGTCAAACCCCTCTTCCAGACGCTTTGAGACTATGCGTTTCTCCAGACGGCGGAACAGGGCCTCCTCGCGGATCAGCCACATCAGCAGGGCCACATCGGGATCATCCTCCGCCCGCACATCGGGCAGTGTGTCGCGGGCAAGACGGGAGAAATTGGCGGTACTCGGAAACGCCAGCGGTAACGGGTCAATGATTTCGCCAAGCCCGTCGGCATCCGGATCCTCGGTCTCGATGCCGATCTCGTCGAGGATGTAACGGGCCGCGAAGTCCAGTTCGGGGCCGTCTTCCGGAAATTCCCTGGAAACAAAGGATTTTCCCTTGGGCGCGACCCCGAACAGCCACAGCAGTTGATGCTCGCTGGTGGAACCTTCCGGCGCGACGATGAAATATAACTGCCCGTCGTTGTGCTTGGCCAGAAACAGGGTATCCCCTCCGCGCATGGCTTCGGTGACCGCGTTGGAGGGATAGTACAGGCGCCACTCCGACCTGCCGTCTATATTTTTGCGCGCATCGTAATGGGTTGCGGTGCCCTCGACGGAAAACCCTTCCCGGTCACCGCCAAGCCAGATATACCGGACCGGGTACTTCTGTTCGTGGATCTCGCCGAGGAACCGGTCACGCATCTCGCGCGTGGTGTTAACCTCGTGCTGGTTCGATTTCTCGGGTTCCGCATCAACACCGGACAGGCGCTTGACACCGGCCCCGACAAAGTGGTCACGCAACTGTCCGCGTTTCATCTCCCCTCAGTCCCAGTTCGTTTTCGTCCGACATAAGCCATCCGGCGCAGGCCTCCGCGACCGTCTCGATCGGTAACCGGTGTCGCCCCTTCAAAGCGCATTCCCAGATCGTGGCCACGCGCCAGCCGGCGTCGCGCAGGGCCGAAAACTGCCGCCGGTCCCGTTCCATGTTCGAGCTGATCTTCTCCCGCCAGAAGTCCTCCCGTGTCTTCGGCCACCGGAACAGGTGGCAGCCATGGCCGTGCCAGAAACACCCGTGGATGAGTATGACCGCCCGATGTTTCGGAAATACCAGATCCGGTTTCCCGGGCAGGTCACTGCGGTGAAGCCGGAACCGGAACCCCCTGCGGTGCAGGACCGACCGGATTACCCGTTCCGGTTTCGTGTTCCTGCCCCGGATCCCGGCCATCATCCGGCTCCGGACCTCGGGGGTTACCCTGTCCGCAGGCACGGATCAGCCCGCAATGGTCGGCTCGGGCATCGGGATATCGGCCTGCTGTACGGCCAAGGGAACCTCGCCTTCCCGGGCGAGAAGCTCCACGATGTGGGGTTTCATGAGCTGGGCCACCGCACGGACCACCGGCACCACCACGGCATTGCCGAACTGGCGGTAGGCCTGCGTATCGGATACGGGAATCCTGAACGCCTCCTCACCGGGTTTCTCGAAACCCATCAGGCGGGCGCACTCTCGCGGGGTCAGCCGTCTCGGACGCCTTCCCCGCTGCCGGATCAGGATTTCCGAGCCGTCCTTGTAGTAGCGGGCCGAAAGGGTACGGGTGACATCATCCGGACCGAACAGGGAATAGCCGAAACCGTTACCGGCCCTGCTGTGTTTCTTCTTGTATTCCTTCAGGTAGTTCCACAGATGGGCGGTCAGTGTGTACTTCGGATCGACCTTCGGTTCCAGAATCGATCCGAGCGTGGGCCCCGGGCCGGCCGGAACCGCCAGTTCCCCGAAATCGAAATCCGTCTCCTGCCTGAACCCCGCGATGAATATGCGCTCCCGCTTCTGCGGAACCCACGGGGACGAATCGATCACGCGGGCGCTCACGCTGTAGCCGAGTTCGTCCCTGAGCACATGCATGATCGTCGCGAATGTCCTGCCGCCGTCATGCCGCTCCAGGTTCCTGACATTCTCGAGCAGGAACGCCGGTGGCCGGTGATGGCGAAGGATTTCGGCCAGATCATAGAAAAGGGTTCCCTGGGTATCGCACAGGAATCCGTGGGGCCTCCCGAGGGCGTTCTTTTTCGATACGCCCGCGATCGAGAACGGCTGGCAGGGAAATCCCGCCAGCAGGACATCATGAGGCGGTACCAGCGCAGGATCTGCTGCATAGGGGCGGATGTCGCCGGCATATTCATGGTCGCTGTCGGCCGGTTCCGGAAAATTGGCCGTGTAGGTCTCCTTGCAGAACCGGTCCCATTCCGAAGTAAACACGCAGCGACCGCCGATCTCCTCGAACGGTCGTCTCAGTCCCCCGACTCCCGCAAACAGGTCGATGAACCGGAACCCTCCGTCCTGGCGGTCCCTGCAGCGACCGTTCGCGATATCCCGGAGTTTCTCGATCTTCAGCCGGTCGATGCGCCTGGCTTCGCCATTCCTGTAGCGCCGGACAGTCCTGTCATGGACACCGAGAAGATCCGCCGTCTCGGCGATTCCCAGCCCGGCACGGTCCATCAGATCGGAAAATTCGGATTTGTCGTATGAATCCACCATTCATGCTCTGTGTCATTTTTTGACAGACTGTCACAAAGTGACACAGAATGCAACATGCCGTACAACAATTCCCCAGGATTACGGAATCGTGCCAACTCCCTCAGCCGCGCAATAGTCTCCTTCGGGTATGCCAAAACCCGCAGGACAGGCCATAATGTCCCATCTCAGCTTCGGAAAACGCTCCAGAATAGGCTCCATGCTGAGTCCATCAGCCCGGTTGACGTAATCCGCAAGCGAGAAATCAACTACTTTCCGAGGTAGGCAGAGAATTCATCAGGTAGCAGTTCCGCCAGTTCATTGGCCGACATCGAATACAAGTCGTAGGTCAGATCCAACTGATCCAGCACATCGCCATACCGGCGAAGCGTGCCCGGCTTACGCCACGTCGATGATGCACCTCGCTTTGGCTTCCCAGTCTTGCCATCAAAATAAAGGGTGTTCGCGGTCTCAATGATTGCAGGGTTGGTGATTCGCTCCTGCCGTGAAGCCAGTTGCTCAACGAAGTCGCCCGGCGACTGGGGACTCTGACAAAGAACTATGGATGCTGCATCAGGATTGTCCTTAAACAAGCGGAAAATTCGGACCGGACCCCTTATAAGATGGCGATAGAAGTCCCGCCAGTTACTGCTTGGTATATGCCTGTAGTCTTTCCCGGGTTTTCGTATTCCTTCTGAATCCGCCGGGCATGTGGTATCCAGAAATGCCGCCCCGAGCCACGACCACAATCCGATATTGGTCATGTCATCTCCGATTTCCACATCCGTCAACAGTTTATCGACGAACGCCGCCAGCTCAAGTCGAGAATCAAAGAGCTGCACTTCCAGTTCGTCGACCTGCGGGACGTCCTCAGAAAATTCACTTGTATTCAGGAAATCCAAGGGTGTCTCGACAGATTCCCCCTGCCTCAGGGACTCAAGCAGTATTGCAAAATGTTGAATCCCCTTTTCGTTGAATCGCCGGAGCCTCATCAATCGGATTCCTCCTTGAGTTCGCTCCTGACCTTGTGGATCGCATTTATCTCTTCACAAAACCCCCTGCGCGCATCCTCGATCCACTGTTCTGGATCATCGTTTGGGTCTTCCTGATCAATTGATAGAGGCGTATTGCCCGGCAAGCCTCCAGCAAATTCCAACCAGCCTTCTTTCCACAGATCGTCATCATCAGGCTCAGCCGCCGGGACATATTCTTCCTCCAGTAATATCCGGCGCAATACCTGTTCAAAAATTGCCGGAAGTACTAGCGCCTGGAATAAGAGATTGGATCTCGCCAAGGACTTGCCTGCGTCAATGCGGTTATTGATTACAAGGAGCGGATGATCAGCTATCTGATACTCAAGCTTCCAGGGAACCGGTCCTAGATCCCTCGTGGAAACCCTCAGCAATGACTTCGCGGCCTCATCTTCGTCGTGGCGACGTAAAGGGCTTATCGAATCTGCCACAGCGAATAATCGAGACCGGTGCAATGCATCCACAACCTTTACCCGAAAGTAGTAGCTGTCCGTGCCCGTAAAATCCGTCAACGTGGTCTGGGCCTCACTTTTTGGCTCTGCAACAGATCCGAACGGAAATCTCATAAGCGCATTACGGTCATACGCTTCAACCCATACTTTCGCATCCGGCGGCAAGTCGTAACTCCCCAAGTGGATATCGGCGTAAAACTTCTGCGTGCCCTCTGTGTCCTCCGTTATGGAGAAAGAAAGGTCGTTCTTTCTGATACGTTGCCGATCTGTGTAGTTGAACCGTCTCCGCACTTCAGCTTACCTCCCTCCGGATATCGACAATAAGATCCCGATTCGGGTCAAACCCATTCAGCTGCAATTTCCAGTCCGGGGATTTCGCAAGAATTTCCAGTCTGTTGCCGGTGACATTGAGCAGGTCGCCACCGGAATGTGTTATTCGCCCGGAATCCTCTCCAAGGTCGAAGTCGGCGGCACTCCACCGGTTGTACGGATCGCCCCGCCTGACATCGTAGGCAAGCCGAAGTCGTACTCGCATTGGTGTCGCCTGCTGGCCCGCCTCTGCAAGTGATGCCGTAAAACCCCCTGTGGTACGCGATAGATGGAAGATCCGCGGCCGGCTTGTCACATCGACTATTGTTCTGGGGCGCCTTTTTGTCCCTGTTTTGTGTGCCTTGTCAGGGTTGCTGGCCTGCTTCCCTCCTTTCGAAGATGGGTCCGGAAACAGTTGCCGCAGGGCGGTATCATCAATCTGCTCCGAGTGTTTGTTAAGCAGTCTCAGCAGTCCTTGTGGTGCAGCCTTTACAAAAGCAAGTGTAGATCTGCCAACCTGATATTTTCCGACAAAGTTTCTGGACCGTTCCTGCCACTCTGTATGTGCAGGGTTCTCTGAGTCACCCAGCATTGTCGAAATTGGCAAGTCGTCGGCAATGACAAGTGCCCTGATTCCGCTTTCACGAAGCGACGTGACACCAGTGATGGTTATTCCAGACCGGATGAATTCATCTAGCGGACTCTCAAGCACTGGGTCACGCTTCAGGACCACATCGAAGTAAGAAGGTTCCGGCAGTCTTCCGTTTCCACGTGGAATAACGTGGACAGGTATCCTTGCACAAATGGGCTCGTATGAATCAAGTGCGTCGGCGAATTTATCGATTTGACTGGTTTTGAACAACTCAGCCTCCCAGGATGGGCTGCGATAAAGAGTCTGATCTTGCGCCCGCACCTTATCCTCATCGGGAACGGAGATATACCATTTGGCTAAAGCGAGCGTGCCAAGAAACGTGCTGTCGTTATTTGAAAAATGTTCTTGAACAACTTCATCAATGGAGTTTTCTTCCACTTTGACAACCTTGCCATCAGATTCAACCTCTACAACCAAATCTCCCGAAAGGATCGGGTAAAAATAGTGTTTGACTACAGACGTCAGAACGTCTTTCGCATTGATCTCATCGCGGGGATATGGAACAACAACAGAAAGACCTGTTTCCGATTCCCGCAAGATCAAAAAGGTTGAGCAAAAATCGGCAATACGCTTTGGATCCGTAACGGGCAAAGCAAACTGGTCTTCTTCATCATGATTTGCATAGTAGCCGTACGGATAGTGCTTTTTCCCGTCAATATGGTGAATAGACAGCGTCGATTGCCCCATGAGAAGGGCGTGCTCGTCCCCGTCCCGCAGGGTGAGTCCGAAAAACGCATGGATTTTGCTGGAAGCCGGAAACATCGTTTTCCCCAGACCCCATCTGCCACGCTCCTCACCCTGTTTTTTTCCACGCCCGATATTGCGCCAGAAATAGAAAAAATCAGCCAGTTCGCCTGATTCCGGGTCCTCAGCAGCTTCCGGATCACCGACAAGCCCGCGCGTGCCAAAATCCTCGAACAACAAAAACGGTACTTTGCCATTGGTGTCTGGTATTTCTGCGATGACGCTGGTGGCCTGGATATGACTCCTCAGACTGTCCAGATACGGTGCAGCATCCTGTGCACTTGGGAGATCAGAATCATCCGGAAACGTGATACGGACACGAACAGGATCATCAGAGCCGTTGGATTTGGCGTCAAGACTGTTCTGGATTGCCTCCCTGACCAGCGCATCTGAGTAGCTGTCCAAAGCGGCTGTATTGAAGTAATCATCCTGCACTGGATCTTGGTTCATTTCCCCACGATCCATTACTCGAAAATGCCACATGCTCTCTATTCTTGTTCGTGTGAAAATTGCAAATTCCACCGAAGGCTGCCACCTGTCAGAGCATAGCGATGCGGAGGGTTATGAATTGTGACTCCTCCCCCATTCGAGTAGGTAGATTTATCGTCTGACAGGTTCGGGATGGAGGTCCAGCCAAGTTTCCAATGGGAGCGGGTCGATTGGTGGCGGATTCGGAAAGGGTCTCTCGTTCATATGAATAATCTTACCCCAACGATCCGGTAATTACACGGTCAACCCTTGCCGGCCAGTCCGCGGACCGTGATACCGTCCCCTACGCCGAAAAATTGCTGCGGCAGATGTCTCATCGAATTCCGATGACAACGAGGTATCGTGAAAGAAGGATAACCACGGTTCCCGTACCCCTTGTTGCGTGTCCAATGATCCGCCAGTTCCAGGGAAGCCCTGTCATTGGTCGTGAGGACGGTTTCTGGAAGCCTGGATTGTCTTTATTTTTTCCGGCCAGGTAGACCGGATATAGGCGAGGATGTCCCAGATGCCGTCATCTCTCACAACATCTCCGAATCCGGGCATGCCGCTCTTGAACCCGGATATTCCGCGTGCCTCCATCAGAGCCTTGCCGCCATACTTGGTGTAGAGGAACAACAGTATGTTGTCGTGGTGCCAGGTATGGCCGGTAGCATCGTGCGGCGGCGCTGGCATGAGTCCATCCTTGCCGGCCTGCTGCCAGTTTGGCTCCCCTTCCAGCCCGACACCGTGACATGAGGCGCAGTGCTCCTGATAGAGAATCCGTCCGTTCCCAAGGTTGCGGTTCTCCAACTCATGACCGGCAAGTACGGCACCAGGAGACAGAAACGCCACGATACACAGAATTCGTTTCATGACACCCGATTCTACAGACCGTCCGGAATGGTTGTCAGCACTGCGGTCGCCGCGAGGATGAAACAGACTGCGACCCATTCGACTGCAATGGATCTTCGCAGCCGCATTGCCGCAATCCGGTCACCCTTCCTCATTCCGGGAACGAGGCGCAGCTTGTTGACCCCTGCAGATCCCAGCAGAACCCCAACTGCACTGACTTTGAAGAGCAACGTAAGACCGTAGCCTGTCGACACTAGGGCAGAGAGGCTGCCGAGCAAATTCCATGCCATGACAATCCCGGCAACAAGGAGAAGCGGTACCGCATAGATTGCGATACGCCCGAAATGGTGTCCCAATTCGGCCGCCTGCGGCAGGCTGCGACCATGTCCGGCAATCGCACGGAGCGGTGAGAGGATGCCGATCCAGAATGCCGCGACCGTAAGATGCATCATGAGCAGGAACACAAGCCAGAAAGGCTCTGCTTCCAAGATGTGCCCGATCTGGCCAAAGGACCACAGTGCCAGTCCACCACCACCGGCTGATACAAACAGGCCGATACCAGGAACGTACAACCCGCCGATGACCAGGGACAGGCCTGCGACCTGCAGAATGAGCACCGTACCGACGGGTGTTTGCCAGAGCAGGCCCAGGATGTCGGGGTCGACCATGCCAGCAGCCTCGCCTGTCAGGGCGACCGCTTTCAGGGCGAATCCGGCACAGGAAGCTAGGAGTGCGAGCAAAGCAAGCCCAATCACCTGTCGGATGATCGAGCTGTGCAAGTGACCGGTCATGCGACGAAATACGATGCGGACCAGAACAAGTCCTACCGAAGCGAGTGTTCCAAGATAGAGCAGGAACCGCGCAACGATCGAAGCGAGTTCCCATGCATCAGGGAAGTTCATTCAATCTGAAATGTAAACATATCGCGCATGACATGCCCATCGCGCGCAAGACCTCGCCATTCAATCCGGTACATTCCACTTCCCATGTCTTTCAGTGGCACCTCGAACCGGGAAGCGAACGTTTTCTGGCTCTCCAGATCCAGATCGACCTTGGAACTGCCTGTGTGGGCAACCCAGACACGGGTCAGCCGTACTTGCCTTTCAAAGCTAAGAACGATATGGGATGGTGTCTTATTTAGAATGGCACCATCTTCCGGTGTGGTCCCGCCGATGGGAGAATGCGCGAACGAAGCCGTCATTGCCAAGGCAAGTATACCGACCGGCAGGATCAGCTTCCTGGAGCAAGAAATAAAGGCGCGCCAACGAGTTGACATCAAGATAACTGGAAAGTGCCGGCTACTGAACGTACAGTGGAGCCGGGGTGGAGGATATTTCCCGTCATGACGGGGTTCCTTGTTCAAGTACCACATACCTTGAGTCAATTATGCGCATGCGTCGAAAGCCTTTGCCGACTCGCCATTCCCGATCATAGTCGGTTGTTCTCTATAATTCTTCGGTGCCATCCCCACTCACTTGTTACGAGATCAGGCGGAATTGCATCTTCCACACGAGTACGGTCATACTCTCCCGCTAGCCTCGTTGAGATCGAGCATCCAGGGAACCTCCCATACAACCGGTCGATGGTGGGTCGCTCGCGCCCTGTCTTTTCAGCTTCTCTTCTCTGAAAAAAGTCAATTATGATGATAGGAGGAAAGGCTTCTAAGAGATAGTGCCATGATGACCATCACACTCAGTCGATTGAGCTCAAGCTGAGGATGTGCAAAGGCAGATTCGTCACGCCTTCAAGCAGGTCTCCACTACGGAAGCGCCAGATTTGCTATGACAAAATTAAAGAACCTGAAAGATCGCTTCATGCAGGACTCTGAGTTCCGGGAAGAGTATGCACGTGTTGACGAAATGTACTCCCTGGTCGAGACCTTGATACGGGCCAGAACAACAGCAAACCTGACGCAGGGGGAGTTTGCCGAACGAATCGGGATAACGCAGTCAGCCGTCGCTCGGCTGGAAGGCGGGCGGGTATCGCCGTCATTTTCAACTCTGCGTCGGTATGCCGAGGCGACCGGCACACGCCTGATCGTGAAACTGGTTCAGACAGGCGATTGACGACCCCGGGTATCTTGTCCCAGGACCCGGAGCGGGACTGCGACTGTCGGGGTCAGGAATCCTGCAGATAACTTTCCATGGAATCATCCATGGCGTCCATCCACGGGGTATGGTGAACCGGCGACTGGTTGCCGGTTATCAGGGACCTGTACGCGTTGTTCCGGAACCCCATGATGTCCTCGTGCTTGTGGTGCTCCCACTCCATGAAGGTCTTGTTGACCCCCTCGATGTCGAAGCTCGGATAGTCCGTCTGGTCGATGAGTGCCTGGGTGTAGTCCCCCTGGAACCAGATCATCTGCTCATCGTCCTCAAGCGTTTCCTCCCGAGCCCGCCATGCGGCGCTGTCCTTCTGCATTTCCTCCTTCGACGGCAGCTGGATGCGGCCCATGATGACGTCCCTTGCATACCAGGCCTGGGCGTCGAACATGTTGAAGGTGTAGAACTGGTCCTGCATGCCGATGTAGAACACTTTCGGGTTGTCCTCCCAGACCACTCCCTGGTAGAGGTTTAGCGGCCAAAGCCTGTTCTCGGTCTCGAGACGCAGGCTGTTATCCATGAAAGGGAAATGGTGCAGGTAGCCGGTGCACAGGATGATGGCATCCACCTCCTTGGAAGTGCCGTCCTTGAAGGTCACCGTCTTGCGGTTGACATTGGTCAGCAGGGGCACTTCGCTGAAGCTGTCCGGCCAGTGAAAATGGGTCGGGGAGGTGCGGTGGCTGATGGTGACGGACTTGCATCCGTACTTGTGGCACTGGGATGCGATGTCCTCCGCCGAATAGCTGGTGCCGATGATCAGTATGTCCTGGTCGATGAATTCCCGGGCATCACGGAAGTCGTGCGCATGCAGCACCCGGCCGTTGAAGGTTTCCATGCCGTCGAACTGGGGCACGTTCGGGATGGAGAAATGGCCGGAGGCCACGACCACGTAATCGAACTCCTCGGTGTTCCACTCGCCGTTGTCGAGGTCGCGCACCGTCACGCTGAACATGCCGGTCTCGTCGGAATAGGTCACGTTGTGGGCGGCATGGTTGAACTTGCAGAACTTCCGTACGCCGGACTTCTCGACCCGCCCCTTGATATAGTCCGCCAGCACGGCGCGAGGCGGATAGGACGCGATGAGCTTGCCGAAATGCTCCTCGAACGTGTAATCGGCAAATTCCAGGCACTCCTTGGGTCCGTTGGACCAGAGATAGCGGTACATGCTGCAGTGTACCGGCTCACCATGCTCGTCCAGACCCGTCCTCCAGGTATAGTTCCACAGTCCGCCCCAGTCATCCTGCTTCTCGTAGCAAACAATCTCGGGAATCTCGGCTCCCTTGGCGGCGGCGGAAGCAAATGCTCTGAGCTGGGCCGTGCCGGAAGGGCCGGCACCGATGATGGCAACGCGTGTCATTGTCTACTCCAGGTGATGTTGTATATTGTGGATAATTGGTCGTTGATGACCGGAATATACCTTTTTTGACAAGGCCGAAAAACTCCAGATGAGGGTACCTAGTAAGGGGTAGAAAGCGTATGGCTTCCGTGGAACATGCTGCCCGCGACGTCGATGAGCGGTTCGAGTCGGCAACCCAGGATTGCCTGTTGGAACTGGTGCACAGCGGCTCCATCCGCGCGCCCCTGACGCGGCTCTGCGACACCTGCAGGGCCATCCTTGGCGCCGACACCTGTGAAATGTACCTGTCCGGTGTGAGCGGCGCAGAGCCCGTGCTGGTGGCGGCGGGCGGCGCCGCGGACAAGCGCCTCGGCCCCCTGGACACCCGTCACTGGAAAGCGTTGGCGAGACTGACGACCGGTTACGAGGCGGCCGCGGAATCTCCCCGGGCGCTCCTGTTTCCCCTGCGCCATGAGCGCCTGCTGGTCGCGGCGCTCAGGATCACGTGGCCCACGGCGAAATCCATTCCTGGCCCCGAACTGGAGCGGTTCACCAGGATGGTGCCGCTCATCGCAAGAATCATGATCAGCGTACAGTTGGCGCAGCAGCAACGCCGCCATGACCTCTACGAGGAACGGGCGGCGATCTCCAGGGAACTGCACGACTCCCTCGCCCAGTCGCTGACGTACCTCAAGATCCAGGCGAGCAGGCTCGACCAGTCGCTGCAGAATTCGTCGGAACCCGATCCCGTGGGCGCCCCCCCGGAGGATATCCTGGGAGACCTCAGGGAAACCCTCAGGGACGCCTACAGGCAACTGCGGGAGCTGATGACCACGTTCCGGCTGACGATGCATGGCAAATCCTTCCGCCACGCGGTGCGCGACTCCGTGGATGAATTCACCACGCGCAGCAACATCGGCTTCGAGCTCGACAATGCATGGCGCGACGACGTGCTCAGCGTGGAGGAGGAAATGCAGGTGTTGCAGATCATTCGCGAAGCCCTGTATAACATCGTCAGGCATTCCCAGGCAGACCATGCGCGCATCTCCCTCACCCACCATGGCAATGTCCATCGGCTCAACATCCGGGACAACGGTATCGGCATGCATGCCGGACACCGGAAATTGCGCAACCACGGGCTCGTGATCATGCAGGAGCGGGCCCGCCGGCTGGACGGAGCAATGCGGATTGCTGCACCGGATGAGGGCGGCACCCAGATCGAGATCAAGTTCACGCCCCGTGCCATGGTGCACTGACATGCGCGTACTGATCATTGACGACCACCCCCTGTTCCGCAAGGGCGCCCGCCAGCTGCTCGAGATGGACGCGCGGTTCGAGGTGGTCGGCGAAGCGGACGACGGCGCCTCCAGCATCGCGCAGACCCGCCAGCTGGATCCTGACCTGGTCCTTCTTGACCTCAACATGAAGCCGGTCTCCGGCATCGAGGTCCTGCGCCGGATCAAGCAGGAACGGGGGGACATCATGGTCGTCATGCTGACGGTTTCCGACCAGGGCGAGGACATTGCCAAGGCCATCCAGCTCGGTGCGGACGGATACCTGCTGAAAGACATGGAGCCGGAAGACATGCTGGCAAAGCTCACGCAGGTGTCCCAGGGGCAGATCGTGATGGACGACAATGTCGCCAACCTGCTGGCGAACCTTCTGAAGAGCGGGGAGCATCCCCTGCTGCCGGAAGATGCGAACCTCACGGAACGGGAAACAGAAACCCTGGTGCTGCTGGCCGAGGGCCTGAACAACAAGCGTATCGCCCGCCGTCTCAACATTTCCGACGGCACCGTCAAGGTGCACATCAAGAACATCCTGCGCAAGCTGAAAGTCCGCTCACGCCTTGAGGCGGCCATCTGGGCCATCAACAACGGCTTTGCCGAAGGCCGCTGACCCCGGCAACCCGACGGAACCAGGAAACGAAGACCATGGTGCGCATCGCTCCTTTGAATCTCTCGAAGACCGGGGATTCCGCGGCAGGCCCGGAATCCAGCGAAGAGAGCCGGCTGCTGCACTCGCTGCCGGCGGTGGTGCTGCAATGCAGCCAGGAGGGCAGGATCCTGTTCGTCAGCGACAACTGGTTTGATCTGACCGGCTGCGACGCGGCGGAAAGCGCCGGCCAGGACCTTCTCGACTTCATCCTCCCGGAGGACCACAGTCTTCTGCGGGAGCATTTCTCGGGTCCGCTGCCCCTCGGCCCAGTGAACAATACCCTGCGCTATCTCAGCCGCGAAGGCCGCTCCGGCTGGATCCAGCTGAACCTGCATGAAACCGCGCTCGCCGACGGCAGCGGCGGCTACATCGGGCTGGTGACGGACATTACCGACCAGGTGGGACGGGAAGCGTCGCTCCTGGCCCAGCACCGGACCCTGAGCGGCATTCTTGACGATCTGCCGGGCATGGTGTTCCGCTGCCGCAATGATCCCGACTGGACGATGGAGTATGTCAGCCGCGGCAGCGTCGCACTCACCGGATACCGCCCTGGGGAAATCATCAACAACAGGCGCCTGTCATACGGCAGCCTGATCGTTCCCGAAGACCGGGAAAAGGTGTGGAACGCGGTGCAGATGGCGATTCATGAACAGCGCGGCTACGACCTCGACTACCGTATCGAGGCCGAAGGCGGCGATATCCGCCATGTCTGGGAACGGGGAAAGGGCATCTATTCCGCCAGCAACGACCTACTGGGCCTAGAGGGATTCATTACGGACATCACCCGGTACCGCCAGCGATTCCGGCCGCTCCGGGCAGCGGATCTGTACCTGGACGATGGCGTCAGCCTGACCAGGCCGATGTTGTCGGACCGGGTGCGACACCGCCTGCAGCGTCTCGAACGGGATCTCCGGAACGGGGCCTCCCAGCCCGGATTCGGCCTGGTGTGCATCTACTTCGACAACCTGGGCATCCATCTGACGGAGGCCGGCGACGGCGTCCATGCGCGCATGCTCGAGGCGCTGGTGAATCGAACGCTCTCCCTGTGCACACCGGCCGACAGCCTGCACATCGACGTTACCGGCCAGATATTGCTTCTTCTGGACACCGCGCCGGACAGGGGATTCATGGCGCGATTCGCAAAAGGCCTGCAGGAGCAGTTTTTCGATCCCGTGGAAATCGATGAGCTGCAGATACTGCTCACGCTGAGCATCGGCGCCGTATGGTGCGAATCCCGGGAGAAAACGGACGCGCTGATGGCATATACCGAAGAATGCATGCGCCGGGTCCACGAGACCGGCGGCAACGGCTGGCGGGTATCCGCCATGGACGGTTAGAACCGGACGGACCCCGGGGAAACACCCCGTGGAACGCGCCCCAAGGCCAAAATCCGGCAGTCCGGTTCCGGGAATCCGGGCGACTCCGAAGCCGCCCGCCGGGGCCCTCACAACACCCCACATACGACTCAGTCAGTCTTGATCATTCCCATGGAT